>JAPKMU010000367.1 GCA_026645745.1 Anaerolineae bacterium | reverse complement strand
TTATCGAACACCACCGTGAAATATGTATCGTTCATCTGTACTGCCAAATCATCGATCAGCGCGTTGTTCGGCGCGGCGGGTCGTCCGTAATAGGTCACGGTGACATCAAGCGCGGCAGGCGGCAGCCCGGTATCGTTCCAGATCAACTCGATGTTATCGATGTTGATGTTGGTGATTTGATCCGCAGCCGCCGCGTCAAAGTACGCCCCGAATGCGACATCGTGCGTAGACATCCCCCCGGGATCGCGTGCCTTCGGCGCAGACGTCACGAGAAGCGTAGTGGTGAATAATGCGATGAGCAGCAGAAGCGCCGTGAAGAACCCGTGAGTCCGCGATGCGCGCATGGTGATTTGTCCTCTTTTCCGTCTCCCGTTATTACCTTATGCGAATTAACTTTATCGCGCGGATGGTGCTTTGACGATCCACAGTAGGGCAAGCGCAGCGAAACCAACAGGCTGATAGGCATTAGCCCGAAAAACCCTCATTTTCTCAATGTTTATCTGTTTTATTGTGAAAAGAATCACAACCATGTGACAGATTTCACAACCGCGCATGATACACGTCATCAGGCGAATTCTGCGAACTCACATAAGCTTAATGGCGTTGTGATTTCCTAAAGAGGAGACAATTGAATGGCAGTGAAAAGCTTGCGCGCTGCTCCCCCCAGCGATGACAAACGCTGGCTGCTGGTCAATGCCGCAATGCGGCGCTATGGGTATCAGCCCGATGCATTGATCGAAGCCCTGCACACGGTACAGGAATCATTCGGCTACATCGACCCGCAAGCCCTGCGTTTTGTAGCGGACAGCCTAAACGTTCCGCTCAGTCACGCTTACGGTGTTGCGACGTTCTACCATTTCTTCAGCCTCAAGAAATTAGGTCGCCATTCGTGCGTGATTTGCACCGGAACGGCATGCTACATCAAGGGCAGCGGCGAACTGCTGCACGCGATTGAGGAAAAATTCGGCGTTGCGGACGGCGAAACCTCCGACGATGGCGAACTTTCGATCTTGACCGCACGCTGCTTAGGCGCATGTGGGTTAGCTCCTGCCGCCGTCCTTGACAGCGAAGTGATGCCCAAACAAACCGCTGAAGAAATCGTCACGCTGATCGAGGAGGCACTCCGCAATGGAAAGTCATGAGCTTGATGAACTTGCCGCGCGCGAACGCACCCGGCAGGGAGATTACCATCACCAGATTGGTGTGTGCGTTGGATCGGGGTGTGCGTCGTCGCGCAGTCCGCAGATCCGCGCAGCGCTGGAAGCTGAAGCGAAAAAGCATGGACATGCCTGCCGCGTCAAGGGTGTAGGCTGCATGGGCTTGTGCGGCGCGGGTCCGATGGTGAGCGTTGACGACGACGAAGTGCTCTACCAGCATGTGAGCGAAAGCGATGCGACACGCATTTACGCCGGATTGGAAAAAGGCGAACCTGTCGAAGACCTCGTGATCGCCAACGATACCCCATTCTTCACCAAACAGGTGCGCGTCGTCCGCCGCAACGCGGGCAAGATTGATCCTGACCGGATTGAGGACTACATCGCCGAGGGCGGTTATTCGGCACTTCGGAAGGCACTCACCGAGATGACGCCCGAAGAAGTCATTGATGAAGTCCGCACCAGCGGTTTGCGCGGGCGCGGCGGCGCCGGCTACCCCACCGGCTTGAAATGGAGCACCGTCTCCAAGATGAAAAGCCCGCAGAAATATGTGATCTGCAACGGCGACGAAGGCGACCCCGGTGCGTTTATGGATCGCAGCGTGATGGAAAGCGATCCGCACCTGATCCTCGAAGGTATGGCGATTGCCGGATATGCCATCGGCGCGACTCAGGGCTATATCTATGTGCGCGCGGAATATCCGCTGGCGATTGAACGGCTGAAGAATGCGATCAAGCAGGCTCGCAAGTATGAACTGCTTGGCGAAAACATCTTCGGCACCGATTTTGACTTCTCGATTGAAATTCGCCTCGGGGCAGGGGCGTTCGTGTGCGGTGAAGAAACCGCGCTGATCGCCAGCATCGAAGGTAAACGCGGTTCACCACGCCCGCGCCCGCCGTATCCGGCGGAGAGCGGCTTATGGGGCAAGCCAACGCTGATCAACAATGTTGAAACATTCGCCAATATCACGGCGATCATCGAAAAAGGCAGCGCGTGGTTTTCCAGCATTGGCACGGAAAAAAGCACGGGCACGAAGATTTTCGCGCTGTCCGGCAAGATCACGAACATCGGCTTGATCGAAGTGCCGATGGGTATCAGCTTAGGCGAGATCATCTACGACATCGGCGGCGGCATCCCTGACGGGCACGAATTCAAAGCGGTGCAGACGGGCGGACCGTCCGGTGGGTGCATTCCGGCGGTACACCTTGAAGTCTCGGTCGATTACGAATCGCTTAAGGCGCTCGGCTCGATCATGGGATCGGGTGGCATGATCGTGATGGACGATACCGCGTCGATGGTCGAAGTCGCGCACTACTTCATGGAATTTTCCAAGTCGGAATCGTGCGGCAAGTGTATCCCGTGCCGCGTTGGGACTGCGCAAATGTATGATCTGCTCGCCCTGATTATCAGCGGTGAAGCAACCAGCGCCGATCTCCAACTACTTGAGGACTTGTGCGAGATGGTGCGCGATACCAGCCTGTGCGGATTAGGGCAAAGCGCGCCTAATCCGGTACTGAGCACCCTCCGCTACTTCCGTGAGGAATACGAAGCGCTGCTGGTCGATGCTAAGCCTGTGGAGGCGAAATAAACCATGTCGGTCAAAACGCTCAAGATGGATGGCAAAGACCTAAGCGCTCGTGAAGGCGATACCATCCTGCAAGTGGCTGAAGAAAACAATATCTACATTCCTACCCTATGCCATCTCGATGGGCTTGCCGACGTGGGCGCGTGCCGCCTGTGCGTCGTCGAGATCAAAGGGCGGCGCGGCTTCCAGCCTGCCTGCTCGACGGTGATCGAAGAAGGCATGGAGGTGGTCACGAATTCGGAGACGCTGCAAAAATACCGCCGCTTGATCCTCGAACTGCTGTTTGTCGAAGGCAATCATGTTTGCGCGGTGTGTGTGAGCAATCGTCACTGCGATCTGCAAGACCTCGCCGTGAAAGTCGGCATGAATTACACCCGTCTCGCTTACCGCGCGCCCGTCCGCGATATGGATCTTTCGCATGAACGCTTCGGGTTTGATGGCAACCGCTGCGTATTGTGTACGCGCTGCGTCCGTGTGTGCGATGAAATCGAAGGCGCGCATACATGGGATGTGCGTGGGCGCGGGATCGAAGCGTCGGTGATCACCGACCTTGATCAGCCTTGGGGTGAATCGCTCACCTGTACAAGCTGCGGCAAGTGCGTACAGGTCTGCCCGACCGGAGCATTATTCCAGAAGGGCAAATCGGCAGCCGAGATGGTCAAGCAAGCGACATTCGTGACCTATCTCAAATCAATGCGGGAGAGCAAGAAATGATCACGATGGCGACTGTTTGGCTGGATGGATGTTCCGGCTGCCACATGTCGATCCTCGACATGGACGAATATCTGATTGAAATCTTCAAGCGGGCGACGCTCGTTTACAGCCCGCTGGTCGATCATAAAGACTTCCCGGAAATGGTCGATCTCACGCTCGTTGAAGGCGCGGTGTCCAGCACCGATGACTTGGCGAAGATCAAGAAAGTGCGTCAGCACACCAAAACGCTGGTCGCGCTCGGTGACTGCGCCGTGACGGGCAACGTGCCGGGGATGCGTTCGATGTTCCCGGTGAGCGCCGTCATGGAACGCGCCTATGTCGAAAATGCGGATATCAACCCCGGCGCACCCACTCAGAAAATTCCGCCGCTGATCGCCCGCGTGCGTCCGGTGCATCAAATTGTCCCGGTCGATCTGGTCGTTCCCGGCTGCCCACCAAGCGCCAAAACGATCGCCTATGTACTCGATCGCTTGATCGCCGGTGAACCGGTCGATTCGGCGGAAATCGCCCGGTTTGGATGAGAAAGAATCTCCCCAATGAAGACCATTACCATTGATCCCGTGACCCGAATCGAAGGGCACAGCAAGATCACGATTCAACTGAACGACGCCGGAGACGTGACCGACGCACGTTTCCATGTAACCCAGTTTCGCGGCTTTGAAAAACTGGTCGAAGGGCGTCCGTTCCAAGAGATGCCCGCGATCATGGCGCGCATCTGCGGTATTTGCCCGGTCAGCCACTTGATCGCCTCCGCGAAAGCATGCGATCAACTGCTGTCGATTGAAATTCCGCCGACTGCGGTCATGCTGCGCAAGATCATGAACCTCGCTCAGATGGTGCAGTCGCACGCGCTGAGTTTCTTCTACCTTTCGTCGCCTGACCTGCTGCTTGGCATGGACGCGCCGCCGGATCAGCGGAACGTGCTCGGCGTGTTGGCGGCAAACCCCGAACTCGCGCAGGGCGGGATCGCCATGCGCCGCTTCGGGCAGACGATCATCGAAATGTTGGGCGGCAAGCGCATTCACCCCGGTTGGATCATCCCCGGCGGCGTGAGTGAACCGCTCACGCCTGAAAAACGCGAAGCTATTCTGGCGACGATCCCCGCCGCGCGCGAGTTCATGAGCAAAGCGCTGGTGTGGTTCAGCGGTATTTTGGACCGCTACGAAGACGAAATCGCGCATTTCGCCAATTTCCCAAGCCTGTTTATGGCGCTCGTCAAACCCGGCAAGCGCTTGGGCATGTATGACGGCGCGCTCACGGTAATCGACGCCGAAGGCAGGGAGATCGACGCGCTGGAGAATCCCCGCCGCTACGCCGACATGATCGGGGAAGCGGTTGAGCCGGATTCGTATCTCAAGTCGCCGTATTACAAGCCTTACGGCTATCCGGCTGGCATGTTCCGTGTCGGTCCGCTGGCACGTCTGAACAGTGTCGCCCGCTGCGGCACGCCGTTGGCGGATAAATGGCTGGTGCGCTTCCAAGCGCTGCCGCAAGAAGAACGCTGGAGTTCATTCCATTATCACTATGCGCGCTTGATCGAAATGCTGTACGGCGTCGAACGGATCGAAGCACTGCTGAACGAGCCGGAAATCCTCAGCACACATGTCCGCGCCTTCGCGCAGCCAAACAGTCTGGAAGGCGTCGGCATCTCTGAAGCGCCGCGCGGCACGCTCCTGCATCACTATAAGATTGGTGAAGATGGGCGCATCAAGTTCGCCAACCTGATCATTGCGACAGGCAACAACAATATGGCGATGAATCGCGGTGTGCTTCAAGCAGCGCGCGAATATATTCGTGGTGAAGAAGTGCGCGACGGTATGCTCAATCGCGTTGAAGCGGTGATCCGCGCCTTTGACCCGTGCTTAAGCTGCTCCACGCACGCAGTCGGCAAGATGCCGTTGAATGTCGAACTGCGCGCCCCGGATGGATCACTCGTGCGGAGTATCACGCAGGGGTAGCGTCTAACCCCTCCCCTCCTTGCGCCATTCACGGGACGACACTTTTTCCTCACCCCCCGACCCCCTCTCCATCGCAAGCGATAGAGAGGGGGAGCAGTACGTCAAGCTAAAACTGTCGTCTCGTGAACTGCCAGCGGAGAGGAGGACGAGGGGCAAGGGCGCTGTAAGGGAGGGGTTTTTCCTGCAAAGGATCATCTCATGACCGCATTGATCATCGGCTATGGTAATCCGCTCTGCGGTGACGACGGC
>JAPKMU010000366.1 GCA_026645745.1 Anaerolineae bacterium | reverse complement strand
GACACACCCCTTCGGGTTGCGTCCGAAAAGCGTAACACCACACCCTCAACTGCATTGCAAACACACGACCCGGAATCCTCCATCCTGACTCTGTACGATTCCCAACCCACAGCCGGAATCGTACAGCTTTTCATCAGTCGCACTTTGCCACAATGGGAACAGCGCAAAGTGTGGAGCAGTTTGAATGGCGACTAAGACCGTCCGCCGCAGTATCAGTATGACCCCGGAAATGCGCGATCTGCTGGCACAGATTGCCGCCAAACACGGGCGCGATATCTCAGAGAACGACCTGATCCGCGATGCCATCCGTCACTACCTCGATCAGCAGTCGGATGTGGTGGGCAGCCGCCGCCACTTCCAGCGTTCGCTGCAAGCCCGGCTTGACCGTCTGGAAAGCACGCTGACTTTTCAGATGTTGATGCTGACGTTCCTGTTGGCGACCGTGCTGGGGGACGAGAGCGGCGAAGCCATCGATGAGGCGATGGCAACCGCCGCGCGCGATGGTGAGGCGCTGCTCAAACAGATTGCGGCGCTCCGCCCACCAAAGGGTGACGCATGAGCAAACCGATCATCATTCCCGACTGGGCATACAAAGGACATAAACGCGCCGGACGCGGCACGGGGCGGCAGGGCTTAAAAGCCACGCTCAAATATTTGCAGTATCGAGATAAAAAGAACAACCACCTTGCACAAAACCACGCCTACGAACGCTGGCAGGATCGCGGTATGGGCGTGTCTTACGGCGAAATCTTCAAGAATTGCGACGCACTGCAAAGTAAGCACGTCCTCGCGTGGACATGGGTAATCTCCCCCGCTCCCGACTTGATGGAGCTTGTTCCGCAGAGTGAGCGTCGAGCGCTGCTCTACGAGCTGACCGAGCGTGTCGTCGAGGACTACTACACCGAGCGTGGCTTCGAGGTGCCGGAATACAGCTATCTCATGCACAGCGCAAAAACGAAGGGCAAAGACGGTGAGCCGCCGCAGGAACACCTCCATACGCATGTCGTTCTGCCCGGCACAGCACCCTCAACGGCTGATCGCATCCCCGTCTACAACAACACGACGAAAGGGCATGACCGCCTATTCCGCGACATCGCTGCGCAGCACTTTGCCGACATGCTTGACGAGCGTGGTATCGATTGGCGACCGCTGCGCGAAGAACCTGAAGCAGAGGTGCAGCGTGACGACGCAATTGATTTAGACGACTTTTTCTCCCTTTAGGAGAGGTGCATTGCAGAACTATCACTGGCTTGGACTATTCACGCTGCTCACGCTCGTGCTGGCAGGAGCAGCTATCGGACACATCTTTAAGTTACCCAACGGCGAAGGAATCTACCTCACCGTACTCATCACCGCGCTGATCGGTTGGTGGATTGGGCGACGCAGCAGCGGCAAGAAGGAGCGCTCATGATATTTTGGTTGTTCACTGAAGGGCGCGACGCGCTCACCGGACTGCTCTTTCCACTGCTGTGCTGTGCGCCGATGACAATGTTAATCACAGCGGCAGTGATGGGAGCGAGTATCCGTCGGACGAGCAATGAAGGCGCGAATGCCTCATGGTTTCAGCGCGTTCTACTTGCCGTAACCTACGCTATCGTGCTGCTGACAGTAGCAACCGTCTACCTGATGCTGCTTGGCGATCAGGCGGTGAAACGCGGACGCTCGAATGCCAGCGACCTGATCGAGATGATCGTCGGCGCACCAACCAGTATCAACACGATGCGCTTGTTCCTATTCGGCATGTTTCTCGTGTTCGTCCTGATGATGACTGCCATCGGGTTACACAGTTTACTGCGGAATGGTGGTTGGCTACGCGAAAAAATTGACCGATTGCGCGCACCAATGATCAAACGTGGGGCGTTGGGGTCGTCGCATTTCTGTACTTTGCGCGAGTACCGCCGCTTTCGTCGTCCTGATCCCGAAGGCTTGATTCTGCTCGGCGCGTTCTGGGGTGAGCAGAAACGGCGGCTTGATGTGGGAACAGGGCAGTTCTGCCTCGGTGGTGAGGATGTGGCACGCGGTATCCTGACGCTCGGCGGTCCGGGTTCGGGCAAAACGCAGGGCATTATCTTGCCCGCAATTGCCGACCGGATGCTCTCCGGGCATTCACTCGTGGTGGCTGATCCGCAGGGCGAAATCACCACGCATATTCTCAAATACGCCGCCGTCACGCGCCACCTGGTCGTTGTGCATGATCCAACCAGCGCCGCCGGACCGCGCTACAACCTAGCGGAAGGTATCGACAACGTATCCGATGCACGGGCGATTGCCGACGTGTTGGTGCCGTCCGCGCAGGGCGATAACCGCTTCTGGACGGACAGCGCCGCCGCGCTGCTCGCTGCCTGCCTGATCCGCTTCGACAACCTCGGCGCGATCTACAACGCCATGAACGACGTGAAAACGCTGGCGAAGGCGCTCAAATCCAAGAAAGATGATGCGGCGCTGCTCGCCAACAGCTTCATCGCCTCGGTTGGATCGGACGGCAAGGTCGCATCGAACGTGATTGCGACGCTGGCAACGGCGCTCACCGGATGGGCGTCCATCGACGTGCGCGCCAACACCTCAGCATCCGATTTCGATGCCGAACTGGTGGTCGAACAGCCCACCGTCGTCGTCTTGACCTGTCCGGGGCGAATGCGCGCTGTTTACGCCTCCTATCTTGGTGCGACGCTGCGCAAGCTCATGCTCGACCTCGATACCATCGGCGAGCGCAACAAAGGTCCGCTGCCCGTCCCGGTCGGCGTGATCCTCGATGAGTTCCCGACGTTGGGCAAACTCGACAGCCTCGTCGCGGATGTGAACCTCGTCCGCAAGCGCCGCATCTCAATCCTGATCGGCGCGCAGACCAAGGGACAGTTCGAGATGCTGTACGGACGTGAAGGGACACAGGCGCTGTTCACCGGGTTGGCGACGCAAGTGATTTACGGCGGCTGCGATGCGGATACGGCGGAGTTCTACAGCAAGGCGAGCGGCACGGCGACGACGGACGCCAATCAGGATGACCCGAACAGCCACCTCCGCCAGCGTCCGCTGCTGACCGTCGATGAGGTCATCACCCCGCAGGTCGGCAACTGCACCATCTTCGCCCGGTATGTTGAGACGGGTTTTGCCACACAGGTCATCCTGAACGCACGACTGACACGCTTCTATGAGCGCGCTGACTGGAAGCGACGCTTGACCGGAGCGAAGGGGAGTGAACCGCTGCTGTTGGAACGCGGCATCGACTTCGATGAGTTCGAACCGGACACAGCAGAGCCACCTAGTGCCGAACCGATTGCGGGCAGCCCATCGTCCATCGCCGTCGCCTTTGAGAACGCCATACAAGCCAAGGTTACCAAAGCCACGAACGGCAAGGTCAAAACCGTGCCGTTGAGCCAACTTCGTGGACAGTATCAGCGGCATCGTCAGGAGCGAACGCGATGAGTCTGAACAAGAAAACGATGGTGCGCGAGATCGGTCGCCGGACGCGCCTGAGCAACCGCGATGTGGAGCGCGTGATCGAGACGTTGGTGGAGGTCTGGACGGAGGAACTAGTCAGCGGCGGGCGCATCGAGATTGAGCATTTCATGGTGCTGGAGATGCAGATTGTCGAAAGATACCGTGACAATCCGTTTCTGCGGACGAGGTTTCGCCAAGTCAAGCTGCGAGCGAGCAAAGCATTGCGTGAGAAGCTGAACGAACAATCCTAGCCATCGCTCAGGCGGATCCAATACACACCGCGTTGATCGGGTTCCGAGCGCAGTTGGAAGCGATCCGGGTAATCCGCAATGAATTTGAGCAGACTTTTGTACTTCTTCCCCGGCGCACCTAATCGCTTCGGTTTGAGGTGATAGAACCGTTCATAGAGATGCTGCGAAACCCGGCTGAAGTTGACCCAAGATTCAGTCTGTGCCTGAATGAAATCGTGTGCCGCTTGCAACACGTCATCGGTGCTATATTCTCGTATCGCTTGCGCGGCAATCTCACGCTTGCGCTGAGTGGCGCGGGATTTGCTGCGCTTATTCTTGGGCTTGTACTCGTGCGGCTGCTCAAGGAGTTCAAAGGCAGCGCCATACTCACGTATGACGCGATCTCGTAGGGTTTCAAGCTGCGCGTCGGGTAATCCGAACGCCTCTGCCGAATATTCCCAATCGCGCATCCGGATCAGATCGCGTTCCAACTTCGCGTAACAATCGTCGCATAGACCAAGGTCGTTCAAACTTAGGGGCAAGTCACAACCCCGACAGGAGAGACCTATTGAAAATTCGTCATCAGATTGTTCTGCTTGGTACTTCATCATTGTAGTCCCAAACAACTATCTAGAAGCTCGAGCTAAGCACTAATAATGTTAGCGTGATGAGATGCTAGAGTTCCTCACCATAAAGAAGACGCACCAGTGCCTTTTCAAGATTACGCTCGAAAGCCGTCATGCTAGGTGGCGTATATTCGTACTGAATGTGTCGCAAATGACGTATATCAAAAGGAATATCATCGAGGCTTTGTGTGATCAGGATACCGGGCTTATTAAGCGTGTGCGCCATCCCTAGCTCGTAGAAAACATTTGGATTTCGACCTGTACACTCGGCAATCACGATGTACGAGCCAAACATTGCAGACCATACTTCGCTCATGATCGAACCAGTAGAGAAGAAATCGTCACCACGCTTTACTGCTAGACCATATTTCTGAGCAATGGGTTTAATGTGATCTCGATATATAGTGTTGAATGGTTCCTTAAAAGGCATGATAACGAACACATCACAGCTGTACTGTGCGTCGTCTGAAGGGTTGCCAAGAATTCGATTGATAATTGGTTTTGGTTCAGCAGTGCCAAAAATACTGTAGTTGGGAAGTGTAGCTGTCCGATCAAGGATGATTTTGCGTGCCTTTCTACGCTTTTTCCCTAATCCAGCGAGTTGATCGAGGATATGCAGCAAACTGCCCAGATTAGCATGTTGGCTGGCAAACGATACATATTGCATCCTTGTCATGCTTAATTTCTCAAGTTCCACCTGTGCTACTTGATGCGAGTCCTCAATTACGACAGGTAAGAGAGGTATACCTGCATCTTGTGCCCACTGAATTTCTTGCTTAATCCAGTCGGAACCACCCGTAGCAGCTCCAACCATGACACATACAACATCGCAATTCTCTATTTGGCTACGTACTGTTGCCAGCCAATCGCTTTCGCTTGACAAACGTCCTGCATCAAGTACTGGCACAAACCTCGATTCTTTCAACTGATCTGCGAAGCGATGAACAGCATCAGGAGTTTTCCCCTCAACACGCCTGTAGGCAATATAGATGTTTATGGCATCAGACATGCTTTTTCCTTTGCTCGCGTCTTGCGGAAGCAGATTGAATTTCACGTACTTCCGTTCATTCTAGCACTCCATAAATGCACAACGCTATGAAAACGTTTCAGAAAAAGATTTGAAGTCCTGCCCGACTTTCGCCGGGCAAGGCTGACTAAAGCTCGAGATCGGGGGAGGGTACTTCAGGCGATGCCAATGGTTCATCGTCATTCTGAAGAGAATATGTACTCACTGCTATTTCTTCAGCATCTCGCTCGGCATTCGGATTGTGCTGATGCCATTCGTCCGCCTCACGCACGACCGTCCGCTCACCGCTCATGTAGTCCACAATGCCGTGATAGTCCATCTCCTCCCATTCTCCAGGCAGCCCCTCGAGCTTCGCCACTTCCGGCGCGAGTTCCGGTCCGTCG
>JAPKMU010000365.1 GCA_026645745.1 Anaerolineae bacterium | reverse complement strand
CTACCCGATAACGGGATCGTCAATGGGCGACGCCAGCGCTATACGTTCCGTACCTCTGGCGGACAATTGATTCAACTTGACGATTCGGCAGGGCGACTGCGTTTACAGAACCGTGACGGGAGCCTGTTGGAAATGTCGCCGGGAAGTGTCCGTCTCATCGCCGGGGCGGATCTGGAGATCGCCGCGCCGGGGCGTCAGATTCGAATCGTGGGGCGGCAAATAGACTTTGATGAAGGATAAGGATGAAATTCTTGACCGAAGATGCCGCGCTTTACTGCGCGCACGAAACCGGGAAGGTTCAAAATTCGGCGTCACAGGGCTTAGTCACCGTCAAGGGGCGCAGTGTGCTCGTTGCCAAAGACCCGGAAGGACGAACTATTCTCGGCTGTACCAATGCCAATCCGCCGGTGGGGATCAAACCGTGCAGCAAGACTCTCCCCGTATTTGCGGGATATTCATCGTTTATCCGCGTGAAAGGGCATGCAGTCTGCCTCGATACGTTGAAGGGCTTAACCGACGGCACCCCACCCGGCGCAGTTGAGTATTCGGTACGCAAACCGGGGCAATCATTCGTTGATGGAGCAGGCTGATGACTGTTGACAGCCGCGCAATGCGGTTCATTCACCCTGACCTTGATCGGGGGACGATGGGAATGCGCTTTGCATTATCTGGCGGCGTCGAACTGGTCAGCGGTGATCAGAATATTCGACAGGCATTACTCTTGCTGCTGACGACGATTCCCGGTGAGCGTGTGATGCGCCCGGATTACGGCTGTGACCTGTTTCGGCTGATCTTTTCCCCAAACGATGCCACAACGGCGGGATTGGCGATTTATTATGTGCGCCGCGCTATCGAACGGTATGAGCCGCGCATCGATATTATGACGCTGGACGCCGAACCGGACGACCAAATCCCGAATCAACTGAATATTCTGCTGGTCTATCGAGTTCGTGAAACACTGCGCACTGGAACGCTGGTGCTTCCGGTCAATCTAGAAGGAGCAGCATCGTAATGCCACTCCCATCGCCAAAGTTGATCGATTATTCATTCGACGAACTGATCGAACGAAGCCTTGCCCTATTTAAGGCAAAACACCCGGAAAGTCATTGGAATGATCTTTCACCCAGTGATCCCGGTCGGGTGCTGCTCGAATTATTCGCACATTTGGCAGAAACGATGATTTACCGGCTGAACCAGATGCCGGAAGAAGTGTATATCGCCCTGCTCGATCTCATCGGTGTGCGCATGCGCTCCCCCGGAGCAGCACAGGTCGAACTTGTTTTCAGCCGCGAAGCATCCGCCGCGCAAACGGAAGTGATGATTCCGGCGGGAACACAAGTCACCGCCGAACGCGCCGCCGATTCCGGCGATCCGATGATCTTCACCACCGCACAAAATGTTACGCTCGCGGCAGGAGAAACGCACATCGCCGTGCTTGCGTTTCACGGGACGGTTATCAGCGGTGAGTTATTGGGCGTAAGCAGCGGGCAGGTAGGGCAAAAGTTTACGGTCGCACAACCGCCGATTGTGGCGCGTTCGCAAGAACTCCGTCATTTGGTTGTTGGTATCGAAGCCGATCCGTCACAACTGCCCGTCGATGCGGAGCGCATCACCCACGATGGCAAGACCTATCACATCTGGGATGAAGTTGAGCAGTTTAGCATCAGCAGCGGTGATCGCTTCTGTTTTCGTGTTGACCGCGTGAACGGACTCATCGAATTTGCCCCGATGATTCTGTTAAGCGGCGAAACCTCGCGCCCGCTTGCGGAAATTCCGGCGGATAAGGCAGAAATCCGCGTATGGTATGTCTCTGGCGGCGGCACGCTTGGAAATGTCGCGCCGCGCATGCTAAACACACTCAAAACACCGCTGCCGGGTATATCTGTGACCAACCCCGCGCGTGCAGCAGGTGGGACTCAGGCGGAGACGATCAACAATGTGTTAATTCGTGGTCCGTTGGAACTGCAATCGCTCTCCCGTGTGATTACAGCATCGGATTTTGAAGCCGCCGTCACTCAGTATTCAGGCTTTATTGAGCGAGCGCATGTATTCGCTCAGGCGAGCTTTTGGGCACACGCGCAGCCGGGTACGGTCGAAATCGCGGCACTGCCCAAGCTGAACGATTCGACGCGGGACAGAATCTCGCTTGCCGAAATGAACGCGCTGTTAAGCGATCTCGATCAACAAGATGCGCTTACCAGTGTCGAACAGCTGCTGGATTCACGCCGTCCGGTTGGGACACGCAGCCTTGTTCATTGGGCGAATTTCAAAAGTGTTCGTGTGCAAGTCGAAATTCTCGCCCGCCCGTTGGAACATATAGAAAGACTGCGCAAGGAAGTTGAAACACGGTTATATGAGTTGATCAGCCCATTTGCGACCAAGGAAAATGGCAGCGGTTGGCGCTTTGGCGAGACACTGCGCGTCTCTGAAATCTACAACCGGATTCTAAAAAGCCCCGGTGTCGCGTGGATTCGCACGATTGCAATGATGGTTGATGATGTCCCCGACCGGCAGGTGCAAACTATCGCGTATGACCAACATCAGCCGCGCACATGGTACATCGGCAGCGGTGAACGGATTTTCCGCTCCCTTAACGGTGGAGCGAGTTGGGAACTGCTGCGAAGCTTTGAGGACGAACAAGTGCTGTTGGTGCGGTCTAGTCCTCATCAGCCGGGCTGGATCGCGGTGATTACCCGTCAGCCGACCGACGTCGGCATCGGCGTGAATGTTTATTTTTCGGCGGATTGTGGCGAAAGCTGGCATACATCCCCAGTGGTGCTCGGCTCGATGGTCTACGATGCGGCGTGGGTCATGCGCGGCGATCTGCCGATACTCCTCGCTGCCGCCGATCAAGGGTTATTCGAACTTGCTCCTAACGAGGACGTGCCGACGCGCCAACTCATCGTTGATCGCGCCACACCAAGCCGGGGTTTTTATGCGATTGCGACCTTCAACGATGCCTTCGTGAATTATGTCGCCATCGCCGCCGCTGATCGACAGGGTGTGTATGTATCAACGGCGGGCGGAAAATCCAATTCCTTCCGGTATCTGGCGGGTGCGGATCGGCGCGGACTGCGCGGTGAGGATGTCCGATCATTAACTATTCAAGAAACTGGTTCATCTGCCTATTTGTGGGCTGGAACAGCAGCAGCAGGCGGCGATTCGGTCGGAAGCGGTTGTTTTGTTTATACCTTACGCGGAATCGAAGGATCGCCGGAAGGTTGGCGTCAGGTGAACAACGGGTGGATTGGCGGAACGTGTTGGTCACTGTTTGCAGATCAAGAAACGTTGTACGCCACTACTAACCGTCAAGGACTTGTTACGCTGAAAACATCCGTGCCGGAATCAGAATATGAATGGCAGAATGCCGATATTCGCGGCGGGCTGCCGCTGCGTCGTGATGGCATGTTTCGGGGTCAGTTTACAGAACTGAGAACTGGCGCGATGCATCCGCAAGAAGGTTTGTTCTTCGTGGGGTGTGAGGAAGGCGTATTTACCAGTCAAGACGGCGTAACCTTCCGGTTTGCGGCGGCGAATACGTTCACAGAGCATATCGACTTACCCGGTTCTTGGCTGTTCATTTCGGGCAAGCATGATATCAAGGTGGTGGCTGCCAATGGACGTTAAAGCCATTGAACGTCTGCTTCCATGGGTGATTCAGCGCACATTGGATAACCCGGATAATCCAATCAACGGGTTTCTCAATGTGATGTCCGGTTTACGCGCCCCCGTCGAAGCCGAGTATTTGCGCTTGCACACTTACCTGAGTCCCTACACCACGCCGGACGATTTTCTACCCTATCTGGCACGGATGATGAATCTGAGCCGCTATCTAGCCGACGACCCACCCTATTTGATGACGGGGTTAACGCATCTCCGCAACCTGATCGCGCTTTCGGTGCGGCTTTCGCAGCAGCGCGGAACAGTCCACGCCTTACAGCGATTTCTCGAAGTTGCGACCGGGATCGACGGGTTCCGCGTCGAAGAACATATGCGCGCGTTTCATGTGCGCATCTACGCGCCGCCCGGCGCAATGGCATATCAGGAGTTGATGACTCGCATCATTGAAGGCGAAAAACCCGCTTATGTAACGTTCGAACTCTTGGAGGAGCAGCCTCAAGATGACCGACCAGCAGATCCCGGCGCAAGCGGCTCCAACTGACGATGCACCGCTGTTCGCGTTTGAATATCCAGCAGAGGTGGGCGAAGGCAATATTTTCACCCTTCCAGCTTCGCGCGCTGCTGTATTCGATGTAACGGTGATCAATGTTTCCGGCTTTCCTTTAAAAGCACGGATTGGCACGGAAATTTTGGACGAAGCAGCAGTCCCTTGGATCACCACCGAGGAAAATGCTGAACAGGATTTCGAGATTGGCGCTGAACAGGTTTATTCACTTCGCCTGAATGTTCCCTCCTCCGCTCGTGAAGGGGGTTATCGCTTACAGTTGAGCGTGCTCGATCTTGCGTTCCCAGATGAAACCCTCACGCTCTCAGATGTCATTACGATACGTGTGCCGCCGCTCCCGCCAACCCGCATCCCGACGGCAGTCGTCGTGATCGCCCTGCTACTGCTGATCGCAGTTGTGATTGGGGTGGTGTTGTTTGTCGTGAGCAACCGACCGGAACGACTGCCTAATGGAGTCGCGTTCGTCAGCGGGGATGTAAACAGCCCAGAGCGTCAGATTTATGTGGTCGACCTAGACGACATCGAACAGGTGTCACTGCTGATTCCCAGCAATCGCACGCTTGATACCAGCTACCGCACCGTCATCACACAAATTGGCGATCAGTTTATCGAACAGACGCAGCCGTTTACGGTTGTGGGATTACAAGAGTACGATCCGGCATGGTCACCGGATGGGTGTCAGATCGTGTATGGGGCGCGGCTCAGTGTGGGACGCTACCTGCTTCAGCCGGGCGAAACGCTGTATGATCTCCAACTCCGATTGGGATTAAGCGACAGCGATTTCTCCTCGATTGTGAGTGCGATTCGTGCGTCTCGTACCTTCGATTCACAAGTTTTCACGCCGGCACAGGCGCTCACCGCAGTGGAAAACGGTTATTTGCGTCTGACCACAAACGCCGATCTAGCGGCGATCAACTACTTCCTTAAGGAAGGATCGCCCGCCGTTCAAGGCGCGCTTTATCGCGCAGTTAGCCGACTTGTTTACACTACCATCGTCAATCGGGGGACAATCGCCGGACTGTACTTAATTGATCGGCGCTTTCCCGCATCAGCGCCGCGCCAATTACTACCGCAGATCGTTTATCAAGGGGTGATTTATGAACCCAGCGATCCGGCATGGTCGCCTGATGGCGCATGGATCGCATTTAGCTATGTGGGGCGGCTGAACGAAAGTGTGCCGGAAGCACCTTCTTTCCTCGCCCTATTCAATACACAAACGGGTGAAATATCCGCTATCCAACCAACCGAGACGCGCGCGGCGAACGGCTTGCATTACGATAGTGATCCCCAGTGGTGGCAGGGCGAAAACGACACGCAAGGCTTAGTGTTCGTTTCACGCCGCCATGTCAACGAGTTTGGCGTGCCAATCAGCCAAATATACGGGCTTTCTCTCAGTGTCAGCGGCGCGAATGGTGTGCCAATTTCCACCCCAACCGTTCAAGTTCTGCCACTCTTTACACCAACCGGAACGATCATCGCGGCGACGGCGACACCCGTTTTTCAAACGCCGACCGCGATC
>JAPKMU010000364.1 GCA_026645745.1 Anaerolineae bacterium | reverse complement strand
GCGGGTATCGTTGTGGATGATGGGAGAATGTCCATTTTGCTGGTTCACATGCATGATCCGATCCTTCGACAGATATTCTTGATTGTAAGGGAACACGGCGAAAACTTCGTAAAATCGGCGCGAAAATAGGCACTTGTCACATGTCCCGACCGAGCAATCATGAATTGGCACTAGGCGGATTCAAAAGGTGATCAGTATGCTCTTGATTACGAAATTGTTAAGAAAGGTGCGGCGGTGGTTGTACAAAATGCGGTACGCGCCGACATGCGCTGGCTCGGATCGTTTATTCTGCGGCACCGAGGGGCGGCTGTTGGTGCGGTAATCAGCGGTGTTTTCGGCGGTGTAACAGCGGCGCTCGAACCCTATATTGTGGGTACGATTGTTGATCATGTGCAGCGCGGCGTCAATCTTGACCAGATTGTGAGGGATATTGTTCTGCTGATTGTGATGGGCGGCGCAACCGTGATCGCGTTCTTCGGTCAGCGCTATTTCAGCGGCATCATCGCTTACTCGGTCGTCTTTGATATTCGCCGGGAATTGTTTGATCATCTGCTGACGTTTGAGAATGCGTTTTTTCAACGCTATCCCACTGGCGATCTGCTTTCGCGCATGAATGCCGATCTGGATATGGTCTGGCGGCTTCTGGCGATTGGTTTTAACCGATTTGGCAGCGCATTGTTCACTGTGATCACGGCTATTGTTCTGCTGGCAAGCGTGAGTCTGCCGCTGACGGCAGTTGTGTTCGTTGTCCTTTTGCTTTCAACAGTGTTTCAGCTTCGCACGGGCGGTCCGCTCGCCGCGTTGTTTGAACGGGTGCAGGATCAAGCCGGGGTTTTGAGCGCCGATGTTCAGGATGCGGTCAGCGGAATTCAGACGATCAAAACCTTTGGGCGCGAAACCGGAGTCGCGGAGAAATTCCGCGCCGATAATCGCGAATACCGGCGTGTATGGCTGTTCTTTAAGCGGCGGAATGAACCTGTTGGGATGCTCCCCAACATGATTAGTCAGCTTACCGCCGGAATTGTCGTCTTGTTCGGCGGAATCATGACAGTTCAAGGGATGCTGACGCTCGGCAACTTCACCCAGTTCTTGATTTACCTCGGTGTGTTGAGCGGTGTTCTGCTTCAACTTGGCACGATTTACCAGCGCTACCAGCAAACAGCGGGAGCGATGGAACGCTTGACACCGCTCTTGCGCTCGCCAGAAATCGCGGACGTGTCGAAGGCGGAATCACTCGAAGATGCGCGCGGAGAAATTACGTTTGATCGCGTGAGCGTCACACTCGACGGTACGCGCTTACTACAGGACATCACGCTGAGTATCCCGTCAGGGGCGGTAGTGGCATTTGTCGGTCCCACCGGATCAGGAAAAACGCTGCTCGTCAATCTATTGGCGCGCGTGCTCGATCCAACCGAAGGGCGCGTCCTGATCGATGGTCACGATGTCCGCAATCTTAAGCTGCGGGATGTGCGCAGTGCGATTGCATTTGTGCCGCAGTCCACATTTTTGTTCAGCCGTGCGCTGCATGAAAACGTGCGGATGGGCAGAGCCGACCTGACCCAAGAAGAACTCGACCGCGCGATCTTGATTTCGCGCATTAGCAGCGATCTTCCGCAGCTTCCGCACGGCGTCGAAACACTGGTCGGAGAAAAAGGGGTGATGTTGAGCGGTGGGCAGAAGCAGCGGGTCGCTATTGCCCGCGCACTCGTGCATGACCCGGCGATCCTTGTCCTCGACGATGCGCTCTCTAGTGTGGATACGCACACTGCTGCCGATATCCTGAGCGGATTGCGGCAGGTGCTCCGGTCGCGCACCAGCATCATCATCGCACACCGCATCGCTACTGTGAAAAATGCCGATATGATCGTCGTTTTGGACAATGGGCGGATCGTAGAGCAGGGAACACATAGTGAACTGCTTTCACGCGGCGGTTTCTATAAGCGCATGGTCGAACGTGAGCTTCAGGAGGAAGCATATGCAGACGGCTAACCTCGCCGCAAAACCAGCGCTAAAACAATACGCGGAGGGCGGTGATAAGGTTTCTGACCGCTATCTGTTCTGGATGTTTGGCAAATTTCTTGCGCCTTACTGGTTTCAGTTGGGGATCGTGTTCGTCCTGCTTCTACTGGTTTCCGGTTTGACGATCCTGCTGCCATACCTCGTCCAACGCGCGGTAGACGGTCCGATCATGAGCGGTGACCTTGCAGGCTTAATCCCGTACGGGATTTTGTACTTTGCCGTTATCGTCGTGACGTTCGCCATGCGCTTTGGGCATCAGCTTTTGCTGCAAACCGTTGGTCAAAACGCGCTGGTTGATCTGCGCCAAACACTGTTTGAGCATATCCTCAAACAGGATATGCAGTTTTTCAACAACACCCCCGTCGGTCAAATTGTTTCGCGCATGTCCAATGACATCGAAGCGCTTACCGAGCTTGTATCGACCAGTATCGTCGTGTTGGCAAGCAACATGGTTTCGCTCGTTGGGATCATTGTGGTGATGTTTGCGCTCAATTGGCGGTTGGCGCTCCTCAGCCTGATTGTGATGCCGGTCATGGTTAGCGCGACGGTCTTTTTTCGCCGGAGGATTCGCGCAGCCTCTACTCGCTATCATAAGACGATTGCCGAATATCTCGCGTTTATCAACGAACAGTTCAACGGGATGCTGGTTGTCCAGCTTTTCGGTCGTCAAGCGATCAGCCGCGATGAATTTGACGCAATCAATCATCAAATTCGGGACGTACACAACGATCTGCGCAATTCCTACACCTATTACGCCTCGATCTTGCAGTTCCTCACCACGATTGGGTTAGCCGTCGTCCTTTATGGCGGCGGTCAAGGCGTGTTGGCAGGATGGGCGACGCTCGGTATGTTGATCGCGTTTATCGAATATGTGCGCCGCTCGTTTGAGCCAATTCTGATGCTGTCTGAGCAGTTTGCCCAACTTCAAACAGCGCTGTCGGCGGGCGAGCGAATCGCGCGTATGCTGCGTGTTGAACCGAGCATTGATGATCCGGCAGACCCGATTACACCGGAGGATAAACCGCATTCGTTCACAATCGACGATGTGACATTTGCTTATGAAGAAGGGCATGATGTTCTAAAAAGCATTCAACTGCATGTCCCGGCAGGGGAGCGTGTTGCGGTTGTCGGCGCAACTGGGGCAGGCAAAACCTCGTTGGCAGGGTTGCTCGCGCGCTTTTACGATGTGCGCACCGGGCGTGTCTTGGTGGATGATATCGATCTTCGTTCGATGCGTTTGGAAGACGTACGCCGCTGTGTGACGGTTGTGCCTCAGAATCCGTACTGCTTTAACGGCACGATTGCTGATAATCTGCGTTTGTTCAACCCGGACATCACCCAAGAGGAAATGGAACGAGCGGCACGAACCGCCTGCGCCGCACCGTTTATCGAACGGCTGCCGGGGAAGTACGACTATGAACTACTTCCGGGGGGGGCGAATCTTTCCCAAGGTGAACGACAGCTTCTCGCGCTGGCGCGTGCGCTCTTACACAGCCCAACCAGCATTCTTGTCCTCGATGAAGCGACCAGCAGCATCGACACCGAGACTGAGGCATTGATCCAACAGGGGCTAACGCAGGTGCTCGAAAATCGGACGAGCCTAATCATCGCGCATCGTCTCAGTACAATCCGCGAAGCCGATCGCATCCTCGTGATGAAACAGGGTGAAATCGTCGAGCAAGGGACGCACGAAGCGCTGCTCCAACGTAATGGAGTGTACGCCCAGCTTTACCGGCGTCAGTTTGAGGGCATGATGGTGCAGTAAGGGGAGTTTTCTTGACTCCTTAACAGCGTTATACTCGACACAAATTTACCCCTCAATTGATGAAATTAAGGAGTCTTCTCGTGCAGCAGACATGTACCCACATTGATTTGATTCAGAATGTCACGCCTCAGTCAACAGGCTGTGAGGAGTGCATGAAGACGGGGGAAAAATGGGTGCATCTGCGGATTTGCATGATCTGTGGTCATGTGGGGTGCTGCAACTCATCAAAAAATAAGCACGCGCAGAAACATTTCCATGAGACCGGGCATCCAATTATGAAGTCATTCGAAAAAGGCGAAGACTGGATGTGGTGCTTCATTGATGAGAACTACGTTTTTCTGCCGCAGCCTTAGTGTGAATGGGTGGACTTGACTATGGCGAAACCTGTCATCATAGCGGTGGACGACGAAGTCGATGTGCTTCGCGCGGTCGAACGCGATTTACGGACTGAATACAGCAGCAAGTATCGTATTTTGCGGGCTGAATCGGGTGTTCAGGCATTAGAAACGCTGCATCAACTCCGGGTGCGTAACGAGCCTGTCGCGTTGTTTGTGTCTGATCAACGAATGCCGGACATGACAGGCGTTGAATTTTTGGAGCAAGCGCTTGCGATCTACCCGGATGCGAAGCGTGTGCTGTTAACAGCTTATGCTGATATGGATGCGGCGATCCGCGCGATCAACAGTGTCAAGATTGATCACTATTTGATTAAACCTTGGAATCCGCCGCAAGAACGGCTGTACCCGATTCTGAATGAACTGCTTTACGAATGGGAAGCAGGATTCACGCCGCCGTTTGAAGGTATTCGCGTGATCGATCACCGTTGGTCATCGAAAGCACACCAAATCAAGGATTTTTTGGCGCGGAATCATGTGCCGTATTTGTGGCTTGATGTCGAGTCGAGTGTCGAAGCGCGACAGTTGATTCAATCGCTTGGCTCGGCAGATGCGCATCTGCCAATTACGATTTTTGAAGATGGTACATACCTGCTTGATCCGACGAACACCGCGCTTGCGGAGCGGGTTGGGCTGCGGACTCAAGCGGAACTGCCGTTTTATGACTTCACGATTATCGGCGGCGGTCCTGCTGGACTAGCGGCAGCCGTTTACGGCGCATCTGAAGGACTGAAGACACTGTTGATCGAACGTCAGGCGGCGGGTGGTCAGGCGGGAATGAGTTCACGCATCGAAAACTATCTCGGTTTTCCGCTCGGCGTGAGCGGCACGGAGTTGGCTCGTCGCGCTCTTGACCAAGCCAAGAAGTTTGGTGCGGAGGTGTTAATTCCCGCTGAAGTTGATCGGATTGAGGATCACGGGTCGAGCAAAGTGCTCTATCTTTCCAGCGGTCAAGAAATCGTGACGCGGAGTCTCCTTCTCGCAACGGGAGTTTCATACCGCCGGTTGGATATTCCCGGTATTGATGCCCTCACTGGGTCAGGTGTGTATTATGGTGCTGCGATGACCGAGGCGATCTCTTGCCGCGACGAATCGGTTTATGTGGTTGGCGGCGCGAACTCTGCTGGGCAAGCGGCGATGTATCTCGCCAAGTTTGCCGCACGGGTGACGATGTTGGTGCGCGGCACAACCCTTGCGGATACCATGTCCAAATACCTAATTGATCAGATCGCGGCGACACCGAATATCGTTGTGCGGGTATGCTGTCAGGTGGTTGGGGTCGAAGGCGAAGGCAATCTTACCGGAATCACGATTCGGAATGCGGAATCGGACGCTCTTGAGCATGTCCCAGCGACTGCACTGTTTATCTTCATTGGTGCGCAGCCGGGGACGGAGTGGTTAGGCGGTCTTGTCGAGACGGATGAGCGAGGTTTTATCCTATCCGGTTCTGATTTGGTTAAGGATGGGCGGCGTCCGCATGGTTGGAATCGTGCGCGTAACCCGCATTATCTCGAAACCAGCGTGCCGGGAATCTTC
>JAPKMU010000363.1 GCA_026645745.1 Anaerolineae bacterium | reverse complement strand
TAAAATGCGAACGACTTCACCAAAGCCGATGGTCGCAATCGCAAGATAAATATCACGCAAGCGCAGCACGGGTAAACCAATCGGCAGGGCGATTACCCCCGCCATCAGCATCCCCCCGATAATACCGAGCGGAAGCGGCAGCCCTAAACGCTGCGTCAAGATCACACCTGTGAACGCACCAATCGCCATAAATCCGGCGTTGGCGAGCGAAAACATCCCAGTGTACAGGGTGAGATAAATACTCAAGCCGAGAATGGCATTGACAAGCGCAAACTGGACGACGGGTTCACTGATGCCAAGTGAGGAGAGGAATTCCATAACGTTATGCCCTTGTCCCCTCTTTTTGACCGACTAACCCTTGTGGGCGCACCAGCAGAATCAAGAACAGGAGCGAGAACACAATCGCGTCACGGTAATTGCTGCCGCCTGCCGCGATGCTGAACACTTCCAAACCGGCGACGACGAATCCGCCGATCAGCGCTCCTTGAATATTGCCCAAGCCGCCCAACACGATCACCGTCAAGCCTTTCAGCCCAATCGCGTCCCCGATAAACGGCGTGAGCGCGTTATACGCCAGCCCGAACAGCACACCCGCCGCGCCCGCCAGTGCCCCTGCCAGAAAGAACGTGAACACGAAAATCCCGCCCACATTGATCCCAAGCAGACTTGCTGTGCGCGTATTAAATGCGACCGCGCGCATCCGCTGACCGAGCCGCGTTTTGGCGATCAAAAGCTGAAGCAGCACCATCAAAATGAGCGCGACCAGCAGAATGATCACTTGAATTGGCGTCACGTTGAAAGGCAGCCCGTCAATCGGATCGGTGGGAATGCTGCCCAACGGAAAGCGGGCGAGCATCTGCGCGCCGAACAATTCTTGAAAGATCAACTGCGCCACGCTGACGAGCAAAATCGATGCGCCGATGCTGCTGATCAACTGGGAGATGCGCGGCGCACCGCGTGCACGCAGCGGCGCAAACGCGACACGCTCCAGCAGGACGGCAAGCAGTCCCGCGCCGATCATCGCTGTGGGAACAGAGAGCCAAACCGGAAAGCCGAAATACAGCACGCTGACCAGCCCGATGAATGCGCCCCACATGAAAATCGCGCTGTGCGCCAGATTGAGCACGCCCAACACGCTGAACACGAGCGCATACCCTAGTGAAAACAGGCTGTAGACCGATCCGAGCCAAATGGCGTTGATGATTTGCTGAGTGACATTCATAAGGGGAAGACCCGTAGTTCAAGGTGAAGGGCAAAAGGGGAAAGGTTCACGCATGATCGCTCACTTTTCCCCTGTATGTCCTCACCCCCCAACCCTCTCTCTATCGCTTGCGATAGAGAGGGGGAGTAGATCCGTTGTTTTCTCCCCTCTCTAACCGAAGGTTGGAGAGGGGTAGGGGGCGAGGAGCAGTACAGCAAGAAATGAAACGCTCGTCCGATGACGATTACTCGCCTGCCATACCTGTTTCTTCGGTCAGTACGACGAAGCGACCCTCACGCACGATCTGAGCAACTGGTGTGTGAACCGGATTGCGATCTTCGTCAAAGCTGAACACACCCAGCGGAGTCGGGTAATCGACAACACCCGCGAGTGCATCACGCACCGCCGCACGATCCGCACTGTCGGCGCAGCGGATCGCTTCCGCGAGCAGCCATGCGCCTGTATATGCCTGAGCCGCGAACTGATCCGGCGATGAACCCGCCACTTCTTGGTATGCCGCGACGAAGGACACGCTTTCGCCCGTCGGATTCGGATTGCCAATGTTCCATGCGCCGCCAACGATCAGACCTTCGCTGTCCGCGCCCGTCTGCTCAAGGACTGCGGGGCTGTTGAAGCCGTTGCCGCCGATGATGTAGCCGTCATAACCGAGCGCGCGCGCCTGAAGCGTGATCTGCACCGCTTCCGCCGCCAACGCGCTGACCGCCAGCACATCGGGATCACCCGCGAGGAGGTTGGTCAACTGGGCGTTGAAGTCCACATCGCCTGTCGCATAGGTTTCTTCACCGACGATTTCGATGCCGAGTTCGCTGAAGGCATCGCGCATGACTTCGTAGCCGCTCACGGTGAAGTCGTCATCATTCGCGTACAACAAGCCAACGCGGGTCAAGCCGAGCAGTTCGGTCGCCTGACCGATCACACCGGGGATGACGGCTGCTTCGGGGAGGCTGTTGCGGAAGACGAATTCGCCCATGTCGGTGATGCCGATGGCTGTATTGCTCACGCCCATCACGACCGTGCCGTTATCCTGTGCAACCGGGTCAGCGCTGAACGCTTCACGGCTGAGGGTGGGACCCAAGACCGCGACGACCTGATCTTCTTCAACGAGCTTGGTCATGGCGTTGATCGCCTGTTCGTTTTCGCTGGCGCTGTCTTCAAAGATCACATTGAGGGTTGCGCCGCCCAAGTATCCCGCTTCGTTGATTTGATCAACGGCAAGCTGAATCGCCGCCTGCTGAGGTCCGCCGTACACGGAAGCGCCGCCGCTGAGGGTGAGGACTGCGCCGATGGTGACATCACCGCTGAGGGTGGCAGGTGCGGGGCAAGCGCTCGTGCCCATCGGAACGGCTTCGACCGCTTCGGGGGTGGCTTCCTGCGCCATCGCCAGAGCGGGAACGAGAATCAAAAGGATCAAGAAGAGACGCGCGGCTGACTTCATGGAATTATTCTCCTAAATTGTCGTACAAGCGCCGAACACGTAACATATCGTAACGCGGGGGACGAAAAAGGGCAAAGGATGTTATCGTTGGCGGAGATCATCATTAGCAGAAAGGATCCATTTCTCGATCTCAGCATGATCATAATCAACATCTAGTTCCATTGCGCGTTGCCAATCGTCAATCGCCGCACCGAATTCACCTTTCTTTTGGTATGTTACACCGCGTCCCAAATAGCCATATGCATTGCGACGATTCAGCCTAATTGCTTCTGAATAGTCCGTAATTGCTCCATCAAGATCGCCCAGAGCAAAGCGCGCTGCTCCCCGGTTGTTGTATGCTTTTGAATTTCGTCGACCAAGTTGAATTGCATATGAGTAATTCTTTATCGCTTCTTCCATCTGATTTAGCTCAAAATATATATTGCCTCGGTTGTGATAGGTTCGAGGATCGCGAGGGTTTAAGCGAATTGCCTCACTGTAATCATCAATAGCACCCGATAAATCCCCTCTATTGAAGCGCACATTGCCTCGGTTATGATAGGTAGCAGCAGACTCAGGATTGAGTTGTATGGCAGCAGAATAGTTCGCGTAAGCACCCTCCAAATCACCTTGCTCTTCTTGTTTGTAAGCCGCATCAAAATAGTGGTCCCATGAAGGGAAGTCTGAATTGACGTTGAATATCTTGCTTGGTATAGAAATCAAATCTGACAGCCAACCCGGAATTAATGCCGCTTGAACTTGTAATGGGTGTTGTGGTGTTGAGATGAGTTTTGTTACAGTTGGGGCAACAGAAGAATTCCCACCTAGTATTCCTTCCAACGCCCCGATTACTCGCTCAATTTCATCATAGAAAGCCCGATCATCGCTCAAACGCGCCGCGTTGTACTCGCATAATTCTTGTAACACTTCTGGCACATCTCTACGGCGAGGCATTTGAGCGCCCATAATCAACACGGGAGCGATCAATTTGCCAGATTTCAGCGCTGTTTCCAACTCGATCAGCACATAATCCTTTTCGCCCTCGGCAGCTTTGTCCGCGAAGGCGTGCAGCCACCCATCCCCGATGATGGCAAGGATCACATCACTTTCCGCAATGCGCTGCTTGATGAAGTCTTCAAACTTGACGAACGGCGGCAGCGTGTCGAAGTCCATGAACACGTTATCGCGCCCGTAATTGTTAACCAGCCAATCACGAATGCGAACGACAAACGCGCGGTTATCACTTTGACGGTATGAAATGAAAATCTTGCGAATGGCGGTCATGTGCGTTTCCGAGGGAGTTTATACACGGTTCGACTATCTGCCGATTATACCGCGAGTCAGTCCGCGATCACGCGCTTCTTTGCGCCTTCGCGCCTTTGCGTTAACGTCCTATATCCCCAAGTGCGCACGTACTTCTTCAAGCCGTGCTCGTGCTTCTTCTTCCAAATCACCGCCGAGCGCGATCACCTGCTGTAGATCAGCCAGCGCCGCTTCATATTCTCCGCGATCACAATACACAATCGCACGGCTGAAATACGCGTCCGGTTGATCCGGCTTTTGCCGAATCGCCGTCGTCAAGTAGTTGATCGCGCCGCGCGGCAGCCCCTGCTTGTGACAAATGATCCCCATGTAGTAATACACATCGGGAAACGTCGGATCATGGTGCAGCACATGATGAAACTGCTCGTTGGCAGTCTCAAAATCACCTGACCAAAATGCGGCAAGTCCAGTATCAAACGCCTGTTGAGCTTCTTTTGGGTGCGGCATCAGGTTGCACTAAAGTTATCAAGAATCCGTTTTTTGGCGATTTCATAATCTTCTTGCGCGATGAAACCCTGCGCTCGCAATTTGTCCAGCGCATCAAGCTGCTGCTGACCGGAAGCGCTGAGAACCGTGCTCTCAGTGGGTGGCTGGCGCATCTGCTGAAGTGCCTCCCGCGCCGCTAGACCGGGTTTCATCATCATTCCCTGTCGAACCGCGATGAGAAAGGGGACAAGCATCAACAGCCCGCCCAAACAAAACACACCGATTGCATAATTGGCAGGGGTTTGCAAAACGCGGTCAACATCGCGCTCGCGCCCGGCGGCATTCACGCAGCGAAAATGAGTTTCGGTGTACCCGTCATAAGTATCGTAATCATAGGTCAGCGTTTCGCCTGCTTCACAGGCGAGCGCCTGATGCAGCGGCTGAAGCACGGGGACGAGGGTATGAAAACCCATATTGGGAATAATCAGGATGGGAATGATGATCGCCAATGCTCCACACATCAGCAGCAGGGCAATAATGCTTATGATTCCTCGCCACATAACCCTGCTCCTCTCATGGATTTGGCACCTCGATTGATGCTTATGGCTTGGTATCAGTGATCTGCTGTTTCGCCCAAAGAATATACATTTGCAGCGCGATTGATTCGTCCCCCATCTGAGCGCATGTCTCCCAATGGGTGATCGCCCCTTCAAAATCGGCTGTATCGCAGCACAGAATACCCCAATTGTAATGCACATTGGCATACGAAGGATTAAGGCGCAGTGCCTCGGCATAATCGCCACGCGCCCCTACGTAGTCACCGATCACGCGCCGAAGCTGCCCTCGCTGATTATAGACTTCGGCAAAATCCGGCTGAAGCCGGATCGCTTCGTCAAAATCCGCCAGCGCTGCATTAAAATCTTTCACCATAAACCAGTGATCCAGCCCGCGAAACAGGTAGTCTTCTGCGGTCATGTCCGATGCTGGTTTGCTGATCATGGTTTAACCCTGCCATAGCGTGCGCCCGTATTCCACTACTATAACGCATATCTACGCGCTTCGTTATATCGATCAAAAGTCGTGGAACGCGCTGTCCGCATCGAGCACCGCATCCGGCATGATAAACTTGGTTGCGACGCCGCCCACGCATGATGCGTCTAACTCCGCCAATGGATCAGCGATGAACGCGCTGAAAATATCGACCGCGCAGTCGTTCCAGCCAACTACAAAATGCCCGCTCGCATCGAATTCCAGTACGGTCGCGCGGCTGAGGGTTTCGGCAGCGGCGCGTCCCCAACTCGGCGGCGTGCGCACATCAAAATCACCCAACAAAATCA
>JAPKMU010000362.1 GCA_026645745.1 Anaerolineae bacterium | reverse complement strand
GGCGTGCATCGGTTCAAGGAATTTCTTAGCGGAACTGCGGATCATGGCGGGTTTCATGCTCATCGTCATGCACACGATAAAATCCGCGAACGGTTTGCGGTTGAGTTCGGCTTGATGCTCACGCGCGAACGCCATCGCTTCGGGCAGCCACTCACTCGCGTTGATCGCGCTGCCGAGCACCACCGCCGCATAGGGCGACAGATCATGGACTTCCGTGACGGGGCGCACATCGGGCTGCAACCCGCGTTGTGAGAGGGTGATCCACTTATTTGGCTTGCCACCCTGCCCGATATTGATCCACATTTTCGGGTTCAGGTGGTGTTCGAGTTTCCAGCGCCCGTTGGCATCCTGCTTGCTCAAGAGCCAGTCAACCAGCGGTGCAACGCGCGGATCCGCCCCGCGACCCAGCGCAACCAGCGCCGCGAGAAGCTCAAGCAGGTCGCTCCAATAACTGAGCGGAAAACCGAGCTTGAACCATGCGCTGCCGATCTTCCCGCCTTCGGGAATTGGGTAAGCGGCGCTGACGAGATCAAAACGGAGGAGAAAATCCGCGCCCTGTTCAACGGCACGGGTGATCGCTGGCGTGCGTTTTTCCAACGGCACGGCGGCGAGCGCTTTCATCGCCTTGACCGCGCCCCATCCACACGGCAGCCCGGCATTCGCCGCACATGCGAAATCTGCGCCGCTGGTTGCCGAGTGCAAATACACAATCGGCGGCTCGCCCGTGATCGCGTGCGCCATCCAATCGAGCGCCCCTTGCACACGCGGATCGTCAATCCATCCGAGTTGAATCAGCGCATAGAGTAAATTTCCGTTCAAACAATGGAGCACGCCGCCGGGGTTTGCCGGGTTGCTCGCAGAAAAGCCGCCATTTTTGGCGACGCTGTGTGTAAGGAGGTATTCGCACCCGCGCCGCACGACCGGATGCGCTGGATCAGAGCCGAGATCGCCTAAAAAGATGATCTGCCATTCCGTCCCGCGATATTTGCCGTAACCGCTGCCGGGTTTGAGCCAGTAGCCTTCGGGGTGCTGCCCTTGCAGAACTGCCGGAATGATGCCGCTGCTCATGCCCGCCGCCCGCGCCTCGATCACACTTGGATCATCGGCGGGAAGGTCAAGGAGATCGCGCAGCGCTAGACCGCGCACCGAGGTATTGACCGGATCATCTTCCAACAGCCAAGTGAGCGAATCGCCCATCGCCAAGCCTCCAATCACGATCATCATCTACTATACGATGCGCGATTGATGGAAGTTGTGAAAAAAAGTGCAAAGTGGGGTTAGCGCTTATCCACCGGTACACCTACGTCCTAAGCGGGCAGTTCTGGGGCGTGGCTACAATTGCGCGGCGGTGAGTTAGGAGCCTGCTCATGCGCCGTGTTATTGTTCGTCTCGCTTTCGGGCTGATCCTGTTCCATTTGATGCTGATCTTCGCCGCGTTTGCTGTGGCGCATGCGCAGCCGCCGCGCTCGTGGATCACGTGGACGATGGGCGATTACGGTGAACGCATGGACATCTATTTATGGGATGGATCGACCGTCCTGAACTTCACTCGTAATTTCCCGTCACCTTATAACACAGCGCCCGCATGGTCGTATGATGGAGAGTTGGCATGGATCGCCAATCTTGATGGCGATGACGATGTTTTTGTGTGGGATGGTGAGCGTATACGCGATGTGAGCCAAAGTGACGAAAACGAGTCGCGTCTATTGTGGTCGCCCACCGGACAGCTTGCATGGGTCGTTGAGATTGACTTAGAAAGCTATCTGCGAGTATGGGATCGCCGTGCGGGCATAGTGATGGATGCGCCAATGGGCAGCTCATCTAACCCCTTCGGCGGATTTCATCAGTGGTCGAGCCAAGGTCAGCTAGCATGGGTGCGCAGTGTAAGCCACCTTTTTACCGATATCATGGTGTGGGATGGAGGACAGGTCATTAATCTCACCCAAACTCCTCGCAGCCGTGACTGCAACCCGCAGTGGTCACAAGAGGGTCAGTTAATGTGGATGTCGGACTGCCAAAATTCTTCGGGAAGTACTAACTTATCCGTATGGGACGGCGAAACGATACATTTGATTGCGGCGGGCTACATCAATCGTGCGGCATGGTCACATGATGGACGATTGGCTTGGGATGCTGCTTATTTGGGCACGGATGGTTCACCGGCTTTTCATGAGCTGTATATTTGGGATGGTGGGAATACAACAAAAATTGGCGAATATCTTTTCACCATCCCCACCTTTCAGTGGTCGAACAACGGAAATTTCATTACATGGTGGGCACTTTCAGAGAATGATCTCGTGATCAAAGTGTGGAATGGGGAACAAACGATTGTGCTGCCGGACGTGCACGGCACCAGCCCTTTCTGGATTGACGACCAGCGCTTTATATACACGATGCAGAGGCAGTCACCTGATGATCCAATGGTTTTATCGCTTTGGGATGGGACAACCAGCTTACAATTGAGCAATCCTATAAAAAATGCGCGGAATGGCGCTCTGATGCCAGATGGTCGAGTGGCATGGGTTGAAGATGATCAATTAGTGATCTGGCACGATGGGAGATACAGCTATCTTGAGGGAGAGCATTTCTATGTTGTGTTTTCCCCGCCCTTTCCCTAAAGAAAAACCCCGCTTGATCAAGCGGGGTAATGAACTTATTCCTCTTTGCGCACCACACGCACATAGCGATCCGGCTCAACGCCGTGACTTTCGCTTTCGAGCCGTGCCATGCGCACCATTTCATGCTGTGCGCGGCGGATCGCGTGGACTTGCGGTTTCAGATCGACATACGGCAGACCGGCGCGCACCCGCGCAATCGCATCCCGCGCTTCGGTGAGCGCTTGGTCAAAAGGGTCATGCGGATGTTCGCCGCCGTCCCCCTTCTGGAACACGTCGATCAAGAAGTTTTCCATCTGCGTCACCGTATTGGCGCGCAGCACATAGATCGGTGTGCCGCGCCGCTCCGCATCGACGATCAGCTTGGGGCGGCGGCGGTAGTAATTCTTTAAGGTCACGATCATATCGACCTGACCCGGATCATCAACCATCGTGACCGGCACGCGCAGACGTTTCGCCGCCTGCTGCAAGCGGTTGCGCGCCACGCCAAAGGCGTACATCCGAACCGGGCGACCGTCCTTCGCCAGCGAACTGCCGTGCGAGGCTGCCCCCGGCGACCATTCGCCGCTGTCGCTCTCGTCGTCGCGGTAATCGCGGATCGTGCGTTCGCGCGAAGTTTCGCGTTCTTCGCCCGCGCTTTCCGCGCCGCGCCGTGTGCGTGCGCCGCGCCCGTTTGATCCGCTGGTGGTGGTGCGCTCCCCGCGCCGATCCGTCAGCGAACGGGCATCGGTCGTCGCCGTCTCCGCGACGATTTCGCCGTGTTCGTTGCGATAGCGAATTTCAATCGGGAGCGGCTTATCGCGCAAAATCAAATCCACCGCGCCCGCAAGGTCTTCGTGAACAACCAGACGGTCGCGCGTTTGCAGTTCGATCAGCACATCAAACGTCGGCGGCGCTTTGCGCTCTAATACCGTCTTTTGCGTGCCGCGTTTGCGCGCTTCTTCATCGCCCAGCGTGACCGCTTGAATCCCACCCACAAGATCGCTCAACGTTGGGTTGAGGAGCAGGTTATCGAGCGCGTTCCCGTGCGCCGTGCCGATCAACTGCACGCCGCGTTCGGCAATCGTGCGCGCCGCCATCGCTTCGAGTTCGCGTCCGATCTCGTCGATCACGATCACTTCGGGGTTGTGATTCTCCACCGCTTCGATCATGACTTCGTGCTGGCGTTCCGGGTGTGATACCTGCATTCGGCGCGCCTTACCGACCGCCGGATGCGGCACATCGCCATCGCCGCCGATTTCGTTGCTTGTGTCCACGATCACCACGCGGCGCGTTTCCGCCAGCACGCGCGCCGATTCGCGGAGCATGGTCGTCTTGCCAACGCCGGGCGGACCGAGAATCAAAATACTCTGCCCGCTTTCGACGAGTTCTTGAATGATGTCAATCGTCCCGTACACCGCGCGACCGATGCGGCACGTCAGCCCGATCACCGCCCCCGCCCGATTGCGGATCGCGCTGATGCGGTGCAGCGTCCGCTCGATTCCGGCGCGATTATCGGCATCAAACATGCCGATGTTGCTCACAATCGCGTCAAGTTCGGTGCGGGTCACTTCATGAAATGACAGCGCCTGTTCGCCAAAGGTGTAGCGCGCTGTGGGGATGCGTCCTAAGTCGAGGACAATTTCAAGGAGATCGTCAAGATGCCCGATCTCGTCCAATTTTGCGTTCAAGTGCGGTGGAAGCGACCGCCGCAGCTCGTGAATGTCATCTGTGATTCGACGTTCTGTCATCAGGTAGGGTTCAATTCTCCCTTTCCAACAGGGTGTATCAACACAGTCGGCGTCATGCGAGTGGTCGGTGTACGTGCGCCCGCCGGAAGCGCATCTAACACCTGAGCAAAAAGCTGGTAAGCGGGTTGGCGAACGCCCGCCGCGATATGACGCACCATGACCGCCTGCTGATCGTGCGGCTCAAAGCCGATCAGCGCCAGCGCGGTCGTCAGCCATTCTTGATAGCGGCGCACGCAGACCGTCACCGGCACTTTATCAGCGCGGCTTGCCTGCATCATCGCCCCCGCAAGAATCGCCGCCGCCTGCCGTGACGAGAGATCAGGATCAAGGTACGGGACGAGATAGATTCCGTTCTTGCCTTCGCTCACCGTGACGTAGCCGCGCACCTCACCGTCTTCGCGGTACACATACCCGTCGCTGTCCGGCGGCGGCACAGCGATTGGCTGTACCAGCTTGGGAACCACGCGGGTGTACAAAAGCTGAAGATCAAACGCATCATCGCCCACATCGCGCGTGAGTTCGGCGGGCGTGACCGTTTCCGACAGCATCCCCCGCCACAATTCTTGGCGGGCATACACCGCAAAACCAGCGGATCGCATCGTCGTAAACAAACTGCTCGATTCGTCTACTTCTGCGACCAACAGATGCGCACCGCGTTTGCCGGATTCCGCCGCCAGCGCATCGATCAGATGCAGGTGCGGCGTATTCGATTCGCCGTCTTGCAGCGAAGGCGCGACGAACACGATTTGCGCCAAATGTTCGGCAGGTTTGATGCGGATTTGTCCGGCGATCATCTGCTTGTGCGCCCGCCCGACCAGCGTATAGTGATCGCGCGCCCACATGCCGCCGCCGATCAGCGCGCCATGCACGCCAACGGTGTCGCGCGTGCAGCCGAGTTCGCAGTCGAGAACCGCTGCATGTTCGGTTAAGCGCCGCAAAACGGGTAAATCGACCAGCTTGGCGGCGCGAATATCGGGATCAAAATACGTCGGCATGTCTAGTAAATCCCTTCCGCCCAACGCCATGAAGCATTATAGCATGAAACATCCGGGGCATGATTCGCGCTGTGCTATTCTAACAAGTGGTCTGATTCGTACCTATAAGTCACGACTCAGAACGATACAATCATGATTATTCAACACGCAAAGGACAAAAACGATGCCCTCCCGCGACTACGCCGAGATGCCTGTCGATCATATCCGCCGCCCTGACCGCGCTGTTACTGACGACGCTTGGATCACTGATTTGCTCCGCCGTGCGCCGGTCGGGTATCTGGCAACGGTTCATGAATCGCAGCCGTTCATCAACAGCAATTTGTTCGTGTATGATGCCGAACACCATGCGATCTATACGCATACAGCACGTGTAGGTCGCACACGCGCCAACGTCGAAGGGGCGGATA
>JAPKMU010000361.1 GCA_026645745.1 Anaerolineae bacterium | reverse complement strand
CAGTTTGTTAATCTTGCAATCAACTCAAGGAGACAACCCGATGCGCGCTCGACTCATTCCCCTGAACATTCTGATTCTGGTGCTGCTGCTGATTTCATCCCCGGCAGCAGGTCAAGTGGAGACTCCCACACTCATTACGCAGATCGGGCGCGGAAGCATTCAATCTGCCGCATGGTATCCCGACGGTGAGCGCATTCTCGTTTCGACCATCACAGGAGCATGGATTTATACCCGCGATTTGCAGGATGTGGCACATCTCCCCGATGCCCACATGGCGGCGCTCAGCCCGGATGGGCAGTGGATCGCCGCCACCCCCGATGGTATGACGATTCAAGTATGGGATGCGGAGACACTGGTAATCGACCGCACACTGGATATAACGCTGCCCAACATTCATCAGTTTATATGGAGTCCCGACGGGCAAAGTCTGCTGGTTGGTTATGCGAGTATCTCTGGATGCCTCACCACCCAAATTGATCTTCAAACGCAGCAGATGCGCGGTTGTTGGGGGGTGACTCTAGAGGATAACTGGAGTCCGGATGGCAGACTTATAGCGAAAGTCGGCCTCAATGCCATCTCCGTGCTTTCGTTTGAAAATGATCTGAGGGCTTTCGCGCAAGCCGAGATTTGGGGCACAAATGTTTTTTGGATCAGTGAAAGTGAGTTACTGATACTCACCTTATCGGGTGACAGTCCATCCGCTTCATACTGGAATATAGGTACGAACACCGTGCTTCCTATTCCTGTTTCAGGTTCCGTGCTTGGAGCAGAAATCAGCGCTGATGGGGAACTTCTTGCTTTTGGAGGCTATGGAGGTCGCATCACGGTGCGCGGCACCGATCCCTCTATGGCAACCGATTGGCAGATCGAAATCCCCGCCACGCTGCCGATCGGTGCATTCGCTTGGAATCCGAATGGGACGCTGCTGGCAGCGGGTGAACTCAGCTTTGAAGCGCATACTCCTACCGCCATTCACCTCATCAATGCCTTAACCGGTACGCTCAGCGGTACTGTTGCTATCCATCAGGGTGCTGTGATCGCGCTTGAGTGGAGCGGCGACGCGAGATACCTGCTGTCGCTCGACGAAAATGGGGTGCTGTCAGTATACGATGTCGAAACGCAGCAATCCCACACACAGACGTCTCATGCTCAAATTGGCAATACGGCCGCGTGGGATGCACAGGGTCAGCAGATTGCCGCTGCGGATTCGATGGGCGGCTTTTGCCTGTGGGCTGTGCAAACGGGAGAGTCCAACTGTATACCGGGAAGGCAAGAACAATGGGTCAGCGAGATCGCTTGGCAGCCGCAAGGTGATCTGCTGGCGGTGCGGACGGAAAGCGGTTCAGAAAACACTCCATCGACGCTGCGCATCTGGAATACCAATGAAATTGGCACATCTCAAACGCCACTCTACGAATATGAACTTGCCCTAAATCGCTATTACACACGAATTGCTTGGCGACCTGATGGGGAACAACTGGCAGCAATTGACTCGCCAAATGTCAACATATGGAATATTGAAGACGGGTCGTTAGCCGAACGATTTACGGTATGGGAGTTTGGAGACACAACCGATCTGTTGTGGAGTCCCGATGGCGGTCAGATTGCCGTCGCATACCAGAGTTCTGGAAACGGCGGTTCAATCTACTTTTACAGTACTGAAACCCGAACGTCTACCTCCTCGGGAATCCCGAACTTCTATACGTACCGGACATGGACACCTCAGAACGAGTTTATGTGGATGCAGGTATACGAGTATGGCGACGTTGGTTATGTTCCCCGTTTTCGCAATCCCATCGTCGGTGTAGGCGCTGCTTCTGATACTGAACGAACGCTAAATGGGATGGCGAGTCCCGTTGACAGGTGCTTTCTGAGTCCAACAGGACGCTATGCAATCGCCTTGTCTGATGATGCGAGTGGGCTGACGTGGGATGTCATGAGTGGGCAAATCTTATTCATGGTTGCGAGTGTACACGATGCTGTTTGGTCACCCGATGAAACGCGGCTTGCCATAAAGCGCACCGACGGCAGTTTGTGGTTACTCGAAGCGGATGGGACAATTCTCACACAGATTCCCACATTCCCCGATATGCAAACGGCGGCAGGTGAGTTGTACTGGTCGCCGGACAGCCGGCAGCTTGCTCACCTGCATGACGGCGTGATCGACGTGTGGCAGGTGAGTGGATAACTGTCTGCGATTTCATAAGGGAGTGTGGGTTATTTGGATGAGTACCTTCACTCCGCATCATCATTTCTTCACCAGTTCGCTAACCCCTGCCAAAATGCGCTCTAGTCCGAATGTGAAAATGTACTCCGGGCTGGACGCCGCTTGATACTCACGGCTTGAAGCCTCACCCACCCGCGACGCCACCGGAAATCGTGCTTCATCGATCACTTGATCCAGCAGCGGCGCCTGCGTTACCCACCACTCAGCATCGGTCATCCCCGTATCCTGCTCAGTCTGCTCAACGGTGGACTGCGCCCGCGCGCAGCCTTCGACATGGGTCAGGATCAGCGTCAGCGTGGCATCCATCTCGACATCGCCCAACCCAATGTTATCCAGCGGACGCAGTTCGGCTTCATACTTGAGCGTTACATTCGGACCGAGGCTCGGTCGTCCCGTTGAGACGTGCAGCATCCACGGATGTTTGCGATAGAGTTCCCAGTTCTGGCGGGCGATAAAGCGGAGCGCATCGCGCCAATCTCCCGGCTGCTGCGATGGTTGGTCGATGCTTTCGTAAAGCTGCCCGTATGCCGTATCAACCATCAAGTCGATCAATTCGCTTTTGCCGGGGACATGGGTATACAAAGACATCGTACCCACCTCAAGGCGATCTGCGACCTTGCGCATCGACAGCGCCTCTAGTCCTTGGGCATCCGCGATGTCAATTGCCGCGGTGATGATCGCTTTCAACGTGAGACCGGAGCGCCCGGGGACGGTTTGCGATCCCCACAGCAGCGCGAGCCGGCGCGCAGCATTGTTTGATTTCTGACTCATCACGTTCTCCAATGTTTGTTCGTTGACATTCAACGCATTGAAGTATACACTCGTCATGTACCGTACATTGTACTGTACATGATACGGAGCTAGCCTGAGTGATGAAATCAATTCGTCAACAGGCGAACATGAGAGGGGGGCTGCGTGAATTCACGGACATCAGCTGTACTCGCAAGTGGAGTTCGCAAACAATATGCAGGTGGCGCAGAAGGCGCTGGTCTAAATGGCTTTGATCTGGAAGTCGGAGCAGGAACCGTGTGCGGCCTGCTCGGTCCCAACGGCGCTGGCAAGACGACAGCTATCAAAATTCTTGCCACGCTGCTCGCGCTTGATGCGGGACAGGCGCGCGTCGCCGGGTTCAATGTCGTCACCGAAGCGGCACTGGTACGCCAGCATATCGGCTTAGTGGGACAGTACGCCGCGATCGACGAAATCCTCACCTGTCGTCAAAACCTGATGCTGTTCGGAAGACTGAATCACCTTTCGGGGCGGAACGCTCGCCAGCGCGCCGATCATCTGCTGGAGCAGTTCGATCTCGTGGCGGCGGCGAACACACCGGCAAGCAAGCTGTCGGGCGGGATGCGGCGGCGGCTCGATCTCGCCGTCAGCCTCATCGTCTCGCCCCAAGTTCTATTCGTCGATGAACCCACCACCGGACTCGATCCGGCAGGGCGGTTGGAGGTGTGGGCAGCGATCCGCACCCTCGTGCGTGAAGGAACAACCGTGCTGCTGACCACCCAGTATCTTGAAGAAGCCGATCAGCTTGCCGACCGAATATCGATGCTTAAAGCGGGGCGAGTGATTGCCGAAGGTACACCGGATGATCTCAAGTCAACCTTTGGGACGAATTGGCTTGATATTGTCGTAGATGGGGTCGCGGACATCGATGCCGCTAAAGCGATCCTTCAGCCCTTCGCTGCTGGAGAACTGCACATCGATGCGGAAAGCCGCCGGATCAGTATCCCCGTACAGGATCGCATCCGCGCGCTCACAGGTGTGACGACGGCATTCGAGGATGCACAAATTGCCCTTGAAGATCTATCGCTGCGGCGTCCCACGCTTGATGAAGTCTTTCTTCACCTGAACAGTTCCGTACCCACAAATCGTCAGCCGGAGGTTGCATAATGGTGACGCTTCAGTCTTCTCGTTCGGTCCAATCCTCACAGGCTGCGATGGCGCGGTTGGGTTGGGTGTTTGCGGACGCATGGACGATTGCGGTTCGGGATTTACAACATTGGCGGCAGCAGCCCGGCATAGTGATCTTCAATTGGGTTTTTCCGATCCTGATCGTGCTCATGTTCGGGCTGCTGTTCGGCGGTGCGATCGTTGTGCCGGAAGGTACAAGCTATTTCGAATTCCTAATGCCGGGGATGTTCGCTGTGACGATGCTGTTTGGGCTGGAAACCACGATGATGGCGGTCACAACCGACGCTGCCAAAGGGGTAACTGACCGTTTCCGCTCGATGCCGATGAGTGCATCGGCGGTGGTTTTGGGGCGCTGCATCGCCGACATGCTGAATTCAATAGTTGGGCTTGTCATCCTCGCCGTGACCGGACTTGTGCTCGGCTGGCGCTGGCATGGCAGCGTAGGCGCGGCATTCGCGGCGTTTGGGCTGCTGCTCCTGCTCCGCTTTGCGCTGCTGTGGGTGGGCATCTTCATGGGACTCAACGCAAAAGGACCGGAGTCTGTTGCCACCATTCAAGTTTTGGTATGGCCTGTCAGTTTTCTCTCGAATGTGTTCGTCGATCCGGCAACCATGCCCGCATGGTTGGGCGCAATTGCGCAGTGGAACCCGCTTTCGGTGACGTCATCCGCAGCGCGCACGCTGTTTGAGAATGCGGGGACATCGTGGGCAGCCGAAAACGCGGTACTCCTCGCAATCCTCATGCCGCTGGTTATCACCGCCGTTTTTCTTCCGCTGTCCGTCCGTAAGTTTCGTCACCTCAATCAGTAGAGTGGAAAGCAACTCACCCAATGTCTGGCGAAAAAACGATCCCGGCGCTGCCGTGCGCTTCACTCGATGAGACACTCGCGTTTTATGTAGCGATGGGATTTGAGATCACCTATCAACAAACGCGCCCCAATGCTTACGGGTGCGTCAAGCGCGGCGATATTGACCTCCACTTCTTCGGGATGAAGGGAGTCGATCCCGCGAATTCGTACAGCACTTGTTTGGTGATAATCGAGGATGCCGACCTGCTGTATCAGGCGTTCGCAGCGGGGCTGCGTCAGCACTTCGGTAAACTGCCCTCAGCAGGAATTCCACGCATCACCAAGCCGAGCAATCACAACGCAGCCGGGGATTACCGCTTCAATGTGGTTGATCCGGGCGGAAACTATATCCGCTTCATTCAACCCGGAAGCGCACGATCCAGTGAGGCACCCGCCGATCAAACGCCGTCGAAATTCGGACGAACCCTCCGCGCTGCACAGCTTCTTGTCAATGCGAAGGGAGATTTTCAAGCCGCAGCAGACATGCTGGACAAAGCGCTTGAAGCGGAAATTACCGGTGCAGCGGTGGTCGAGCAGTTTCAAGCATTGGTGCTGCGTTCCGAAACAGCCGTGAACCTGAAGGATCATACCACTGCGAAAGCGATGCTCAATCGCGCACAAGCGATCATGCTGACTCCAGAGGAGCGTGCTGCGGTTGAGCGTGAAGAGCAGCTTGCAAATGAACTGAGTCTGCTGATTTGAGCTAGTACACACCGCGTATACCCAGCAGCAGAGCATTGAGTGGGATTTTCATGTCGGGCAGTGGAGC
>JAPKMU010000360.1 GCA_026645745.1 Anaerolineae bacterium | reverse complement strand
TTGGCGTGAAGGTACGCGCAGGCACAGGTTCCGGAGTTACGGTGGGGATGGGCGTGGGTGGAGCTTCAACAGGCGCGGCTTGTATTTCCTCGTTCATCACCGCTGCACGTGACACAGGCGTGGGTTCAGGATCAACCACAATTTCTGGTTCTGCTGCATCCAGTGATTTGATTTCAACCTCAGCCGCGACTGGATCGGCAGTACTGGATTTTTCTTCAACCACTTCTTGCGCAAATCGTGGTTTTGTATCATCCGGCGCGACAGGCGGCTCTTCGATGCTGATCGGCGCGGCAGGCGGGGGAGGCATGAATCGCGCATCTTCCGGTTTTGGCATCCGATCTAGATCATGCAAGAATTCTGGTTCTTCAAAAGGAACGCGTGGCGCATGAGGTTCTGCCCGTGTGGCAGGCTGCTCAAGCGGGACGACGGCGACACGCGGACGTGTATCATCTTCAACAATCGGCGGCTCGCTGATCAGCGACGCAGATGTTGTAGGAATCCAGCGGTTATCATCTTCGACGACCGGTGGTTCGCGCAAGAAGTCCGGCTGCGCGCTTTCTTCCGGTTTCGCTTCAGCCGATGGGTGGCGCGGCTTATAGGTCGCGCGTGCTTCGACGCCGGGATCATCACGCATCAGCGATTTTGCTTCAAGCGGTTTGCGCGGTGCGCTTTCTTTAAGGAGTTTGTACAACCCCTTGAGGCTGTCTTCGATTGTGCGCTCAACGCCGCGTTTGCCACCAGTGAGCACTCCCTTTGTTTCAAAGCTGAATGTCCACTGAACCATCGTGCCTTCAGGAAGTTCTTGCAGCCGAATACGCCCGACGTTTTGCTTGAATGGCATTCCGTCGATATAGGTGTATTCATAGCCTAGTCCGTTGTACCACGCCGTGATCTGCACAATCGCATCATGCCCCTTGCGGATTGTGCTGCGCCAGCGTGTACCGGGTCCCTGCCGACTTTGGCTGATGAACGCGACGTGTTCGCAATCCGCCATCCACTCAGAATTTCGGCGAATATCGCTGATCGTCGTCCAGACCGTATCTGGCGGCGCGGGAATGAGAATTCGTTGATCAATCGTCTGCATCATAGAAACAATTATAAACCAGCCAATTGGCTGGTCAAAATCTCAGTAAACGTGTTACCATTCCGTCATTGTACCGCCATTGTACCGAAGGTTTCTTGTTTGCCCAGTCCAATTGTCACCTTCTCCCTGTTGATAGCGACCCTGTGTGGGGCGATTTTTCATGTCATCGTTGGTGGAGACGTGCGCCGCTTCGCTGCATTTATCTTAGCGTCGTGGATTGGATTTGGGCTAGGGCACGTGGCGGGCGTTGTGTTCGAGGTTCAGGTATTTACTATCGGTTCGCTTCATCTGCTTCCAGCCTTGATTGGGGTTGGCGTAGCGCTGCTTTTCGTCTACGCTCTCATGACGAGCCGACCCGCTTCATCTACCCGACGCGCGCGGCGACCTGCGCGCTAACGCTGATTGGGGCAGTCCTGTATGACGGATAAGCCAATTACTAACGCATCACCCGCTGAAGAAAAACAAACCTCCATGAGCGGTCTGCGGCGCATGATCATCATCGCCGCCGCCATCTTGATTGGCGCAATTCTGCTTCTTTTTGTCTGTGCGGTTGTGATTGCCGCGACCAGCAACATTGAGCAAAGCGGAACGGTGATCCGCTTGATCCGCGACCTTGTGATTATCTTCCTTGGACTGGAAGGTATCCTGATCGTGCTCAGCCTTGCAATTCTGATTCTGCAAATTGCGCGGTTGATCAATCTGCTGCAAACCGAAGTCAAACCGATTTTGGAAAACACGCAGCAAACAGTCAAGACGGCGCAAACAACTGTCGAGTTTGTTAGCGCCAACCTGACACAGCCCGTTGTTCGCTTGAGCGGCTTCTTGGCGGGGTCATCGGTTGTTCTGCGCGAAGTGTTTGGCTTGCGTAAAGCGATCCGACGCACGGCAGCGCAGGCAAAACCTGAGAAAGAAGGCACTAAATGAGCCGTGACTCGCGCGAACTTGACAGCGGACTGCTGGTGACAGGCATCGTTTACGGTGTCATCGTTGGAGGCATCACTGCGCTGCTTACACTTCCCAAAAGCGGCTTGGCACTGCGCCGCGAAGTCCAAGAGCGGGTTGAATTGGCAATTCCCCGTGACCCGGTTGCAGACAGCATCGCTGAAGGCAAAGCCGCTGCGCGCCGCCGCCTTGAAGCGACGAAATAAGCGTCAGGAGAGAATCAAAGCCGTGAAACCGCTAGCAGCTTCACGGCTTTGATGCGTTTATTCGAGTGCTGCGAGTACTGCCGGAATCGCTTCTAGTACGTCTCCTGCGATCACGGCACGCTCGCCGCCTTTTATCCGTGCCGCCTCCAGCCCCGCCATTCCATGTAAGTAGCCCGCCAGCACTGCCGCGTCAAAGGCTTTCACACCCTGCGCGAGAAAACCGACAATCAAGCCGCTGAGAACATCGCCTGTGCCCGCAGTAGACAACGCGGACGTTTTGAACGGCAGCACGGCAGTCCGCCCATCCGGATTTGCAATGATGGTGTGCGCACCTTTCAGCAGTACAACACAGTTCCATGCTGCCGCTTTTTCCGCCGCAAGTGCAAAACGATTTGCTTCTACGGTTTCTCGTTCCAACCCTGCCAGACGCGCGAATTCACCTGCGTGTGGTGTGATGATGGTTTCCGGTGGCAAGTACGTCCACCATTGATCGATTTCGCTCAGTAGGTTGAGTGCATCTGCATCTAGCGAGAGCGGCGGAAGAGGCTTAACCGCCGTATCTGAATCTGTATTGGCTTGCTTGGACGCGACGAAGCCGATCTGAGGGCGCGCTGCTTTCGCACCGTTTGAGAACAGCGCAGCCAGTAGATCACGCGTGGTCTTTTCACGGTTGATTCCCGGACCGATTAACAGCGCCGTGTATATTTCTGCTTCTTTTCGGATGAGCGGCGCAGCGGAATCCGCCAGCACGCCCATTTCGGACGGGAAAATCAACCACGTGGGTTCAACCAGTTTGGCGGCGAGTGATGCCGCGACCGGAGCAGGTGTTCCAACGGTGACTAAGCCCGCACCGCTGCGATACGCTGCAAGCGCACTCATCGCGGGAGCGCCGGAATAGTTGACCGAACCGCCAACGATGAGCGCTTTTCCGTATGAACCTTTGTGTGAACTGGTTGAACGTTCGGGGAGCAAATCGCGCGCATACGCGCCATCAACGAGGAAACGCTTTTCTCCAGTCAGCGCGGGAATCTTCGTATTTTCAGGGACACCGATAGTTGCAACGGTGAGTTTACCAACTTGTGCCGCACCCGGATATGTCAGCAATCCCGGCTTCACCGCGATAAATGTGATCGTTTCGTCCGCTGTCAGCGCGTGCGAGTCGATTTCTCCTGTGTCGCAGTCAAGCCCACTTGGACAATCTACCGCAAATACGTAAGGGCGCGTAACGCGTTCTACTGTGCGTGGATCAGTGGGATAAAGGATACTGCCCTCTAAATTTTCTTCTCCGCGCTCACTGCCGTTGATCGCGGCACGGGCGGCGCGGAGCATTTTGACCGCTTCATCGCGGAGCGGAAGTTGCATGCCGATTCCGAATAAAGCGTCGATCACGAGATTGGCACTGGCGATCATGTGCGACAGCACGCGATAGCGCTGATCATCTTCGGCATCGGCGATAAATAATCCGGCAGACTTTACACCAGCGAAAAGTGGATCATCATCGGGGCGTTTCTTGAGCAGATACACGCGCACTTGCGCAGGGGTAAGATCGGCAAGCACACGTGCGGCAACCAGCCCATCACCGCCGTTTTTCCCCGGTCCGATTAAGACCGTGATCTTTGCTTCGTTTGCATCGTCTAGTCGGAAACCCTCAAGAAGTTGAGCGGCTCGTCGGGCGATGGCTGTTCCCGCATTTTCCATCATCAAATCATAGGCAAATCCCGCATCATTCGCGGCGGATTCGATTTCCCGCATCGCTGCGGTCGAAACAATTTTGATCATGGGCGCATCCTCAATTGATGTGGGTGCGATTCTGAACCCAATTGGCACGGATAACAAGCGTAAAAAAGGTGCCGACTCCTAGGTTTCTAGGTTTGACACGCTCTAGCCCCGATGATAATCTTGATCTGATTGTCCTCACACAAGAAATCAGATGTGCATGAATGCGATCCAACACCTAAAGAAAGTGTTTATGTTCGGGATCGGGGTCAAACGCTGGATTCTGCTGTTACTTGGTGGGATCACAATGACCGCACTGGGACTAGCGCTTGGGTTGTTGAAGTTCTTTCTCGTCACTGAAACACCGATCGCGTTTGGTATCATCGAAATCCTCGTTATCTTTGCTGCCGGAATCTCGCTCGTGATCATGGCAGTTGTCGGTCTTTCGGGGACGCTGCTTGCGCCATACCGTCGTCATCAACCCGGTTCAATCGTAGATGCTGTGTACTCGCACAGCCGCCGCCAAAAAGGGATCAAGGTGGTGGCGATTGGTGGCGGAACGGGGCTTCCTGCAAGCCTGCGCGGACTTAAATCGGTCACGAATAATATCACCGCTGTAGTAACCGTTGCAGACGATGGCGGCAGCTCCGGTAGACTCCGCCGCGAAATGGGGGTTCTGCCTCCGGGGGATTTGCGCAATAATATTGCGGCGTTAGCGGACGATGAAAGCTTGATGACACGCCTGTTTCAGTACCGCTTTAGCACCGGGGATTTGAATGGTCACGCATTTGGCAACCTATTCATTTCAGCCTTGAGCGGTGTAACAGGAAGTCTCGAAACAGCGCTCATCGAAACCGAGCGCGTTCTCAACATTCAAGGGCGGGTACTCCCCTCCACCATGACCGATGTCAATCTCGCTGCCGAAATCTATCTTCCCTCTGAGAATCGTACCGTCACTGTTGAAGGTGAGTCATCGATCAGTGACATTGGGGGACAGATTCAACGTATTTGGCTGATGCCGGAAAAAGTCGCGGCGTATCAAGGTGCAGTGCGCGCTATCCTCGACGCCGATCTGATCGTGATCGGACCGGGAAGCCTGTACACCAGCATCATACCGAATCTGCTTGTACGTGAGATCACCGAAGCGCTGCGCGCGACGAACGCCTATAAAGTGTACGTGTGCAATATTGCTCAGCAGCCGGGGGAAACTGACGATTACACCGCTGCGGAGCATGTTTTCGCGCTGGAACGCCACATCGGGCGCGGTGTATTTCAGGCAGTGATCGCCAACAATGTCTATTTGAGCGGCGAAGGGGAAAACCGTAATACGCGCTATGTGCTGCCCGCGCCAGAACATCACGAGATTTTGCAGCGCTACGATGTGTATTACACCGATCTCATCGATATTCAGCGTCCTTGGCGGCATGATCCTGAAAAGTTGGGGCGTGCCATTATGACTTTGAGCGAAAGCGAACGTAAACGCGTCGCACTGATCAAGCCTGCGCTCGCTGTATCTTGAACCCGGAGATAGGAAAGCTGTCCCCCATTATCCGTGATGAACCGCGTCGAAAAAATCCAGAGATCGCGGTATCCTTTGTGATCGAATTCACCTGCTTAGTTGATCCTTGTGCGGTCGGGCGCACAGCTTGATCCACAGTGACCTGAAATCGGAACAGTTCAAATATCAAGGAGACTGTCTCAAATGGCGAAAGTACGCGTTGGTATCAACGGGTTTGGGCGCATTGGACGCCAAGTTTTGCGTGTTTTACGCGAGAATTACCCGAATGATGTCGATGTTGTCGCGTTCAACGACCTTGGCGACCTCGAAA
>JAPKMU010000035.1 GCA_026645745.1 Anaerolineae bacterium | reverse complement strand
CCTTAAACGGCGGTAGGTCGATGCGGCGGGCGGTGTTTTCGCGCCACAAATAAAGTTCACGCAGAATCGCCATCGGTCGAGCGCGGAGCTGACTGGGCTTGCCAAGCCGCCAATAGCCGTCAGGATCAAAAACGTGATTCGCGGCGGGCAGACGATTCAACTCGTCAAAGGTTTCGCGGACTTCGCGCCATAGATCGCGCTCGGTGAATAAGCCTGCAAAGTGATCACGGATGGCGGGCAGATAAAACGTATCGGTTTGTGCGTATAACAGGCTTTCGCGCGAAAGTGGGCGCACGCCCCAATCATCGCGCTGATGGCTTTTATCCAACTGCACACCGATGATCTCGCTGACAAGGTTATTCAGCCCAATCGCCCGAAAACCGCAGATTCGCGCCGCGATCATGGTGTCGAATAAGTTGCGGAACGTGAAGCCAAAATCTCGCTTCATCGTCATCACATCATAAGTCGCCGCGTGAAAAACCTTTTCAATCGTTTCGCTGGCGAACAACGGCGCAAGCGGCGATAAATCGTTCACCGCCAGCGGATCAATGATGAAATCCTGCTTCCGTGTCGAAATTTGAATCAGGCAAACACGCTCACGGTAGGCATACAGGCTGTTGGACTCGGTATCAACGGCGAGTAGCGCCTCACTTGCCATGACATCCACAGCACGCTTGAGGCTTTCGTCCGTTTCGACCATCGTAACGGGAGGTAAACGCTGTGTCATAACCACTTTCGACTTCGGAAGAAGATCAACATAAGGACGGCAACAGAAAACATCATGCCGACGACGAGCACAAATGCGCTTGGGTGTTCGGCAAATGGCAGCGAAATATTCATTCCATAGATGCCGCTGATCAGCGTAAGCGGCAGCATGATGACCGAAATGACCGTCAGCACGCGCATCACCGCGTTAATGCGGTGACTGACCAGCGTATCCGCCGTTTCACTTAAGCCAACGATGATTTCATAACTTTCGTCGAGAATATCGCGCGCGCGGGTCAGGTGATCGACCAGATCACCAAAGTAGTCTTCCAAGTCCTCTTGGATGACCGGATGCTGGAGATGCTCTAACTCCTGCAAAATCGGAATCTGCTGACGCACGATGCGCCGCAGCGCGATGATGTCCCGGCGCAGAATCGCAATTTCGCGGATCACGGAAGGCGCATCTGCGGTGAAAATCGTTTCCTCAACGGAGCGAATATTGTTATCGACGCGCCGCAAAATCGGAAAGACATAATCGACAAGGCGATCCAGCAAGAAATAAAGCGCGTGGGATGCGCCGCCGTCGAGAAACTGCGCCGTTTGCGTCTTGTCAGTCAAACATTGATCGTACAGCCTGACCAACGGCTTGAGCATTCCCTCATGAATCGTGACGAGGTAGCCGCGCCCGATGAAAATTTCGACCTCCGCTTGGCGCGACAGCCGCAGCGTCGAATCCCAGACGGGAAAATGCATCACAAGAAATACATAATCATCGGCGGTATCGAGCTTGGGGCGCTCGTTCGCGCTGAGAAGGTCTTCTAGGTGGAGTGGATGAATATACGGGTAGATGCGCCGAAGCGCCTCAACATCCCGTTCGCTCGGATGCAGGATATTCATCCATGTTGTTTTAATCCCGCCAACCTGTTGTATGCTCATAAGCGCGAATTATGACGCGCTGATCGCTCCCTTGCAATCACACCCCAATTTTTGACAGTCCGGTACGCTTGTGATACATTTTACAAAGACATTTCGCCATGAACCGAATATCTTAGTAACCCTCTTTCTTAGAAAGGGAGTTCTGTGCTATACTCGTGGCACTTCGGGCGATCGTGGCGAGCAATTAGGAGGTTTTCATGGCTAGTGTCGTCTCTACCGAACCCAAAACTCGGGTGACCGCCGCCCCTCAGCCAAAAAGCGAATTGGGGACGGAAGTCCTTGCACCCACCCGCCGCGAGTTCCTGTACTACATTTGGGGCGCGTCGATGGCGATGCTTTTGGGTGGTTCCGGCGCAGCGATCGTCTGGTTCGCGCTGCCCCGGTTCAAAGAGGGAACGTTCGGCGGCGTGTTCAATTTGACGGCTGCACGCGTGCCCCAACCGAACGGCGCACCTACATCTATACCGGAAGGTCGCTTTTGGGTTTCGCATACCGCGAATAACGAACTCGTCGTGCTGTATGGGGTTTGCACGCATCTGGGTTGCCTGCCGAAATGGTCGCTTTCCAATCACCGTTTTGAATGCCCATGTCACGGTTCAAAGTTCGAACTTGACGGCTTATATATCGAAGGACCTGCGCCGCGCAGTTTGGATCGTTTCGAAACCACAATTACCTTCACGGATGGCAGCACCGCCGCGTCGAACGGCACTGGCGACCCAATTCCGCTCGAAGGACGCACCGTTTTGAACGTCGCCATCAACACCGGCAAACGAATCAAACGTAACGGCAAGGTTTAACCAACAATATTGGGTAGAATACAGCTTTGAGTTGAAGCTGTTCGAATTCAAGGAGAGAGGCAGGAGCGTAACGGATGTCCGTCCTCCCATTTCCGTCGTTTTTAGACGACATCAAGGAAAAAGGCTTAAAACGCGCTGTTTTTGAAGGGGTTAATGAGATCGTAGAACGCGCCACAGCGGGGATGAACCTTCAAGACATCCGCGAAGCGCTGCGCGGCGACTCCCCTTCCCGGGTTCTGGCTGCATATGCGTCCGAGCTACTTCCATCGGTCGGTAACGGGTATTTATCCCACGTTCCGTCTCGGCTGGCTCTCGACGTATTTCGTCTTTTTTGAGACGATCACCGGTATGCTCTTGATGGTGTGGTACACGCCGTCGCCGGAAGTCGCCTACTCAAATATGCTCGCTATTATGAGCAATGTTCCGCTCGGTCAGTTCATGCGTGACCTGCACCGTTTGGGCGCGGAAGCGATGGTCATCATCGTCACGCTGCACATGTTAAGAACTTTCCTGACGGCGAGCTATAAAAAGCCCCGTCAGTTTACGTGGGCAAGCGGCGTTGTGTTGGTCATTCTGACCTACTTCCTCTCCTTTAGTGGTTATCTGCTGCCTTGGGACCAACTCGCTTTGTGGGCGGTCACCATCGGCGCATCGATGATCGAAGCGACGCCGCCGGAAATCGTCGGTACGAATCTGAACCTGCTGCTGCGCGGCGGTCCAGACATCGGCGCGAACGGACTGCTCCGCTTCTATCTGCTCCATGTGCTGCTGGTTCCGGCGCTCCTGTTCGTCTTTACGGGCGTCCACTACTACAAGGTGATCCTGCACGGTCACAGCCTGCCGCCGAAAGAAGAGAACATCGGTGAAGATACCGCCAAGCGCGTCCCGCTTGATAAGCGCGTGTACTTCATCCCTGATATTCTCAGCAGTGAGGTCTTGTGGATCGGTGTCACCTCGCTGATCCTGATCGTGCTGGTGACGTGGTTCTTCCATGCACCGCTCGAAAATCATGCCAATCCTCAGTCTACCCCGCTTGGTACAACCGCTCCTTGGTATTTCTTGTGGATTCAAGGCGCACTCAAGCTGGGCGATAAAGTGCTGTGGGGCATCATCTTCCCGACGGTCTTCCTCGTCTTCTTGTTCGTCTGGCCCTATGTCGATACTGCTCCAAGCCGCCGCTGGGCGCACCGCCGTATTCAGCTTACGGTCGGCTTTGTGATCATGTCGACACTGGTGATCTTCAGCTACATGGGCTTGTCAGAGTTCGGTGTCGTCAATTCGGCGGACGTGACGATCATGCACCACTTGACGATGGAACCCGCGCATAATCACATGGGTATCCTGCGTCCTGTGCCGTATGAAGAACTCGTCCCCGGTCAATACACCAGCCGCGAATTCGCAGTCGAAGACTCGCGCGAAGCCGCGTCTGCTGTTGCGGCGCTCAATGCGGAAATCGACGCGGAGATTGGCGCAGCTATTCCGCGCTTCATGAATATTGAAGGTATCCCGCCCGCCGCGACGCTTGACGAAGACATTCGTCTTTACATGGAGACGCAGCACCTCCCGCTGACAGACTTGAACTTCGTCACAGCACCAGACGCAGCACCAGAACTCCGTGCTGTTCTGGAAGAATTCGCTCACGAAATTGAACTCCATGAAGATGAACTCTATCATGGATGGGGCGGCGTCATCATTACCGAAGTTCAGGACGGTCTGAAGCGTATTGATGTCTTCATCTACTGGCAGGATGTGGTCGTTGAGAATGGTAAGGTTGTGTACGGCGAAGATGGCGAACCCATCGTTCGGCTCGATGAAAACGGCAACCCGATCCCGCGTCTGAACGCGCAGCACATCTTTATCCATCGCGACTCGCAGTATTTCGCGGCACCGGGAACGTGATAACATGAACCTTCAGGGACTCATCTTTCAAAAGATCGAACACCGTATCATTGCGGGTACGGTGGCGTTCCTGGCAATGATGGCGATCATCGGTTGGATCGCCATCAATGAACCGGGGCGCATGGCATCGTTCGAACAGCAGTATCTTGCCCGGTCAATCGAACGCGGTGCAGGCTTGTTTGCCTCGAACTGCACGGAATGTCACGGGACGGACGGGCGCGGCATTGTCGGTCGCGCACCCGGGCTGAACAGCCCATACTTGTTCGGTCATGATTTCTACGGGGCGATTGACCGCGAAACCAGCAACTTGGAAGCGGAACTCAATAACCCGAACACGACCGAAGAACGCCGCACCGAAATTCAAACACGCTTGACCGAGCTTCAAACTGAACGCGCGGCGATTGGTCAGCGGCTTGCGACTGTATCCACCATTCCGGGTTACTATGACCCTGAATCGCCGAGCCGCTTGACGAATCTGGCGTGGGGCAGCACGCTCTACAACTTTGTCTATACCACGCTGGTACACGGTCGCCCCGCAAGCTCAAGCTATTGGGGTCAGCCGATGGCAGCGTGGATTCAGACGGGCGGCGGTCCGCTCCGCCCTGACGAAGGTCAGGACATCGTGAATTACATCCTGAATTGGGATAAGGGCGAAGATTGGACGGTCGAAGACCTGCTCGCCGTCAACCAGTTCCCGATCCGTCCGGTTGATCCGGCGACAGTGGTTTCGGGCGATGTGGAAACGGTCGGCACGGATGTTGCGGCTATCGTCGCGGAACTCCCGTCCTTCCAAGGTGACCCGCAGAACGGGATGACGCTGTATCAAGGCGCGCTCGGCTGCTTGGGCTGCCATGCCAACGCGCAAATTGCCCCGCTCACGGATGGCACATGGACGCGCGTGCAGGAAGTTCGTCTGCAAGACCCGGCGGTTCAAGCACTGCTGCCCGAACAAACAGGCGAAGCGTATCTCGCGTTCAGCATCGTGCTGCCGCATGACTACCTTGTCCCGCCGTATGGTCCTGTCATGACGGCAACCTTCGGCGCTCAGTTGACCTATCAAGACCTCGCGGACTTGATCGCGTATCTCCGCAGCCAAGATCAGCCGATCCAGTAAGCAGGCGCGGACATGGTTTCAAAAAGGGCATGGCACAAACGCCGTGCCTTTTTTTATCTCTCTAATCGTGCGGTACAATAGCCGCTCATGATTCATCACCCGCAGCAGGAGCGAATCCTCCTATGAAACGATTTGTGTTCGTCGCATTGATCCTTTTCATGCTCGTGTTCCCGGCGTTTGCACAGGAAGCTACCCCTGAGCCGACCGCCGAGACAACAACCGAAGTCACGGCGGAAACAGTCGATGAAGCGCCCGCCGACTCCACCACAGCCGAAGCACAACCGGAAGGCGCACAGGGCGCATCACTCGCGGTCATCTTGATCGGCGGGGCGGCGATTGCGGGCGTGATTGGCTTCGTCATGCTGCGTGACGGGATGTTAGGGAAACGCAAGTAACATGCTTTCTGGTATTTGGGGGGAAGCTGATGCTGACCGCTCAGCATCGGTTATAATACCGGAGGGTGTATAGTACGTTTATGCTTGGGAGTTCAGGAGTCCCACCCATGACCGATACAATGCAGTGGGAAAAGCCCGCCGTCTACGTGCCGCGTAAAGCCAACGGCGATAAGGTGAAGTTTCTCATTGGCGGCGCGCTGATCCTTGGCGCGGTTGCATTTTTGATCTTGAGCAGCACCTTAAGCGGCGCGCGTTTCTTCATAACTGTCGATGAACTCGTCACTGACCCGCAGTACGTCGGTCAACCCGTGCGCGTCACCGGTGCGGTGATCGGGGACACGATCCAGTATGACGGCGAAAACCTGATCATTGAGTTTGTCGTCGCGGATGTCGATTCGGATTCGCCGGAATTAGGCGAAGCGCTGCATCTTGCGGTCAACGATCCGACGGCGGCACGGATGCAGGTGCGCGTGGTCAATCAAGTCAAGCCGGATTTGCTGCGCCATGAAGCACAGGCGATCATGACCGGCACATTGGACGCAAACGGCGTTTTCCACGCGACCGAACTCAATTTGAAATGTCCGACACGCTTTGTCGAAAGCATGCCGGAAGGTTTGATCGAAGAAGGAATCCTTGAGGAAGGCGCGTAAACGATCACGATCAGAGAGTGATGTGATCGAATCCGCCTTTGCCCAAATGCTTGATTCCTGAGAAAGGATACCGATTGCATCACCCCCTGCGGTCAGCCGCCTTTGTTTTGCTTACCCTGCTCCTCGCCGCGTGCGGCGGCTTAGGAGGAGAACCGCGCATCGTCGCAACCTTGCCGCCCCCCACCCCCGCCCCTACCGAAGTCGGCTACCCGATTGAAGCGCCGAATCTGGTGCGCGGTGCGGCGATCTACGCAGAAAACTGCACGCGCTGTCACGGGATAACAGGCGCAGGCGATGGTGAGTTAGTGCTTTCGGGCGAAGTGACCAACGTCGCTTCATTTCTTGATCCGGCAACGATGATAGACCAATATCCCACCGACTGGCACACGACGATCACCGATGGGCGCATCGACAACTTGATGCCGCCTTGGCGTGAAGCGCTCACCGAACAAGAACGCTGGGATGTCGCCTATTACACTTACACGCTGCATTACACCGCTGAACAGCTTGAACAGGGGCGCATCCTGTTTATCGACAACTGCGCCGACTGTCACGGCGATGAAGGCTTGGGCGACGGCATACGCGCCGACGAACTCGGCGGTTCGGTGCGCAACCTGCAAGACCACGCGGCGATGTCCACCCTCAGCGATCAAGTCATGTTTAACACGATCAACGAAGGGATTGGCGATGGTATGCCTGCCTTCGGGGATGAACTCACACCGGATCAAATTCGCGCGGCGGCGGCATATGCGCGCACGCTCGGATTTACCGGGGTTGAAGTCTTCGAGCCGCGTGAAATCGCTGCTGCGCAAACGGATGAACCCGTTGCTCCGGCGGCGACCGCCGAGCCTGAAGTATTGATCGCCGGAACGGTGAGCGGTCACATCACACAGGGGACGGCGGGTGGATCAGCATTACCGATCGGCGTATTGGTCACGCTGTTCATCTTCCCATCGGGCGACGTTCCGCAGCAGGTTACAACCACCAGTCTTGAAGATGGTACGTTTAGCTTCTCCGATATTCCGCTTGATCCGTCCGCGCAGTATGTCGCTACGGTGCTGTATCGTGCGCGCATCTTCGCCAGTGAATTGATCACCCCTGAAGCGGGGGCGCAAGCGCTTGAGATGCCGATCACGATTTACGAACTGACCGAAGACCCGGCGGTGATCGAGATCGTCGGCATGGTAACGCAGGTTTCGTTGATCGGTGAAAACCTCGAAATCGTGCAGGTTTTCAGCGTGCGCAACACATCGGATCGCGCGTTTTCGACCAGTCAGCTTGCCTCGAACGGAAACCCGATCTCGCTCGTGTTCAGCTTGCCCCCCGGCGCGTTGATCGTCGGATTCAACGACGAAAGCCGCTATGTCGCCATGCAAGATGAATCGCTCGTGATCGACACTGCTCCGGTGATCCCCGGCGCTGAACATATCGTTCAAGTGGTGTACATCATCCCGTATTCGGGCGGCGCAATCGTTGAACAGCGCATGAATTATGCGTTCAACGGCGAAGCGCGGCTGCTCGTCTACCCAATTGACACCCGAATCGAAAGCGACCAGTTCGCGCTGATCGGGGAACAGCAGTTAGGGCAGACGATCTATCAAGCGTACGGCGAAGCCCTCACGCTCCAACCGGGGGAAACGATCCGCTATGATGTGGCGGGCGGTGCGCTCGACAGTGGAGCACGGAGCGGTAATCTGGTCGATGCGAACTTCCTCCCGATTGTGATCATCCTCGTGGTGATCGGGGAAATCGTGCTGATCGGATTCTTGTATCTGCGGCATCGCCAGCGCCGCGCCGCCGCGCCGTCTGATCTGATGGGCAAACCGAAGCGCTCCGGCAGTGCTGTCAATCGTGAATTGATCGACGACTTGATCCGGCAGATCGCGGAACTCGACGCCGCCTACCAACAGGGTGAAATCCCCGAAGAACGCTATCAAGAGCAGCGTGCCGAACTGAAAGCTCGCCTATCCGAACTGATGACTCCATGACTCCGTTAATCGAAACCAAAGGGCTGACAAAAGCCTTCGGGCTGATGCCCGTCTTACGCAAACTGGAATTCGCCGTCGAACGCGGCGAATTCGTCGCCCTCCTCGGTCATAACGGAAGCGGCAAGAGTACGCTGATGCGAATGCTGTGCGGCTTGAGCAAACCGACCGCCGGAACGATCCGTGTGGGCGGATGGGAACTTCCGAAAGAAGCCGACGCGGTACGGGCGCAGATCGGCGTGGTCAGTCACAAAACCCTGCTGTACGACACGCTGACCGCCCGCGAAAATCTGCGCTTTTTCGCCAGCCTGTATAACACGACGGTGAATGATGTGAAGATCAATGCGGCGCTCACCCGTGTGGGATTAGGCAAGCGCGGCGATGACCTCGTGCGCGGCTTTTCACGCGGGATGCAGCAGCGTTTGAGCATCGCCCGCGCCCTGCTCCATGAACCGGATGTGCTGATCTTCGATGAGCCGTACACCGGACTCGATCAAGACGGTTCAGCGGCACTCGATGAACTGCTCAAGGATGCGCACCAAGCCGGACACACGATCCTGATGGCAACCCATGATCTGGATCGCGCGGCGGTGCTGGCAACGCGCGCCGTGATTCTCTCGCGCGGCGTGATCGGCGTCGATATGCCGCTTGATGGCGTGACTGGCGCAGCACTCGCGGAAGCATACCGGCGCGTGACCGGCGTCGCGGCAGGAGGTTGATCGACGATGAAGACAACACCTTTTTTCAAAGCCGTGCTGGCAATCGTTCGTAAAGACCTCCAAGCCGAAATGCGCGGGCGTGAACTCGTCGGCGCGATGGGTGTGTTCGCGCTGCTAGCAATTTTGATCTTCTCATTCGCGCTCGAACTTGACCGCGAAGCGCGCAACGAAGTGATCAGCGGCGTGCTGTGGGTGACGGTGATTTTTTCCAGCATCCTCGGCTTAAATCGTTCGCTGGCGATGGAGCGCGATCAAGGCAACCTTGATGCGCTGCTGCTCGCCCCGATCGGGCGCGGCGCGGTCTACGTCGGCAAGCTGATCGGCAATTACATTTTTACCCTCGCCATTTCCGCGATTCTGCTCCCCGTGATGAGCGCGCTCTACGGTGTGTCGCTGTTCAACCCCTACGTGCTGCTGACGCTGCTGCTCGGCGTGCTTGGGTTCACGACCGTTGGCACGCTGTTGGCGACGATGACGGTTCAAACCCGCGCGCGTGAAGCGCTCCTGCCGATTGTGATGATGCCCGTCGCGCTGCCGATTATTTTGTCGGCGGTACGCGCCTCTACGGGTGCGCTCAGCGGCGCATCGGTGGACGACTGGATCGGTTGGGTGCAGATTCTCGGTGCGCTCGATGCGATCTTCGTCGTGATGTGCTTCTTCCTATTCCCGTTCGTGGTGGAAGAATAAACAGCGATTAACCACAAAGTACATCAACGCAAAGGTGCGAAGTCGCAAGGGCGCAAAGATGCCTCAGCAAGACGAGTTTCTGTGCGGCTTCGCCTCATTGCGCCTTTGCGTTGATGCTATTTGCCCTTTCTTGAAATTTTTGTAGAATTGCACAGATTCTCGTTAGTTTTTCACTTGAGGCTGTCATGTCAGCAGCAGTCGCACATTCTGCCGCCGAGTCCATGCCCCGTTCCAACCGGATGGGATCACGCCTGCTCATCTTTTTGTCGATCCTCACCGTGATCGGCGTGCTGATCGGCTTATATCTTGGTTTGATCGCCGCCGGAACGGATATCGAACAGGGTGAGGTACAGCGCTTGTTCTATATTCACGTCCCGTCATTCGCAGGCGCGTTTGTTGCTTTCTCCGCGACCGTCGTTGGTGGGATCGCCTACTTAATCACGCGAAAAGTGAAATGGGATGCGCTCGCGCTCGCCGGAGTCGAAATCGGACTGGCGCTCGCCGCGATCAACCTTGTAACGGGTTCGGTATGGGCACGCCCGATCTGGAATACATGGTGGAATTGGGATCCGCGCCTCACGTCTGACGCGATCATGATCCTGACTTACGCCGCCTATTTGATGCTTCGCAGCGGCATCGATAACGTGGATACGCGCCGCCGCTTCGCTTCGGTGTACGGGATTCTCGCTTTCAGCACCGTGTTGATCACCTTTTTAATCATTCGTATCCGCCCGGACACAATTCACCCAGTCGTGATCGGTCCCGTGCTCACCGACGCGAGTATGATGGCGACACAGGGTGATTTTGAACTCAACGCCACGCCGGGAGTCACGTCGGCGGTCGCGTTCGGGTCGGCAGTGTGGTCGATCCTTGTACCTTGGGTGCTCGTCTGGTGGCGGATTCGTCTTGAAAATGTCGCGCACCGTGTCACAGCCATGCGTGTGAAAGTGATGGAACAGTAAATCATGCGGAGACTCGTCTTTTTAGCTGCCGCCCTGCTGCTGCTCCTGCCGTTGAGCATCCACGCCCAAGAAGGCGAATCGACGCCGGAAGCCAACGCGCTCGACATCAACGCAAATTTTTACAACAATGCGGCGGGCTGGCATGTGTTCATCCCGTCAGGTTGGGCGAACGAAAGCACGGCGGATTACGCCCGCTTCACCCATGACGGGCGCATGATCACGGTGCGCGAGTATCCCGGCTTGGATGCACCCGCCGCCGCCGCGCAAATTCTCGTCGATGCCGGATTGAGCGCCGAAACGCCGCTGGATCAGCGTGACTTGCAGCTTTCAAACGGCACATGGACGCAGTTTGTCTACTCCCGCGCGGTCGTCCACACACAGGAATACGAAGGCACGCGCTACGCGATGCTGTACGCGGGTGACGCATCAGCGCTGCCCGTGATCGTGATGCGCGAGGGCGTGCTCGAAGATGCGGCGCTGATCGACGACGGCATGATCGAAGCTGCACGCCTGATCACCCCGACGATCAGCGGCGCAGCGACCGCCGAAACGATCCCACAAGGAACGGGGAACGTCACGGTTCACACGTATGACGGCGGGCTGACGGCGATTGGGCGCGCACGCGGGAGTTCGGTGTATATCGTCGTCGGTTCAGGCGATACGGATGCGCTCAACAGCGCGTCGGTGTACTTCACCGTGCTGAACGACTTCTTTCTGACGCCGGACACGCAGCCCTATTTGTTCCTCGGCTTGGGCGTGGCATCGGCGATCATGCTGATCCTGCTCTTGAGCCTGATTCTGCGCTGGCGCAGTCTGCTCCGCGACGAAGCCGCGCTGCGCGAACTCGACGAAGCCTAAGTACAGAGACCAAGAACACAAGGAGGGAAATCTCCCTCCTTGTGTTTTTGTTTTATGCTACCGCTCGTTTTTTGAGTCTTTGCGCCATCGCGTTAATGTTTATTTTTTCCTTTGTGTTTCTTCGTGTTCTTTGTGGTTCAATGCCTTTCCAAGTTTCAACATGCTATACTCCCATCTCATGATGAAACGACTGCTCATTCTGCTGATTCTGGTTGTCGCTGCCGCGTGTCAGCCGACATCAACGGCGACACAGCCCGCGACCGCGCCGCCCTTCCCTTCGGTGACGCCCGGTGCGATTCTGCGCGCCGCGCTCCCGCCGCCGGATGTGATCCCGCTCGATGGCGGCATGATCAACCCGGCGACCTCGGTCGCGCTCAACGCCCGCCCGACGAATACCCCGAACGCTCAAGCCTGCCCGCCGCCCAACGAAAGCGCCGTGCTGATCGAAACCGTTCCGGGTTCAGCGGCAGGGATGCAGGGCGCAATCGAGACATTTTTGGCAACGGGAGGTACGGCGGTCGCGCTGGATCGTGATCTGCGCGCTTTGTGGAATGCGCTCGGCGGCACGGGCTTTGTGCGCGCCGATCTTGACTTGTCCGGCGAAGGCGTCGCGGAAGTCGTCGTCTCGCTGACCACCCCCGACGGCGGCGGCACGTTGATGATCTTCGCCTGCCGTGACTCACGCTACACGGCTGTGTACCGCGAATCGCTCGGTGGGGATGCTCCGGCGATTCTGCGTGCGCTGGACATGAACGCCGACGGCTTAACCGATCTGCTGATCAGTGCGCAAACGTGCGAAAGCGGCGCATGCCGCGTGCGCAGCCAGCTTACCGGGTGGAACGCTGCCGAGCGGCGCATGGTCAACTTGCTTTCACGCCCGCTGGATACCGATACACCGCTCCGGGTCGAAGACTTGGATCAGGATCGGATTGATGAACTCATCGCTGAATTCCGCGATGATGGCAGCGCCGAAACCGGACCGCGCCGCACCGGATTCACCGTGTATGACTGGGATGGCGTGCTGTATACGAGCGCACTCACCCAGCTTGATCCGCCGCGCTATACGATTCAGATCGTGTTTGAAGCTGATCAACTGCTGGCAAACGGCGCGTATGCCGAAGCCGCCGCGTTGTATACCGCCGCGCTCACCGATACCAATCTGCTGGGGTGGCAGCCGGACGACTCAACCACACTGCCGCCTTATATCCTCTACCGTCTGATGATCGCTTACAGCGCATTGAACGACCCGCGCCGCGCTGAAGTTCAGCAGGCGATTCTCGTCCAATATCCTGATCCGGCGGCGCAGCCCGTGTACGCGACGGCGGCGCTGACGTTTTGGAATGCGTTTTTGATCACGAATAATGTGAATAGCGCGTGCAACGAGGTGTTGAGTATAATCGCAGCGCGCCCCGAAGCGCTGACGCTGCTCAATCGATACGGCAGCGAAAGCCCAACGTATGCCGCGCAGGATATTTGTCCGTTTTAATCGGGGCAGCGGCAGTGGGTTCTCTAGGGACAAGGGAAATGCCCCCTTGTCCCTCTATCTATTTCTCGTCACTAGAGGTTACGATGTCTGATCTGCTGCAGTACTTCCAAGGACAAAAGGCGCGGATGACTGATCTGCTGACCACGCTTGTCCAGTTTGAAACGCCCACACTCGGCAAAGAACACGTCGATCAGATGGGCGCATTTTTGGAAAGTCAGTTCCGTGAGCTAGGCGCATCGTCAGTCCGGCGCATCCCTCAAGAGAAAGTCGGGGATATGCTGCTGGCGAAGTGGAACGAAACCGCCCCCGGTAAGCCGATCATGTTCCTGATCCACATCGATACCGTGTGGCCCCTCGGCACGCTGGCGGAACGCCCCGTGCGGATTGATGACGATGGGCGGTTATTCGGACCCGGCGCGATTGACATGAAGGGCGGAATCACCGTCACCTTGTCCGCGATTCGCGGCTTGGTCGAACGCGGCGAAATGCCGAATCGCCCGGTGTGGGTCTTGATGACCACTGACGAGGAAGTGGGCAGCATTTACAGCCGCCCGTATATCGAAGAATTCTGCGTCCAGTGCGGGCTGGTGCTGGTGATGGAACCTGCGACGATTGACGAAGCGCTCAAAACCTTCCGCAAGGGCATCGCTACCTATCGCATCGACATCGAAGGACTGCCCTCGCACGCGGGCAACGCGCCGGAAAAAGGCATCAACGCGATCATCGAATTCGCGCAGCAGGCGATGAAACTGCGCGCGATGAATGATCTTCAGCATGGCACGTCAGTGTCGGTGACGATGGTCAGCGGCGGCAGCGCCACCAACGTGATCCCCGCCAAATGCACGGCGCATGTCGATACGCGCGCGACAAGTGTCCAATCGTGGAACGAAACCTATGACGCGATGATGAGCTTGCAGCCGATCACCCCCGGCGCGAAGATCGCCGTTGAAAAGATTAACGGGCATGTTCCGATGGAACGTGACGAAACGATGCGCAAGATGTTTGCTCAGTGCAAAGCCATTGGCGAAAGTTACGGGCTGACCGTGACCGAGGACGGAAGCGGCGGCGCGAGTGACGGCAATACCGTCGCGTCGAAGGGAATTCCGGTGCTCGATGGTCTGGGTCCGCAGGGCGACGGCTTGCACGCGCTCCATGAACATGTCGTGCTCAACAGCCAACCGCGCCGCGCCACCCTGCTCGCCGCCATGCTCAAAGAATGGGTATTTTAAGGACAACGGAGTCAACGCAAAGGCGCAAGGACGCAGAGTCGCAAAGACGTGTAAGCAGACCTTGCGTCTTTGCGTCTTTGCGTTAATGCCCTTGATGATTTACGGATCGGCGGCGGCGAGGAGTTCGTCGCGCGTGGTGATCGTCCGCATGGTGACGATCCATGCTTGAATCGATCCGCTCCGCTCCAAAAGCGCACGCACGGCAGGACCAATCGGATCACTGCCGCCCGCCCCCTGCACATCCGATTGATAGCCGCCGTAAAACGCAAAATAGGCTTGGTTCAGCTTGCGAATCGGGTAGCCGTTGGCGACGAACAAGCGCCGCCGTGCTTCCATAAAGGCTTCGGCTTCTTCGACGCGCCCCTCCACGAGCAGTTCATCGACGCGGACGCGAGTGGTATGCAAGGCGCGACCGGGATCAAACGGTTCACGGTATGCGACGCGGGTCAGCGCAGCCGTAAACGAATCACGCGGATCAGGTGCGTGCGCGGCGTATTCCGGGTAATAGCGCGCCAAGACGAGCGGCGCAATCGCCTGACCAAACAGACTCGCGGTCGTTTCGTTGATGATGCGCGCCTCGCTGGAAAAATCGTAATCTAAGCCGAGCGGAAACGCGAACAAATAATGATGCAGCCACTCATGCGCGAAGGTTTCGACCGCGAACGGGAGTGATGTCGTCTCTAGAATCATCGCGGGAAACAGCGCGATCCCGCCGAGCGGCACAATCAGCGATGAGACATCGCGCTCCGAGTCGATGCGCGCTTCAAGCGCCGCCGCTTGATCGACGGGCAGCGGATCGACATTGATGGAGACTTCAAAGCGAATTTCGTCACGTGGGGAGACGATCAACAAGTTTGGCACTTGCGTGAAACGCATCGAGATCGGCGGAAGAAGCTGACCGAGCGTACCAAAACCCTGCTCGATCAACACGTTGGCGACCTGCCCTTCTAGGATCGCTTCGATCAGCGTTTGCCGGGATGCGAGATCAGCGCGCAAAGCGTCGCGCTCCGCGATCTGCTCTGCGGCTTGCAGCGCCGCCGCATTTTCGTCGTCCGCTTCGGCATACACGCGGTTGATCGCATCGTCAAGCGCACGCGCACGCGCCAGATCGGCAAAGTAGGCGCGCACCAGATCAGACCGATCCGTTTCAGAGATGAACGGATGCGCCCCCCACAGCGTTTGATCGACTTTGGCGGCAAGCGCGCTGACTTCCCATGCGACGTAATCAAACTGGTCGCTGCCCACGAGTGCCGAGACTCCCGTCCACAATTCGCCATACGGCGGCGCGGAATACTGGAGCAGAAACAGGAGCAATGCAATACGGGCGATCCACGCCAGAAGCGTGAAGATCGCCCGCACCAAACGTCGCACAACTTGGAAAATCCGCATCACTCGAACTTGAACCGTGAAACACCGATCAGGAAGAATACCGCGCCCATCGCCAGCAGCACGCCGATCATCGGCAGCACGTCAACCAATGTCCCGCTGCTGAAAATGATCTTGGAGTAGCCGTCCATCGCCCACGCAACCGGTGACACATGCCCAATCGTGCGCATCCACGATGGGACAATATCAAGCGGCCACCACGCCCCGCCCAGCGGCGCAAGCGTCAGCGACATGAACAGCGCGATCCCCGATGCCTGCTGGCTGGTCTTCATAAACGTGCTGACCATCAGTGCCAACGCCGTCACGCAGAACACGAATGATACCATGATCAAGACGGTAGCCAGCGGTTGATCACCGAGCGGCACGCCGATCACCAATCCAACGGCAAACACAATCGCGTACTGAATCATACCCATCAGGAAGCGTGCCAGCAGCTTACCGCCCAGAATTTCACTGCGGCGGATCGGCATCATCGCCAAGCGCTGAAGCGTCCAGTAGCGGCGCTCATCGATCAGCGCGACCATCACCGGAAACACGGCGAACATCGCGTACATCGTCGCAATACCGGGGAAGGATTGGCTGAAGCCGTTAAACGCCGCGCTGCTGAGTTCCAACTCACCCGCCGTCGCGTTGACGGTGATCGGGTTGGTCGCCCAAATTTCGGCGGCGCGTGCGTAGACTTGATCGCCAAACCCGGCGCGGTCGGCATCGTCCGCAAATGTCAGGAATTCGATGTCGTCTGCGACTTGCAAGCCAATCGTGCGCGCCTCGACCGCCCCACCGATCTGCTGCGCGGCGGTTTCGACTGCCGAAAGCAGATACCCCGGCGCGGAAGCATCTTCATTGGAACGATAGACGACACGCGCTGTACCCGCGTTCAGCATTTCGCTGAAATCTTCCGGGATCAGGATCAGCGCTAACGAGGTTTGTTCCTCAAGGCGCGTGCCTGCCAGCGTTTCGTCAACCGTCGTCACACCGTCCGGAAGCGCGCACGGGTTGTCAGCCGTGTTATCGAGCGGGCAAAGCAGGACATTTTCATTGGCGGAGCGCACTACATCAAGAAACGCCGCTGATTCTGCCGAGCCGCTCGCGTCGATCACGTCGATGAGCAGGTCAGGTGCAGCAGTGTCACCGCCGCCGCCCATCGAACTGTTCGCGCCGCCCGCCGCAAACGAGATCACCAGCGGAATCACGATCAAGTTCAGGATGATGCTTGCGCGTTCGCGGAAGATCACGCGCAGATCGTTCAGAGCTACATTGAGGATTGAGCGCATGATTAAAACTCCAATCGACGGTTGGCGAGGAATAATCCGGCTGTGAAGAAGGCTGCGCCGAGCGCCACCAGCACGATCAGGTTAAGACCAATCGCGTTATCCAACTGCGAAAGCCGCGTGAACGCATCCACCGCCCAATAATTCGGCGTCAATTGGGTCAAATCACGGATGATCGGAATCCCCTGCACGGTGAAGAATGCGCCGCCCAAGATACCGAAGACCATCGCAATCACGGTGACGACGATATTCGACTGCTCCTGAGTCTTAACGATGCCGGAGACAAATACCCCGATGCCCGACCCCGCGAACGCGACCGCCAGCACCACCGCAAACACGCCAAGCGGGTTATTGCCCCAGATGAACGTCAGTTCGCCTTGCAGGACGATCCCAACCACCGCTAACCCGATGATCAAGAGTGAGACTTGAAGGACACACGTCACGAACGTACCGATGATCTTGCCGATCAGGATCACCCAGCGCGGCGTCGGTGACATGACCAAGCGCTGAAGCGTGCCATCTTTGCGATCATCGATCAGGCTTGCTACGCCATACAGCGCCGTAAACGTCATGAAAAAGACGGCTTGCGCCGACCCAAACGTGACCAGCGGATTAAAGCCGACGACATCCCCGCTGACCGTCTGCTGCTCAATCGTGATCGGTGCGGCGGTGGTCGTGAATGCTGACTCAAAATCCGGGTTGAATTCGCCGCTGCTGTTCGCCGCCAAGAATTCCATCCCAAAACCGAGATCGCTCGTGGCACGGTTGATCAGCGCTTCGATGGTTGACGCGATGGTGATATTGCCCGACGCGATGTCATTGGCGATGCTGCGCACGACCATCGTCACAACGCTGGCGCTGATCGGTGCGGATTCGTTGCCGATCACCTCAATCGTCGTCGGCTCAATCGTCATATCTTCTTGGGAGACGCCGATCCTCGCGCTGAAATCCGAGGGAATGAGGATCGCCACGACATACACCCCGGTGCTGACGCCTTCGCGGGCGGCTTCGGGATCATCGAGCGTAACCGCGTTGGTGAGTTCAAACAGGACGCTTTCGGCGTTTGCCGCTTCGGGGGATAAATCAGCGGGCGGCACAAGCAGATCAACGAAGATTTGCCCGTAATTCGTCCCGTCCGCCAGCCCTTGATCTTGGTTCACGATAACCGTGGTGACATCGGATACCGGAACATCTCTGCCGCCGCCCGCGCCGATCAATCCGCTGAATGCCGACCCGATGATCGTCGCCAACACCAGCGGCGTGACCAACAGAATCAGCACCATCGAACGGTCGGTAAAGGTCACGTAGATTTCACGCCATGCCAGCGTGAGGAGTTTTTGCAGAATCATCGTTAATCCCTCAGCGCGCGACCGGTTAAGCTGAGGAAAACGGCTTCGAGGTCAGGTTCGCGGACTTCGACCGACTGGATTTCGATCCCGTCGGTGTTCGCCAACCCAATCAAGTCAGGGAGCGCTTGGCGACCGCGTTTAGCGCGGGCGACGACTCGCCCATCGGCGGGCAGAGCGCCGTTCCCATTACCTTCGCCGTTCGTGGTTTTCGCCACCTGCTCGTAAGTCACCGAAGTCACACCCTCGACGGTCTTGAGCTTTTCAAGCTGTGCGGAGGATACCGCCTGTGTGCCGACGCGGAAGATGAGCATATCTTCCTCACCGATCTTTTGGATCAGTTCGCCCACCGTGCCGACTGCCATGATTTCGCCGTGATCCATGATGCCAACACGGTCGCTGATTTCCTGCACTTCTTCCATGAGGTGCGACGTATACAGGACGGTCATGCCGAATTCATCGCGCATCCGCACAACCGTATCAAGGATGCGCCGTCGGTTTTGCGGATCAATGCCCACCGTCGGCTCGTCCATATAAATCAATTGGGGTTTGTGCAGCAGACCGATAGCGATATTCACGCGGCGCTTCATCCCGCCGCTGAACTTATCAACGCGCTCGTTTTGTTTATCCGTCAAATCAATAAATTCCAGCACTTCATCAACGCGGCTTTTCAGTGCCGCGCCGTTCATGCCGTACATTCTGCCGAAAAATTCAAGGTTTTGTCGGGCGGTCAGCGTGGGATAGAGTGCGATCTCTTGCGGCACAACGCCGAGCGTGCGTTTCGCTTCGAGCGGCTGCTTGGTGATCGAATACCCGCCGATCTTCGCGTCCCCGCGAGTTGGGGCTATCAAACCGCCGATCATGGAAATGGTAGTTGTTTTGCCCGCGCCGTTGGGTCCAAGTAGGCTGTAGATTTCGCCTTTGCGAATGTCGAGATCAACATCTTTTACCGCAAAAAAAGGCGCACCGCTTGCCGATTTGAACTGCTTTGCAAGCCCGCGCACTTCCACCATCGTCGTCGTTGTCGTCATCGTGCCTCCCAACCGTATCGCGTCCCTGTCATTGTAGACGTTATACGCACGAGACCGAAGGAAGTTTCGCAGAGTGCACAAAATGAGAGAAACAACGTGGGAAATAGAGATATGAGGAGAACCTCTGCTTCCAAACTTCAGAAGCAGCGGGATTTCCGCTGTCGCTGATGGATGGAGAGAGGTCTAGACCTCGATATAACGTCTCCAGTTTTCTTGTCCGCTGCCAATCGCAACGACAAGATAGCTGGTGCGCGGGGTTTTGGGTTCCCACTTCATCCGCATCCCGGCTTCATGTGGAAGCCGATCACCCTTGCGGTGATTGCAGATATAGCACGCACACGCTGTATTACCCCATTGATCTTTGCCACCCCGCGATTTCGGGATCACATGGTCAACCGTGAAATCACTCTTGACCAACATCTTGCCCTTGACGACCGCGCCGGGCTGCACGCCGCAGTAAATACAGGTGTAGTTGTCGCGCATCAAAACGCCGCGACGACTCCAGTGTGCTTGGCGGCGCGGAACATTAATGTACGTCCGCAGCGCGATCACTGACGGAATCGGGAAGCGATCCCGTACCGTGCGTAAGAACTGATCGGTCTGTTCGATAACGACGGCTTTTTCCGCGAGCAGGAGATTTATCGCGCGGGGGATCGTGATGATGGAGAGTGGTTCCCAAGTCTGACCGTTCAGGAGAAGAACTCTCCCCTGAGGCGTAGAAGCACCTACCACGATGAGCATTCCTCTTGATCAGGCTATTTGTACTTACTGTCACGATTATACACGAAAGATGGAACAAATGCGCGTAAAGCGATGCGGTTTAACGTGTTCTTTAACGTCTGCCCTCTCCCCCTCTCTATCGCTTGCGATGGAGAGGGGATCGGGGGGTGAGGAGCAGTAGGTGAAAATCTACTGTCACCCCCTCAGCCGAATTCGGGGGTGACGCTCAGCTAACAGTAAAAGTGAAATCGGTGAAGCCAGTTCCCGTGTACGCAGTGCTAACGATAAACAATGTCCCTGTGTCTTGCGCGCTGTAGAAGGCGTTGTTCTCTGTTCGGTCATGTGCGCTCCATGACCGCCGCTTTATCGCCGCCTCCGGAGTAAATACGGAACGGGCGAGGTGGACGGCAGTCGAGGAGCAAAGGTTTTTATATGTTCAGGTGCGTGTTGGGTGAGCGATCCACCATCATCGGGCGTTGCGCTGCATTTGTCTTCCGCCATGTAAGACGACCTTTGCTCTCACTTCGTTCCGTCCACCTGCCCTGACGGGCAGGTCGAGGCTAGAAGAAGAGGGCGAACAAGCGCTGAACCAACTGGGTGTGCTCGGTGCGGTCGGTTTGGTTTGATTCCCGGCGCGCTTCGAGGGCTTCCCGCGCCAGCCGAATATTTTCGACTTCGCGGCGCAGTTGTTCATGACGAGCTTGCAAACGTTCAACATTCAATTCGTGTTCGTTAACGAACATGATCTTCCCTTTCCTGACTGGTCTTGCTGTGCTGCTTTGCGTTAGGCTGTCCGCTTTGAACAAGCGTTCGCTTGTCCCCTTCTCTATATGTCATTTAGGACGTCTTTCGTACCAGTCTCAGTGTGGGAGTTCCGGTATGATCCGCGCCCTGATTCTGAATTTCCGCGACGGTTTGCTGCGCCGTGTAGATCAGGTCATTCAGCAGTCCAAGCAGTTCCGCCTTGTTTAACCCGGTCTGAGCAAGCGCCCCCGCGCTCGCTGCTTCATGGATCTCATCCAGCGCGTTCAACAGTCCTTCAAGGCGTTCGTCTAGCGCCTCATCTGCGCGGTCGTCGATACGCATTTCGTTCACGACCAAGCGCACTGTCGGGGTATGGGTGAGGTGGTATGTCGGTCCCATTATCATCCTCATCGAGGGTCAAGCTCATTCAGGCAAACAAAAAGGGCGTGAGCTTTTGGTACGCTCACGCCCTTTTTCAGGGAACCGTTGGGTCAGAGGGTTTGTGTCACGCTTTATATCGCGTTCGTGACACTTCTCTCTCGTGATACTGTACCAACCAATCGAAGGCGGCTTCGTCGCCGAAGCTTCCCGGCAGCAGACTCCACAGCGTACCTGTCGCAGCTCCACCCCGGACAATCGTGCCATACAGGTCGAGCGTCACATGCGACGCGGACGGCGCTGCACCCAATCCGCCCATCACGCTGTAATTAGGCGCAATGCGGCTGGAGCGAGGCAGAATCTGCCCATCGATCCGCGAAAAACTTGGCAAGTTGGAGGGGGCGGGGCGCGTGGTCGCGCAGAGGTTTGGCATGTACATAATTATGCCTCACGCTCCACGACTGTGTTGTCCAGCATCGCCAGAATGCTTTCGCCCGTGATAAACACTCGCCGCATCCCATTGGGTTTTGAGACGCGTAAGTGTCCGTTTTTCACAAGCCGCTTCAGGGTGCTAAGACTGATGCCAAGCGCCTCGGCAGCCTCTTGCCGGCTGTACACTGCCCCGGCTTCAACTATTGGTCTGAGAGTCGTTTGCATCATTCGGACAATCCTTTCCCACACTAGGCTAGACAATAGCACGGCTTTTGAGCGTTGTCAAGCGCTAGGACGAGAGATTAACTACTTTTAACGGTCGGTTGGGGTTAGTGAAGGGTCAGGGTGTTCGGCTTTACCCTTGATGAAGCCGCAGTTTGATACCCAACCACACACCCGCGAACATAGCAAATGCGAAAATCCACCCGGAAATCGCAAATGCCGAAATACCAGAAAGCAGTGTTCCCACCGTGCAGCCCAACGCCAACATTGCCCCCCACCCCATGAGAATGCCGCCTAACAGCGCAGTCGTTCCATTACGAAGCGTGAGCGTTGACAATTGAAAGCGATTTGCCAGCAGCACAACCGCGAATGAGCCAAGCACCAACCCGCCGATCAGCCAACCGTTCTCGGTAATGGTTTGAACGACTTGCGCCGTGCAGCCCGCAAATGTATCAAGTCCGTTCAAGCGGTCAAACAGCAGCCCGGTGCTGTCCAGTGCGGTGCGCGCGATGCTCCCTAACTGCGACGTCACACCAAGCGGTTCGACGCGAAAATAGGCAACTACTCCAATCACGCCGACAAGCCCGCCGGTGACCAATGGATTCCACCGCTGATTGATCACGCGAGCCCAGATACTCCGCAAGGTGATCGCTTCTTCGCTCCGAGCCGGGAGTTTCGGCAGATATTTGAGCAGAAAAACCGCGATCACGCTCAGGATGGTCAGGTGAATGAGCAGGGAGCCACCATAACCAAAAGTCGCGGGCAGCCATGATTCTGGCGCACCTGACAAAGCCGCAAGATAAACACTTTGCCAAGTAAAAAAGCCTAACCCGAAACCGATCAATGAGCCGAACAGCGCAAACGGCGCGCGGCTGTATCCCTCCCCCAAGCGATACAGATGTCCACTGATGCACGCGCCAGAAAGCGACATCCCGATCCCAAAAGCTGCGCCTGCCGCGACCAAAACCCAACTGACCGGACCAATATGCGCGCCGGGAGGAAGCCTGCCCGTAAACGTATTGGGCAAAAATGCGCCGAAAACAATCGCGTACCCGATCCCGCCAACCGCCAGCGCCGCGATCACGGCGAATAAGCCGCTGCTGTTACGAAATTCGATGAAGTCTCGTAGGATACAGAAAAAGCAAAAGCGCCCGCGCTGAAAGAGAATGCCCAGCGCCGCGCCGAGGAGAAGCGAAAGCGAGGCTTTCGCCCCTTGTTCGGGAACATCATGCAGCACATATGCCCCTGCGACCAATGCAGCCAAAATCACCAGCCCCACTGCTGCCGTGATCGGTTGACGTAGAAGGGGGGCAGCCCCATTGGTGGAACTGCCCCTCACTGCTGATTGCGCCATAAACTACTGACCACCCCATACAGTACCGGCGGGGTTTTCGATAGGAACGCCAACGCTGTTCCCATACTCCGTCCAAGAACCGTCATACAGTGCAGCATCATAGCCGAGTAGTTCATGCAGAACGAACCACGTCAGCGCGGCACGTTCCCCAATGCGGCAGTAGGTCACGAGCGGCGTGCTGCCATCGATTCCGAGTCCCGCGTACAGTGCGCGCAGTTCCTCAACCGACTTGAATGTGCCATCTTCGCGGACGTTTTGACCCCAAGGGACGTTGACCGCACCGGGAATGTGTCCCGCACGCACCGAGAGTTCTTGAACGCCTTCCGGCGCGAAAATCTCGCCGTTATATTCCGCGGGTCCGCGAATATCGACTAACGTACCGGGAACTTCGCCTTCGACAACCGCCAGCACTTCTGGAAGGAGTGCGCGCAAGTCGGCGTTCGCTTCTGCAAACGTGACATTGCCCGGTTCATAGGCAGCGGCATCGGTTGAGAGCGGTCGCCCGTCTGCTTCCCATTTCACACGCCCACCGTCGAGCAAGTGAACATTTTCAAATCCGTACAGGTTGAAAATCCACGCCCCCCAAGCCGCGAACCAGTTGTTGTTGTCGCCGTAGATCACGACCGTTGTGTCGCTGTTGATCCCTGCTGCCTGCGCCAATTCAGTAAAGCGTTCAAGCGAAACAATGTCACGGCTCACCGTATCGACAAAATCGGTATGCCATACGAAATTGACCGCGCCGGGGATGTGACCGCGTTCAAATACGCCGGGGATAACGCTCACTTCGATCACGCGAACCTGTGGGTCTTCAAGGTTTTGTTCCAGCCAGTCGGCGGACACAAGTGCTTCTGAGAGCGATTCTTGTGCGGAAACAACGGCGGTGGCGAAAAGGCTGATCAGCGCGATCAGCAGAACAATCAGACGTGCTTTCATGGGTTATGATCTCCTGACATGGGATTTTTAGGTCAACTTCGCGTTTTGCTCTTTGATGACGAAACGATTCCGGCTTAGTACGGTCACATTTGATGACAACAACAGGTACTCACAATCCGCATCTCCTCACAAAACTCGATTTCGGATAATCAAACGAAAACGCCCCGGCGAAAGAGCGCCGAGGCGTTAG
>JAPKMU010000359.1 GCA_026645745.1 Anaerolineae bacterium | reverse complement strand
TTTTCACCCCCTCTCTAAACAAGGTTTGGAGAGGGGGACGGGGGGTGAGGAGCAGTAGGTGAAAAATCTACTGTCGCCCCTCTCCCACGCAAGCGGGGTGAGGGGAAGTTATAGGGTAGTGCTTTTCATCCCCTCAACACCGTTTGGAGAGGGGACAGCGCGTCAGTACATCACTTCAAGCGATTTTAAGCCGCGTAGAAGGGTGCTGTCCGACCATTCGAGACGGTCATTCATCCCCGGCACAAGCTGAACCTGCGGGAGACGCGCCAACAAGGTATTGATCGCAATCGCGCCTTCCATACGCGCCAGCGGCGAACCGAGGCAGTAATGAATCCCACTGCCAAAGCCGAGATGTTTGTTCGGGTCGCGCGTGATGTCGAAGGTGTCCGGGTTTTCGAATACTTCCGGGTCACGATTTCCCGCATACAGCGAGATCGTGACGACATCGCCTTGCGGAATTTCGACCCCGGCGATACTCACGCTGTCCATCGCAATCCGCCACATCGCTTGATCGACCGGACCTTCATAGCGGAGCATTTCTTCAACCGCCGTGCGGATCAAATCGGGGTGCGCTTGTAGTTTCGCACGCTGATCCGGGTGGTTGAACAATGCCAGCATTCCGTTGCCGATTAAGTTGACGGTGGTTTCGTGACCCGCGACCAGCAGCAGAAAGATCATGCTGAGGAGTTCTTCGCGGTCGAGCTTATCCCCGGCTTCTTCCGCTTGCAGCAGATTGGTGAGCAGATCAGGCTGCGGGCGGGCGAGTTTTTCTTCGATTAAATTGTTGATGTACATCACGAACTCGAATGCGGCGGTCGCCATTTCGGTTTCGTCTGTGCCAAACACGAGCGTTTTTGTCCAGCGGCGGAAGTCGTCTTGATCGCTGACCGGAACGCCGAGCAGTTCCGCGATCACGGTGATGGGGAGCGGAAAACCGTAATCATCAATCAAATCGAAGTGCTGATCGCCGCGTGCCTGAATACGCGCAATCAGGCTGTCCGCGACAAACTGCGTGCGCGACCGCATGGTTTCGATCAATGCGGGGGTGAACGCCTTATGGACAAGCCCGCGCAGTCGGGTGTGATCCGGCGGATCAAGGTTGAGCATGTGACGGTTGATCGCCGCCCATACGCCGGTAGGTTTTCCGCCGAATTTGTTCGCCAAGTCTTCCGGCAGGCGTAAATGATCGCGCCCTAACTGGGGATGTTTGAGTGCCGCCGTACAGTCGTCGTAGCGCGTCAGCACCCAGAACACGAATCCGCTTTGTGGACCGAGGATCGGCGCGACAGGCATCTCGCGCCGCATTTGCTTATACAACGGATGCGGATTCTGCCGTGCCTCGTGCGTAAAAACGGGATATGGGCTGTTGGGGATTGTCGGGCGAGTGAGAATCACGGTTGGAACTCCTGAACAACGGGTGATACGACGTAATACGGAAAGGGAGCGGGGTATGTTGCAGAATGCGCTGCCTCCGCGATCCGCGTTACAATCTGGCGCTGAACATGATATACCTCGGGTTCAAATGAGTTCCTCCGGAGGAGCGAGATGATCACCCTGCCACTCGATCACATCGTTGTCGCGGTTGGCTACGATCTCGATGCCGCGATGCAGGACTATCGGGCGCTCGGCTTCACCGTCACCTATGGCGGCGTTCATGCCAGCGGCGCAACCCACAACGCGCTGATCTGGTTTGCCGACAGCACATTTATCGAACTGCTGGCGCTCACGGGCAACGATCCCAAAACGGGCGCGCTTGATTTTTCTCCGATGGTCAGCGAAAAACGTGGTTTGGTCGGCTATGCGCTCCGTTCATTCGACTTGATCGCCGATGTTGAGCGGCTGCGCACCGACAGCATCCCGGTGAATGATCCGGTCGAAAGCGGGCGGCTGCGCCCTGATGGGGTTCGCTTGGCATGGCGCAACGCCTTGATCAGCGGCGGCTATGCCCCCTTCTTGATCGAATATCTTGTTCCGCCGGATGATCAGCGCGTCCCATCAGATCGGCTGCTGACGACGCATCGCAACGGCGCATCGCGGTTGTGCGCCGTCGATTTTGCACGCGGAATCGTGACGCTTGCCGCGCCGAGTCCGCTGATCGTGGATGCAGTCAAAGCGCACGGCGTGACGTATCACGCGGCTGAGGCGTGTACCTAAGCGCGTATTGGAGGCGCACGCACGCAGGGTTACACTTGCCCGCAGTGCCTTGCTTCGATGGATAAACGCTGTGGATCAAACGACGCTGATCATCAACCGTGTGCTGCCCATTCTCCTTCTGATCGCTTTGGGGAGCGGTATCCGCCGGACTCGTCTGTTGTCCGAAACCACCGTCGATGAACTGCGGAAGATCGTCGTCTATCTCGCGCTCCCGGCGGTGCTGTTCACCTCATTCTTGAGTATTACGCTTGAACCGCGCTATCTGGTGCTGTTCGTCGTCGTGTTCGCGCTGTGTGTGGGTTTGTTGGCGCTCGGCGGTGTGCTGCGCCGCGTGCTGCGCATCGATCACCCGTATTTCCCGTTTTTGATCACCGGCTTTGAATACGGCATGCTTGGCGTGAGCTTGTTCGGGAGCGCTTACGGGCTGGAAAATGTCGGCTATATCGCCGTCGTTGATCTCGGACACGAAACCTTCATCTGGTTTGTGTTTCTAGCGCTTCTGCTCGTGCGGCGTGATGGGCTGACCCGCCCCGCCGAACTCGCCGCATCGTTTGTGCGTTCCCCCGTGATCATCGCCATCGTGAGCGGGATCGCTTTCAATCTGCTCGGCATGCGAGAATTTTTGACCACCAGCGCGATCACAGGCGGTGTTCTCAACACGATGCAGTTCCTCAGCAGCATGACTGTACCGCTGATCTTGATCATCGTCGGCTACAGCATCCGGCTGGATCGGCAGAATCTACGCGATGCGGCGCTCACAGTAGGCGTGCGTCTGCTCATCATAATCCCGCTGCTCGTTGTGCTGAATGCCGTCGTGATCAACGGGATGCTGGGGCTTGATATGCCGTTTCAGGCGGCGCTGTTCACGCTCATGATCCTGCCGCCGCCGTTCATTGTGCCGCTGTACATGCCTTCGGCGATGACCGACGAACGCCAATACGTCAACACCGTGCTGACCTTATCCACCGTGGTGACGGTTATGCTGTTCGTCATCTACTTCATCGCCAATCCGGCGCTGTAAGGGGGAGTTAGCCCGCTTGTCTCGAAGATATCGATTGGCGTAGTTCCCAAATCACGCCTTCGGGATCGGCAAAGTATGCCGTGCGCCATCCCCACGCTTGGCTGATAGGCGGTCGAATAAACGTCAAGCCTTTCGCCGTGAGCGCGGTATACACATCGTCCACATCGTCCACATCGGCGCACAGCATGACGCGGTGACCTGCTTGACCGAGACCGAGCGCTTCTTCACCCACCATCTGGATCGCCGCCGAAATGTGGACGATCGCAAAGTCTTGATCGTGCATCTTGAAGGCATATGAAACGTCATCACTGACAACGACCTCAAGCCCAAGCACATTGCGGTAAAACTCCATACATTTATTCAGGTCATGAACGAACAACACCGCTGCGTTGACTCGACGGATTGTCATGAAAGCCCCTCTATTTCGCTCGTTTTTCGGTCAAGCTAAGGATAGATGATTTAACGGGTGAAAGCAAACACTTGTTCTAAAACCCAGAAGCGTGTACGCGCGCTTGTTTGAGCAGTCTTGCACAAATGTGAACAATCGGGTCTAGTTGAAAGCGCGCGATAACGCCATAATCAGCATAACTTAACACCGCCAGAGAGGATGGTTCTTCGTGGATCTACTTGAATATCAGGGCAAGCAGTATTTCGCCCGTTATGGACTGCCCGTCTCCCCCGGCGATGTCGCCGATACCGTTGAACGCGCGGTCGAAGTCGCGCAGCAGATCGGCGCATTCCCCGTCGTGCTCAAAGCACAGGTTCAGATCGGCGGGCGCGGTAAACAGGGCGGCATTCAGATCGCCAACAATTTGGACGAAGTGCGCAAACATGCCGAATTCATCCTGAAGCTGGTCATCAAAGATCGCACCGGAACAATTGGCTATCCGGTCAAACGGTTGTGGATTGAAAAGGCGTCGGACATCAAGCGCGAGTATTACGCCTCGTTCACGCTCGACCGCAGCGCCAAAATGTATCTCGGTATCTTGTCGGCAAAAGGCGGCGTCGAAATCGAGAAGGTTGCCGAAGACGAACCAGAAGCAATCGCGCGGCTGCACATCAACCCGCTCGATGGGTTGAGCCGCGATGTTTGCGCCGATTGGGTCAAACGCGCCAACTTGGACGAAGAAGCCAACGAAGGCGCAGTCGAAGCGCTCATGCGCTTATACGACGTATTCACCAAAGGCGACTGCGACCTGACCGAGATCAACCCGCTGATCCTCACCCCCGAAGGCAAAGTTCACGCGCTGGATGCGAAAGTCACGCTGGACGATGCCGCCGAATTCCGTCACCCGGAATGGGAAGCATTTAAGGGTGTGATCGAGTTGGACGGGCGCGACAAACTCGCCGCCGAAAAAGGCTTGCAGTACATCGGACTGGATGGCTCGGTTGGCATTATCGCCAACGGCGCGGGCTTGGCGATGAGCACGCTCGACACCGTGAAGCAGGTCGGCGGCGCGGCGGCGAACTTCTTGGATATCGGCGGCGGCGCGAGCGCGGAAACCGTGACGGCGGCGCTCGAAGTCATCAACACCGACCCGAACGTAAAAGCGATCCTGATCAACATCTTCGGCGGCGTCACATGGGGCGATAAAGTCGCTTCGGGCATCGTCGAAGCTTTAGGGAATGTCGCACTGCGCGCCCCGCTCGTGATCCGCATCGACGGCACGCGGGCGACAGAAGGTCGCGCCATCCTTGAACAGCACTTAAACGAGCGCGTCATGATGGCGCGGACGATGGTCGAAGCAGCGCGGAAAGCGGTCGAACTGGCGGCGAAGGGATAAATCATGTCGATTTGGGTGGATGAAAATACAAAAGTTGTCGTACAGGGGCTTACCGGCAGTCAGGGGCGCTATTACGGGCTGTTGAATCAGTCTCAGGGGACAAAAGTCGTCGCCGGAACCAACCCGCGCAAAGCGGGCGAAAATGTCGAAGGTATTCCGATTTATGCGACCGTGCGTGATGCCGTTGAGCAAGCGGGCGCGAATGCCTCATTCGTGATCGTTCCGGCGCAGTTCGCGGCGGACGCAATCGTTGAAGCAGCAGAAGGCGGCGTCGGTTTGATCGTGTGCGTGACCGAACACATCCCGATGCACGACGAAGCCCGCGTACACAATCTGCTTAAGCGCGATTTTCCGCATGTGCGCTTGATCGGTCCCAACTGCTCCGGCATTCTCAGCCCCGGCAAGTGCAACATCGGTTTCACCCCGGCTCAGGTGAGCAAACCCGGCTCGGTCGGCATCGTCAGCCGCTCTGGGACGCTCGCCTACCAGTCGATCTTTGAACTGACCGAGGCGGGCATGGGGCAGTCTACGTGTGTTGGCATCGGCGGCGATCCCGTCCCCGGCACATCATTCATCGACTGCCTTGATGCCTTCTTCAACGATCCCGATACCGAAGGCGTGATCTTGATCGGTGAAATCGGCGGATCAGCGGAAGAAGAAGCGGCGGAATTTATCGCCAGCCATCCGAAGAAGAAACCGGTCGTCGCCTATGTCGCGGGCGTGACTGCGCCTCCCGGCAAGAAAATGGGGCACGCGGGCGCGATCACGACGGGCAACAAAGGCACGGCGAAAGGCAAGATGGCGGCGTTAGAAGCGGCTGGTGCGCTGGTCGCCCAGAATCCGACCGA
>JAPKMU010000358.1 GCA_026645745.1 Anaerolineae bacterium | reverse complement strand
GGCTCAGAATTCAGATCATCCGGGTGATCAATATCGGTAGTGCCAACGAGTGTCACGCCTTCCCACGGGTAAACAAATACTGGGCGGCGGTCTGCCGGGTGCAAAAAACTGATCGCCTGAGCGACCGGAAAACGCCACGCAGGGAACAGCAGATGACTTCCGCGCAGTGGACGAATCCGACTTTCACCGCCGACTTGCGCCCTGAGTTGATCCACCCACGCGCCGGAAGCGTTGATCACTACATGCGCGCGAATATCAGCGGTTTCGCCTGTTTCCACGTCGCGGATCGTTACACCGTGTACGCCTGATTCATCTTGAATCAGGTTCTCTGCCCGGACGTAGTTGATCGCCGTTCCGCCCGCGCTGATCGCCTCTTGCAGTACGCGCAGTACCAAACGCGCATCGTCCGTCTGCGCGTCTTCGGTCGAAAAGCCGCCGTTGAGTCCGTCACGATTCAAGCGTGGAATCAGAAGCGCGATCTCGTCCGCCGTATATTGGCGGTGATCCCAGCGTGCCGCCATCAGGTCATACACGGATAAGCCAAGCTGATACATCAGCTTATCGGAGGCGTCATAAATGGGCATCAAGAACGGCAGCGGGGTAATTAATCCTTCGCCAGACTTGAGAAGCTGTTCGCGTTCTCTGACAGAATGAAAGGTTGTACCAAGCTGAAACTGCTTTAAGTAACGTAAGCCGCCGTGAACCATTTTGCTGGAGCGGCTTGACGTCCCCCATGCGAAGTCTTTTGCCTCCACCAGCAGGGTGCGCACTCCTGCCCGTGCCGCCTCTCGTAAAATACCTGCTCCGGTGATGCCGCCGCCGATCACAACAAGTTCCCAGTCTGTGGCGCTGATGATCGACTGCCAAACGTGCGAACGTGTGCCGAAGCTCATCGGTTTCCCCCTGTTTTACGGAATCAGTTTGCCGGGATTCATCAGTCCTTCCGGGTCGAAGTCGTGGAACAATGCGCGCATCGCTTGAATACCCGTTTCACCTTTTTCAGATGCTAAATATTCGGCGTGATCGATTCCTACGCCGTGCTGGTGGCTGATTGTGCCGCCGTGCGCGATTACGGATCGGCTGGCGGCAGATTTCATCGCCTGCCATGTTTGGCGGGTTGCGTCGGGTGTCGTACCTAGTGGAAACACATATGTCGTATAGATACTGCTTCCGGTCGGGTATACGTGTGATAGATGTGTAAATACATGAACGCGCTCGTCTTGAGCAGCGGCGGTTTCTCGAATGGCGGACTCGACAGCGCGCATGAGTGGGAGCGTATTTGACCAAGGAACGGCGGTTTCGAGCGTATCGACAGCGTACCCGTGATCCCATAACGTGTTGCGGAGGTATGCCGAACGAAACCGATTCTTCTTCCAACTGCTGCCCATCACCGCGCCGACAAACACGCCGCCGTACTGCCGAATGATCGCCAGCGCTGCCGCTTTCGCGCTCGCACCTAGATCGCGGTTTCCGGTTACGCCGTAAATCAGCATCGCGCGCTCGGTGGATGCGCCGCGCATCTTGAGATAGCGCTCTAACAGGGGCATCAACGAACTGTGCGAAAGCGCGAACTGCGTCTCGGTTTCAACAGCGCTGCTCAAGCGCATCATCGACAGCGGGATATTCGCTTGAGCAATCGCCCGGACAGCGCTGATCCCCTGCTCAAACGTGGGGAAAACGACGCCATCAAAGCGCTCATGATCGGGCAAACGGGCGACTCTCAGTACAGCGTCGGTGATGATCCCGATTCGCCCTTCTGATCCAAGCACGATTTCACGCAGATCAATTCCGGCGGCGCTTGCCGGAAATGGCGGTAGATCAAGCGTGCCGTTTGGTGTTTCGACATGTCCGCCCGCGAACAGCGATTCGATTCGTCCATAATGGCGCGACTGCTGCCCACTCGAACGGGTGGCGATCCAACCGCCGACGGTCGAAAACTCGAACGACTGCGGATAATGACCGAGCGTGAACCCACGTGCGCGCAGTTTCGCTTCCACATCCATTCCGGCGATTCCCGCGCCGAACGTCGCCAACTGACTCTCGGCGTCGAGCGCGATCAAGTCGCTCATGCGGCGCATGTCTACCGAAAGCGTAGGCGCATCGCCGAGTGGAGTCAGATGCCCTACGACGCTTGTACCACCGCCGTATGGGATCAACCGTGCACCCGTTGAGCGCGCATAGTCGATCAAAGCGCGGACATCGGCGCGATTGACCGGATACGCGATGCCATCAACGAACGCGGGAAAATGCCCGCTGCGCATGGCGATCCAATCACTCATGCTTTGTCCGTAAGAATGCGTGATGCGCTCGACAATATCCGTGCTGACTAAAGGATGATCAACCAAACGTGACCGGGGAACACGCTGTGTCACCTCGTTCAGCGGTGCATCATTGGATCGCCGCCCGTTTCCGGCGCGGTCTGCAAGAAATGTGAGCATCCCGTCGCTCAGTGGATACTCGACATTACTGAATCCCCAACCGTTCCATCGTTTCATCGAGTGTCGCTCTCTTTCTCGTCATCTTCTTCGGGATGATGCGGAAGACCGCTCACTGCTCGCCAATGATCTAAACTTTCCCGCATGACAATTTCCGTCAAGCGGTATGCACCCTCGCTGTCACCGACAAGTGCGAACTGCTGGAGCGCCACATAGAAACGGTGAGAGGCTTCGCGGGCTTCGGCGCGTGTGAAGTAGCGGTGCGCCATATGCTGGTAGTAATCGCTGAAGCCGTTGATAATCAGCGGAAAAATCACATTCGCGGAGTACACCGCGAGATCACGATGCAGCGCCCAATCGAACGCGGCGTATTCTTCCGGTTCGGCTTGAAGTTTGGGCATTTCAGCAAGGCGTTCGAGTACACGATCTGCGTTATATTCGATGGCGTCGCGGGCGTAGGTTGGCGCGATCAGAAGGCGGAAGTCGAGCAGGTTTACGACAAAACTGGGGCGGATACCGCCCTGATGTTGAATCACACGGGTCAGTACGCCGAGGCTGCCTTCGCGCCAAAAATCGCGCACGATTGTTCGCTTGCCATGATGGACGATGATCCAGCCTTCGCTTTCAAGCCGCCGTATGGCTTCGCGCAGTGTGGGACGGGTCACACCGATGGTTTCCGCGAGTTCACGTTCGGCGGGGAGCGGCTGACCGATTTCGTATTCACCGCTGAGGATATGATCGACGATGTATTTTTCAGCGTAACCCAAGGGGCGTTCGAGCTGCGAGCTTGACATGATGCCTCGAATGGTAAGAGGTCTGACCAGTTGATTATCATTGTAGGGAATGATGCGTTTTGTTGTCAACCGGAGCACCGGAAAACCAGCGTTATTCAAGAGAACAGTTAGGGGAGAACGATGACATTCACTGAAAAACTACCTGACGCGGCATCGATTGGCTCGGTAACACTTTCGGTAAAAAATCTCGACCGCTCAATCAACTTTTATCAACAGGTGATCGGACTTACCGCGATCCTGATCAGCGATGGCGCGGCATTTATGGGCGTTAACCACGATCCATTCTTGATTCTGGTCGAAAAGCCGAATGCCGCGCCAACGCCACCGCGCGCGACGGGGCTGTATCATGCTGCGCTTTTGTTTCCTACACGAACAGAGTTGGCGCGTGTGATCCGCAATGTCGCAGTGCGCCAATATCCGATGGAGGGTTACGCCGATCACCGCGTGAGCGAAGCATTCTACCTGTCTGATCCCGACGGTCACGGGCTGGAGTTGTACCGGGATCGCCCGCGCTCGGAATGGCAGATGAGCGGCGATCAGCTCAACATGGGGAACGATCCGATTGATCTGGCGGAGTTCTTCGCACAAATCGAATCGGATCGATCTCCTTACACGAATGCCCCGGATGGGACGCGTATCGGTCATATGCACTTGAAAGTCGGTGATGCGGCACAGGCGGTTGATTTCTACACACGTGTGATCGGGTTCACGACGATGCAGTTATGGCACGGTGCGGGATTCGTCGCGGCAGGTGGGTATCATCATCACGTCGGGCTGAATCACTGGAACAGCCGGGGCGGAACGGCTGCGCCGGAGACGTGTGCGCGCCTTGAATCATGGATGATTCGCGTACCGAGTGCGGCAGATGTTGATGCTGCTGCGGCGCGGTTCGACGCGGCGGGTGTTCGTTATGAAAGGCACGATGGTGCTGTCTATATCCGCGATCCTTGGGGCACGGAAGTGTACATCGACACCTAATGCGGTATAGTCCGCACCATATAAGCAGCAGAGGTTTTCACTCTGATCCATACTGGAAGGTGCTGCCGAACGAAACACGAGCGGCGGCGATCAAGTCGGGTTAAGGGTTCTGCGTGATAAGGAGATTGCGATGCAGATTGTTGACTCGCACGTCCATTATTGGGATCCAGCCCAAATGCGTCTGGTCTGGCTCGATGCGCAAACACTGATCGACGCTCCAGTGCTGACGGACTCCGTTCCGGCGGGGGGCAGCGGTTGGGCGGTAGAAAAAATCGTCGCGGTGCAGTCGAGTGTGATTTCCCAACAGGCGTTAGTTGAAGCCGAGTGGCTGAGTTCACTTGCTGCGCACGATGCACGTATACGCGCCGTTGTCGCTTTCGCACCCGTTGAAGAAGGTGCAAACGTCCGCGCATGGTTGGATCGGTTGAAGGTACTGCCGATGGTGCGCGGGGTAGAACGTCCATTGAAGTCTGAAACGCAAGGTTTCGTTACACCTGCCTATATGGATGGCGTGCGGGCGCTGGCGGATTACGGTTGGTCATTTGGGATCAGCGCGAAAGCGTCCCAATTAGCCGATGCGCTTTTGCTGGCGCAGTCCTGCCCCGGTGTGCAGTTCGCCCTAAATCACGCCGGATACCCGGATATCGCGGGAAAAAGCTTTGAATCATGGCGCGATGCGATTACGCCGCTTGCCGCGCTGCCTAACGTCACCTGTAAATTGAGTGGACTGCTCGCGCTTGCCGATCAGCTTAACTGGACGCCGCCGGACTTGCAGCCGTATATCGACCACATAATCGCGTCGTTCGGTGTTGATCGCGTGATGTTCGGCAGCAATTCACCGATGTACCGGCTTGCGGGTTCGACTTACGCGGCGTGGACGGATGTTGCGCTTCGCGCTGTGAGCAAACTCAACCCGGTAGATCAAGAGAAGATTTTCGCATCGAACGCGGCGCGCTTTTACAAGATTTAAGCGAGGCGGATACTTACGGAATGAGCGAGTATGATGCGGTCGTCGTAGGGACAGGTCCGAATGGGTTTTCGGCGGCGATCACGCTGGCGCGAACCGGGCGCAAAGTCCTGATGGTTGAGGCGAAAGCGACCATCGGCGGCGGAATGCGATCCCAAGCGATCACGCTGCCCGGATTTGTGCATGACATCTGCTCCGCAATTCATCCGCTAACGCTGATCTCGCCGTTTTTTAAGACGATTCCGTTTGCGCGGCTTGGGCTGGAATGGGTGTATCCTCCGGTCGAAGTCGCGCACCCGCTCGATGATCAACCCGCCGCGCTGATTTATCGTTCTGTCACCGAGACGGCAGAAGCATTTGATGCGGACGGTACAGCCTATCGCCGCCTGTTTGGAACACTCGATCAGCAGGGGGAGGCGCTGTATGAAGAACTCCTCAGCCCGCTGAACATTCCGCCGCGCCACTTGATTCCGCTCATGCTCGTGGGGCTGCCGGGACTGCTTCCGGCGGCAGTGTTGGCGCGCCGCTGGTTCAAAACCGAACGGGCGCGGGCAGCATTCGCGGGGATGGCTGCCCATTCGATTTTGCCGCTCGATACAGTGGGAACAGCGGCATTCGGGCTGATGCTTGGCTTATCGGCACACACGGCGGGATGGGTGTTCCCGAAGGGCGGCGCACAGCG
>JAPKMU010000357.1 GCA_026645745.1 Anaerolineae bacterium | reverse complement strand
AACCAAGTTGGGCGGGTGTACCGTCTCCGAATCGCTCTTGACGCGGAATATCCCAATATTATTCAAATATGCCGAGCGAAAATGCAGCAGCTTTTTCCAGAGAACGAAATCGGATTAACTGAGTCTTGGTACAAGGGTAAAGTAAGTTGCATAGAGGTGTCAGTATATTATAAAGCGTTACCGCTTGTTTTCCCTCAGCATGGTAAAGGAATGAAACACACACGACTGATCCAGCTTGAGGACTGGCAGCAGCGTATTATTGAAGCGTACCCACTAGAATTCTTTCGTGGGTTGTATCACTCGGATGGATCACGATTCATCAACAAGGTCAAAGAGTATGAGTATCCACGATATCAGTTCACGAACAACTCAGCGGACATTATCCGATTATTCACCGATACTTGCGACCGCCTCAAGCTGCATTGGACAGCCAAATCTCACCCCCGTTCAGTTGGTGGAGCCTACGATATTTTCATCTCGCGCCGTGCTGATGTAGCATTTCTGGATCAATACATCGGTCCAAAAAGCTGAACTCACGGAGCGTTACCCATGCGGCGTCACATTGCCATGTGGTCGGGTCCGCGCAATATCTCCACAGCGTTGATGCGCTCGTGGGGGAGCCGACCGGATACCCACGTCATAGATGAACCTTTCTACGCTTATTATCTGCTTCACACCCCCCACCGCGATCAACACCCCGGCGCAGATGAGATTATCGCCGCACACGAACACGACCCGCTGCGTGTGATCGCTCATCTGACAGGTGAAATCCCCGAAAACAAAGCAATCTTTTACCAGAAGCATATGACGCACCATATGATTGATGGGATTGACCTCTCGTGGCTGCGGAATGTGACCCACTGTTTTTTGATCCGTGATCCGCGTGAGGTGATCGCATCCTTCGTTAAGGTGATTCCAAACGTGGAGATTGATCAAATCGGGCTGCCGCGCCAAGTGGAATTGTTCGAAATGGTGCAGCAGATCACGGGTGAGATTCCGCCCGTTATCGATTCGGCGGATGTGCTGCGCGATCCACGCGGAACGCTGATGCGCTTATGTGAACGTATCAATGTTCCATTTAGCGAGTCGATGCTCACATGGGAAGCAGGACGGCGCACAACGGACGGCGTATGGGCGAAATACTGGTACAGCGCTGTTGAGGCATCGACCGGATTTTCGCCGTATCACGCGCGTACCGAACCACTGCCGGATCATCTTCAGAGCCTAGCATCCGAGTGTGACGCGCTTTATCAACGAATGGCAGCGCATCGATTGGGAGCATTATGAGACAGACATTTAACCCGCAAAACGCGAATATCTTGATCAACATTAACGGTGAGCTGTACCACCGCGATCAAGCGGGGATCAGCCCGTTTGACTCAGCGGTGCAGGGCGGAGACGCCGTTTGGGAAGGACTGCGGCTGTACGATGGGCGGATTTTCAAGCTGACAGAACACCTTGACCGCTTACGCGATTCGGCGCGTGCGATGGCGTTCGCGGCGATTCCGACGCACGAAGAAATCACTGAACAACTGCGCAAGACTCTGATCGCCAACAATATGCGCGATGGTGTTCACATTCGGTTGACGCTGACGCGCGGCGTGAAGTACACCAGCGGGATGGATCCACGCCTGAATACAAGCGGTTATACGCTAATCGTGCTGCCGGAGTTCAAGCCGCCTGTATACGATAAGAGCGGGCTAACGCTCATCACATCAACCATCCGGCGTATTCCGCCAGACTGTGTTGATCAGCAGATTCATTCGTGCAACCTGATCAACTCGATACTGGCGAAAATTCAAGCGAACGCGGCGAATGCCGACGATGCGCTTATGCTTGATTACGATGGATTTGTCGCAGAAACCAACGCGACCCATGTGTTTCTTGTGAAAGGCGGCGTGGTGCGGACTCCGCGTACTGTCTCGTGCCCAAAGGGAATCACACGGATGACGGTGCTGGAACTTTGTCAGAAGTACGGCATCCCCCATGAAGTGCGTGACTTGACACTGACTGATGTGTATACGGCAGATGAAATGTTTTGCACCGGGACGATGGGCGAACTAGCGGCGGTGACATGTGTAGATGGGCGCACGATCGGCGGTGGCGCAGTTGGGGAGATGACGGAACGCTTGAGCGGGTTGTTCACTGACTTGACCCGAACCGAGGGGGTTGTGGTCGTTTCATAAGCCAGAGTGCGTGCAATTGTCCCGTTTTGGACTACAGTAGAAGTGGTCGCGGTTTTTCATCTAATTAGTTAGGGGGACAACACACATGAACCGCAAGATCGCAAATGGCGCGCAGTTGAGCGCGCAAAGCTGGCGAGCACTGCGCGAGAATCCGCAGCTGCTTCTATTTCCGCTCATTTCGTTGATCGCATCCATTCTGGTCACAGTCGTCTTTTTCATCCCGCTTGCGGGCACAAACTTGATTGATATCGCGCAAGGACGCGAGAACCCATCGATTCTCACAATTGTTGTGTTGTTCCTGTACTATGTGGTGAACTACACCGTCGTGATCTTCAGCAATACAGCGCTGATCGGCGCGGCGGCAGTGGCGATACGCGGCGAAAAACCCACGCTTCAAGATGGTTTGAACTTGGCGATGTCGCGTCTCGGCAAGATTATTCCTTACGCGATCGTATCCGCAACAGTGGGTATGATTGCGCGGTCGATTTCGCAATCAGGACGGCGTTCGAATAACGTGTTGGTGGCGATTCTCGCTGCAATCATTGGCGGGCTGCTTCAGGGCGCGTGGAATCTCGTCGTCTTCTTTGCGATTCCCGTATTGGTCTATGAAAACATCGGTTTCATGGATTCGCTCAAACGCAGCCTTGAGCTGTTCCGTCAAACATGGGGTGAGTCGTTTGTCGGCAGCACGGTGATCGGTGGCGTGTCGTGCCTGATCACGCTGGCAGTTCTCGTGATTGGTGGGTTGATCATTTTCGCGGCGGTGTCTACGGGTTCTATCGCGCTGATCATCGGTGCGATTGCGCTGGTGGTGCTGGCGTTTGTGGCATTGGGCTTGCTCAGCGGCGCGGTGAATGGTGTATTCCAAGCATCGCTGTACCAGTATGCAACGACAGGCGACGCGGGTAAGTACATTGACACTGAACTAGCGCGTGCTGCGTTTGGCAGCGGTCAATAGTCGGTGATAGAAGCAAAAAGGGCGGTGGAAGGTACTCACCGCCCTTTTTTGATCTAAGACTTTTGCTGCATCGTGGTATTCAGGTTTTCGATGGCGGCGATCAAACGTTCTTCGCGGACGACTGCTGGATCGGGTGCGGCGGGCGCTGCGGTTTCAGCCTTCTTGCGGCTGGTGGTCATGCGGTTGACCGAACGGATGACGAGGAACAGGACAAAGCCGACGATCAACAGATTAACAAGAGTATTCAGGAATAAGCCGATATTGAGCGTGATCGCTCCAGCGGCGCGGGCGAGTTCGAGTGTGGCATACGGTCCGGCGGGCGTGCCTTCGCGCAGCAGGATGAAAATATCGTCGAAGCGAATGCCGCCGAACAAGCCGAGCAGCGGTGTAAACAAATCGGTAACAACCGAATTGACGACCGCGGAAAAAGCCGCGCCAATGATCACACCAACAGCGAGATCAAGCGCATTGCCCTTTAGGATAAACTCACGAAATTCTTTCAACATGGTTTGCAAACCTTTCGTGTAATGCAGGGTTCGTGATGAAATAGGCGGCGGACACAGCCTCCGCCGCTGCAACTTCAGTTTAGCGCAATCCCTCTTCAAGAGCTGAACATTTTTTGAAATTATCATGAATTTTGCCAAGAAGCTGTTTTGCCCCGTCATAGCGTATAATCGACAAAGGCATTCATCGGGCAAACAAGGCAGGGCAACCGAGCAGATGAAGCGGTTCTTAATTTCGTTTTTCGCAGCGCTGGTGATCGGATTGGTGATCGGGTTGTATTTGGGATGGGTTCCATTCCCGGTGCAGTACGTCGATAGTCCGGCGCGTGATCTGGCGCAGCGCTACCAAGATGATTACACAGTGATGATCGCGGCAGGTTATCGGGTTGATCTTGATCTGACAGGTGCGGTCGAACGACTGCGCGTACTTGGCGTTGAAAACGTCGCCCAGCATGTTCAGGAAGTCGCTGAACGCTATATCACCACATCGCGCGATGTGGCGGAAATTCAACTGCTGGTTGTACTGGCGGAAGGGATGGGGCGACTCACGCCGATGATGGAACCGTTCCGACCCGTGATGCTTCCGGGGCAGGGATCATGAGCGAATCATCGGCTTCAAGCCGTTCGCGCACGCGGCAGTATCAGCGACCCCGCCGGTTGATTTCGTGGTTCGGTGTGGTGCTTGGGGTATCATTTGGCATCGTTGGCGGGCTGTTGTTGGCATGGAGTCAGCCTGTTCAGGAATATGACACCGCGCCTTGGCAGCTTACCGCGGCTGATCGTTCAGCATATATGGTAGCGATTGCGCTTCGTTATGACTCAGACGGGGATGTTGGTCGGGCGGTACAGCAGTTGATCGACTTGCGGCTGCCGGGTGATCCCATCGAACAAATGGCGGTAGCAGCGTGCGAACTTGCGACAACCGGCTACGTCGATAATGCCAGCGGACTCCATGCGGTGCGCGCGATGATGCGTTTTTATCAAGCGCAGGGGCGGAGCGGGTGCGCTGATCAAGTCATCTCGGTTGATGATCCTGCATCAACAACGATTGTCGATATTCAAGCGCCGACCAGCACGCCGACACTACCTCCGCCGGATACCAAAACGCCGACCCCGGATGGCGGCATTGGCGGCACACCGACCCCGAATATTCTTGTGATCCCGACCAGCCCGCCGCAAACCGATTTTACGTTTGTGAATGCCGCGACCTTCTGCGATTCGACGCGCAGCGGCTTGATCGAAGTGTACGTATACGATGTCAACGGTGCGACCGGGATTCCCGGTCAAGCGGTGCGTGCGCGTTGGGATGGCGGCGAAAGCACGTTCTTTAGTGGACTTAAGCCTGAACGCGGCACGGCGTATGCCGATTTCCAGATGAGCGAGAATTTGAGCTATATCTTGGATATGCCGGGGCGTGCTGATCCGCTTGCGCAGCCGCTTGTCGCCGTGACCTGTACGACGGCGGAAGGTCAGCGGGCGGTGATCGGCTACCGTGTGACGTTCAGGGCGCTGGAGTAAGCATGGATACGGATGCTTTGCTGCACCGGATCAAAGCTGCATTTCCGCATACTGATGTTGACCATGCCGTCATCAACCGTGACGGCATGGTGAATACGGCGATCATCATTGGGGATGATGTATTTCGCTTCGCACATCCTGAGTCATGGGCGGTTGAGTCCCTGAAACGCGAAATCGCAGTTCTCAACCTGCTCAAGGATCGTGTGCCGCTTCAAATACCGCGATTTGAAGTGATCGCGGACGACTTTGTGCATTACCGTTTTATTCCCGGTGAGCCGCTCACACGCGGAGCACTGTTAACCCTGCCGCATTCAGATTCGGATCGCATCCTTGAGGCACTTGCCTCCTTTTTACAGGTGATGCACGGCAATGCTGGCTTAAGTCAATCAGCAGGGGCGCGCACCCGTGACGAATGGGTGCAATTTTACGAGGCTGTCGAGCGCGGGTTATTTCCGCTGATGTACCGCGTCACGCGTGATCACATTCGAGCGCACTTCGCACCTGTGTTGGAAAACGCAGATTTTCTGACGCACCAGCCCGTGCTGATTCATGACGATCTCGCTCAGTATCACCTGTTGGTTGACTTAACGACGCGGCGGTTGAACGGTGTGATCGACTTTGGTACGGCGGGGTTAGGTGATCCAGCGGCGGATTACGGTATCTTGATCAATGTGTACGGCGAAAGCGTGATCAGT
>JAPKMU010000356.1 GCA_026645745.1 Anaerolineae bacterium | reverse complement strand
ATAACATCACCCAGCTATTGTGGGAAAAAGTTCGCAACCGTTTATCGGCGGGACGTGTGCAAAGCATCGCCTGCCGCTTGATCGTTGACCGCGAGCGCGAAATTGAGCATTTTGTCCCGATTGAATACTGGACACTGGATGCACGTTTGCGCAAGCAGCAGGGCAGCAAAGATGACCGTAAGCCCTTCTTGGCACGCTTGGTCAAGATCGGGGCGGAGGATGTCAATTTTGGCAAAGAAGGGGATGTCTCACAGCATCTCGACACGCTGAAGAAAAGTCAGTATGTGGTCGTGGATATTAAGCGCGGTGAGCGCCAGCGTAAACCATCACCCCCATTTACGACGAGCACACTTCAACAGGAAGCCTCGCGGCGGCTTCATTTCACTGCCAGTCGCACGATGATGATCGCCCAACAGCTCTACGAAGGCATCAACATCCCCGGCGAAGGCTCAATCGGCATGATCACGTACATGCGTACTGACAGCCTGAATGTATCGTCGAGCGCACAGCACGAAGCCCGTCACTGGGTAACTGAGCGTTTTGGGAGCGCTTATCTGCCGCCGAAGCCGCCGATTTACCGCACGAAGGCAAAAGGTGCACAGGAAGCGCACGAAGCGATCCGCCCTACAGCGGTCATGCGAACACCAGAATCGATCCGCAAATCGCTCACGAACGATCAGTTCAAGTTGTACAACCTGATCTGGCAGCGTTTTGTTAGCAGTCAAATGGCAACAGCGCTGTATAACACCCTGAGAGTCGATATTGACGCCGGGTTGACTGAGGCGGACAAACCTTATCACTTCCGCGTAAACGGCAGCACACTCAAATTCGCAGGGTTCCTTGCGCTTTATGAAGACACCCGCGATGAAGACGTCGCCGTTGACGAGGACGACGGGCGCATCCTGCCAGAAATGCAAATTGGGGAACATCTTGACCTGATGCTGCTGCTCCCCGAACAGCATTTCACGCAGCCGCCGCCGCGCTACACCGAAGCCAGCATCGTGCGCACTCTGGAAGAATTGGGAATCGGGCGTCCCAGCACCTATGCGCCGATTGTGTCCGTCATCCAGGACCGGGAATATGTCGAGAAGAAGCAAGGACGCTTGACGCCGACTGAAACCGGTCGCATCGTCAATGATCTGTTGGTCTCGTACTTCCCTGATGTGATGGATTATCAATTCACGGCGCGCATGGAAGAACAGCTTGACGAAGTTTCGGAAGGCAGCGTCGAGTGGCGTCCGATGCTTGGGGATTTTTATGCGCCGTTTGAAACCCGCCTACGCTACGCCAAAGAGACGATCACACCGATTGAGCAGGTCGAATACATCGGGCGTGAGTGTCCGCTGTGCGGAAAACCACTGGTTATCCGTTATGGGCGGTTTGGCAAGTTCATCGGCTGTTCGGACTACCCCACCTGTCGCCATACAGAACCTTGGCTGGATCGTATGGGGATCGAGTGTCCGGTCTGCGGAAAAGACCATCATGGGGAAATCACCCGCCGCCAAACCCGTCGGGGTCGCACGTTCTACGGCTGTTCGCGTTATCCAGACTGCGATTTTACCAGTTGGAAGAAACCGCTTCCGCAGCCGTGCCCACACTGCGGCGGACTGCTGGTCGAAAACAACCGTGCGACGGCGCAATGTACGAATTGCGACAAAACCGTGAGGATCGCATCGCTTCCGCATGTCGATACCGAAGCGGTTTAATGGATGAAAATCGGGGCGGAAGTAACCGCCCCGACGTTTTTCCCATCCTATTTGTTCCCGATAGTTTGCTTTTCTGCAAACATCCTGTGTACTATAGAAAGACATTTGCGCTTCTTAGGGGAAAAGGCGCTCCACCATGATGAAGTGGCTGCGAGACACATATAACGGCTTGTATGTGATCGTCCTTAAACCATACATGCCGTCACTGAAGTTGATCGGAACGCTGTTGTTTGGGTTTTTCATTGGGCTGATCGTTGCCTATGCCCTGCGTCCGGTCATTTATTTTGACGGTGACCCGCGTACCCTGCACCAAAGCTGGCAGGATCAGTGGGTTCTCATGCTGGCTGATCGGTATGCGGCACGTGATCGAGACATCGACGCGGATATGATCGATCGGCTGGATGACGTTGATGATCCGCTTGGCACGGTCAACCGTCTGCTCAGCACAACCACCGATGGAACGACATTCCAACGGCTCGAAGCATTACTGCCGCTTGCGGAACAAGCACAAAATACCGCGCCTTCCGCGCCGCAGTTAAATAATCTGGGTGACAACCTGATTCCTTGGTTGTTGATCCCGATTGTCTTCGTGGTTCTGTTCACGATTTTCGTACTCGTCTATGGGATATTGATTCAGCCTAACTTGGTTGAACCCATGATGAAACGGCTTCGTGGAGAAAAAGTCAGCGAGGACGTTGCCAAAATGCGCACGGCGATGGCTGCACAGCGCTCCGCCGAAGCCAGCATGAAAACGGACTTTGCGACGACGACTCTGGGTGCGCCTCTGTTCCAGCGCGTCTCGACCTTCTCGATTGGCATGGGCGAATATGATTATTCGTACAGCATCGAGACCGCAACCGGGGCATTTCTCGGTGAATGCGGCGTGACAGGTTCCGAGAGTATCGGCACTGACCACGATAAATTCACAGCGATCGAAGTCTGGTTGTTCGATAAAGACGACTATTCGAGGACGATCACCAAAGTGTTGGTCACGGAGCACGCGTTTAACGATGCGGCGCTGCGGGCAACCCTCGCTTCACGAGGCGATCTTGTACTTGTGAAGCCGGGTGAAACGATGATTCTCGAAACGCTGTCGCTGCGCTTACAAGCGCGCGTTGCCGACTTCGAATACGGTACGGGACCACTCCCCCCGAACAGCTACTTCCAGCGTATGACCATCGAATTGGCAGCATGGAAGATTGAACCTGCCGGAGGAACAGCCGTTCCTGCTGGCGGCGCACCTGTGGCGAACAAAGCGCCAACTCCTGCGCCCGTGACTGCACAGCCGAATGCTTATGCGCCGCTTCCACCTTCCCCTGCTGTGACGGCTCAACCACAGGCACGTCCGCCCGCACCGCCAACCACACTGCCACCGGCTCCAACGACGATGCCTCAACAACCGCCGCCTGCGGCTCCGCGAGTGGGTGCTTTTGGAGCACCAAGCTCACCACCACCGCGCCCGCCTGCACCCCCGCCGGATGATGATCCGTTTGGTGGTACGGCAGACTTCAAACCATAAAACAAAACACCCCCTCGCTTGAGGGGGTGTTTTGACTACACCGAGTTACTTTATCGTTTTCACTTTGAAGACAATTTCGCCGTTCGGCGTTTTGACCCGCACCTTGTCGCCCTTTTTGCGACCAAGCAGCGCTGCGCCAATAGGGCTTTGGTTGGAGATTTTCCCTTCAGCTGGGTTTGCTTCCGCCGCACCAACGATGTTGTAGACTTCGTCGTCGTCGCTGCCTTCTTCGCGGATCGTCACTTGAGACCCGATCTGTACGACATCGGTTTTGCCATCACTTTGAATGATGGTCGCTGACCGTAGGATGTTCTCAAGATACTGAATTCGACCCTCAGTGAATGCCTGCTGCTCCTTGGCATCATGATAATCGGCATTTTCTTTCAGATCGCCTTGCGCAACCGCTTCCGCGAGCTTACGCGCCAGATCTGGGCGGCGCACGTTGATAAGGTTATCCAGTTCACGGCGAAGTTCTTCCGCCCCTTCTGGTGTCAGATAGGTTGGTTCAGCCATTCGCGTCCCGATACCGTTCTGTTGTTTCAAATTGGTGGAATATTGGCGAAGTATAGGCGCGGGTAGGGGGAAAATCAAGAGATGGGTCGAATGGGGCGTAGCGTTGATCTTGAACTAAGCTACGATAAAGGGATGTGCGATAAATCCAGACCAATGGAGAATAGGAAATGACCGTTAAACGAAAAGGGATGCTGTTTGCGCTCATCCTCATCGTCCTGATGATCGGGTGGGCTGTTGTTCAAGGGCAAGAACAGGCATCGATGCTGATCGGCGTGCTGGACGAGGAAACAGGCGCATCGGCACGAGGCGCACAACTCGCCGCAGACCAGATCAACGATGCGGGCGGAATTCTTGGGGCAGATGGCGTCAATTATCGAATCGAAATTGCAGTCGAGCCAACCGATCAAGGGACACGCATTGAAGCCGCCGTCGCCGCGCTGAGTGCGCGCGGAGTCGCTGCGGTAATCGGGTCGGAAAACGCAGGCGAAATCCGCAACAACCTCGCGCTTCTGCAAACAATGAATGTCCCCGTATTCACGGCTGCGACCGATGATCTGCTCCTCGCTGAAGATACAAGCAATTATCTTGTGCGCACGCGCGCTGCAAGTGTTATTCAAGCGCAAGCGCTGGCAAGTCAAATCATCAATGAATTTGGTTTCACACAGATCATCGTCGTGCAGCTTGACGCCGCAAGCGAAGCCGATGCGGTTTCATTCCGCGCCGCCGCCGAGTCACTCAGCGTCCCAACCGGATCAGCCGTGCTCACTGATCCCGCGCAATTAGAACAACTCGGCACGCAGCTCGTTCAAGCAAACAGCGATGTATTGGTCGTCTTTGGTAGTCCATCACAGGCAGGCGTACTGTATCGTGATCTGCGCGCCGCCGGATGGGAGGGCTTGTTCGCGTACAATGAATTGGATAACACCAACTTCCGCGCGTTCGTGCCGCCTGATCAACTTGAAGGCGTTGTCGGGGCGATGGCATGGACGATCACGCGGACGGATGCCGCCAGCGTCAATTTCCTAAACGCCTATATCCGCTCGTTTGGTGAACTCCCGAACTCGACAGCGGCAGCAGCTTTTGACGCTGTCCACTTGATCGCGCTCGCAGCGACTCAACCGGGCAGCATCCGTGAAGAAATCCTTGTGATTGAAAACTATGAGGGCGTGCAGGGGGGGTACACACCTATTGCACTAAGCGACGGCAACCTAACCACCAGTGTGACGATTGTCCGGTTGGGGATATATGGTGCGCCGGAAGTGTTAGCACGCTATTCGGGTGGTGTGATGCTCCCGCCAGAGGAAACAACGGTTGTGAGCGGTACGCCAACCCCTGAAGGTGTTTTCATCACGATTAACAGCGAAGTCCAGAATGTTCGGCGCGGTCCGAGCACAAGTTACGATGTAATCGGTCAGCTTCGCCGGGACGATACCGCGCAGGTCATCGGTACCCTCAGCGATGAATCGTGGGTGATCATTGACTTTCAAGGGGAACAAGGCTGGCTAGCGACCTATCTGCTTGAAGTAACTGGCGATCTTTCAGACGTGCCGATTCTCGCACCGCCGCCAACCGCGACACCCCTGCCTCCGACTGCAACATTTACGCCGTCGCCTGAGCCAGATATTGTCATCGACAGCGTAACCGCAATTCCGACGCCGATTATTCCCGGTCAGCCATTTAATCTCGCCGTCACGCTGCGCAACGCAGGTATTACGATAACCGGACAGTTTGTTGTGTCTGCACAGCTTGCGCCGAACAATATCGTCGTCAGCACGACAGTTCCACCGCTCTCCCCCGGTCAATCATTTGTCGCCAACATGACGGGCACGTTGACGAACACGGGCTTTTATTCAGCCACCGTGATTGCCGACGCACAGAATCAAGTCTTTGAGGGTGCGCAAGGTGAAGGGAATAATATGTTCCCCTTCAACTACACCGTTGACCGCACAACGCGCCGCTCAGCAACCCAAACGCTCAATCTTGGGGATACGATCGATCTCGAAGGCGATGCCGTTCAGGGCGATGCAAACTGGAACGCTGACGGGGCAATAGAACTTGATGCGCTGTTCGGCGCGAAGTTAGGAATTCTGCCGGGTACAGATATGAACCAGATTCACTGGGATTTGATCAACCCGGCGACGATCAACCGTGACAGTATCCCGCGTACTGAACTTAACGT
>JAPKMU010000355.1 GCA_026645745.1 Anaerolineae bacterium | reverse complement strand
TCAGGTGAGCGTAGACGAGGTGCGGGCGGCGAAAGATGGTCGTCACCGTCTGAGCTTCTCCAACTTGAGCAGCACCGAGATCGCTGTCGTTGATGATGTGCTCGTCAGCCGGATTTTGCTCAACCTCCTCTCGAACGCGATCAAGTATTCGCCGGATTTAGGCGATATTCGGCTTGAATTGGATCGGCGCGAGGAATGGATCATTCTGCGCGTGATCGATCACGGCTTGGGGATCAGTGATGACGAACTGCCGCACATCTTCGATCCGTTTTTCCGTTCGGCGGCAGTCAACGCGATCAGCGGGACTGGGTTGGGTTTGAGCATCGTCAAGGACTGCGTGGAACGCCACCGGGGGCGCATTTCCGTCGAAAGCATGCTCGGTCATGGCAGCACATTCACCGTTGAACTGCCGTACTTGATGCCGGGTGTGACGCGTATCGCGTGACCCTCCAAACTGAGTAAATTTTTTGATTTCGCGCCGCCTTGCACGACACGTTTACGCTGTGATTCACCAAGGCGATCTTACAATCAATTAAACATTGTGAACTCTTAGGAGCGCACAATGGTTATTGGCGCAAGGCGGATTTCATAATAATGTCAACCACGAATTCTCCCCCCGTGCCCGTCGCTCGCGTCCTGCTTGTCATGAACAGTCCCGCGCTGTGCGAAACCGTTTCGCAAGCGCTCCGCCCTTATGACATCCAGTGCACCGCTTCCTACGCTGAGGTTGAATCTCTACGGGAACAACCGTGGGATTTGGCGATTTGTCATTATGTGCCGCTCAAGACTGCCGAATTTATCGAAACGGTGCAGGGAATCCACCCGCAGATGCCGGTGATCGTCCTCGCGGAGCAGATCACGATCCGCGAAACTGCCGCGCTCATGCGATTCGGTGCGCGCGATGTGCTGGAGTTCACCGAGCTTGAACGGCTTAGCGAGTTAGTTCAGATTGAACTCAGCGCCCCCTCTCGTGAATCCACATCGTATGCCCGATTCGAGGATACGGATTCACCTGAACAGCAGATGCGAGAAATACTCGATGCGATGCACGACGCGGTGCTTTCGATGTCGCTGCCGGATCGCCGCATCATCTACGTCAGCGCCTCGTTTGAGAGAGTTTTCGGCTATCCTGTTCAGGAGTTTCTCAACGATCCCAACTTCTACAAGCGTGTTATCCACCCGGATGATTACGAATCTGCGATGAAAGCGCGGGCAAGCGGAAATGACGGTGGGTTCGTCGAACTTGATCATCGGATTATCTTACCCGATGGTCAGGTGCGCTGGCTGCACCGCCGCGCGTGGGTGATTTTTGATGCGCAGGGGCATCCGGTTCAAGTGATTGATACCGCCCGCGATATCACAGCGCGCAAACGGACGGAAGAAGAACTGCGAGCAGCCAACCACAAACAGCGCGCGATTTTGAATACGATCCCGGATTTGATGTTTCATATCCGCGCCGACGGCACCATCCTTGATTATCACTACCATGCATCTTTCTCCAAAATGATGCTGCCGCCAGAGCTGTTTATCGGCAAAAACGCGTATGAGTTGTTTAACTTTCCGCAAGTGCCGACGGATATCTTGCAGCAGGCGTTGGAAAAAGTTCAGCAGGCGTTGGAACTCCGCCAGCCAACCGTCTTTGAATACACAATGCCGGATCAGCGCCATTATGAAGCGCGGATCATGCCGATTGAAGAGTCGGACGAAATTATCATCATGTCGCGCAACATCACCGACCGCAAACAGCGTGAAGCCGAACTGCGCGCCAGCGAAGAAAAATACCGCAGTTTGCTGGAGAGTTCGGATTCGGTGGTCGCCATGTTCGACGAGAATGGGACGGTGCTGTATGCCAATGAGGTTGCTGCACGTCCATTCGGGTTGACGCCGGAGCAAATGGTTGACAAAACCTATCATGAATTGTTCCCGCCGGAAGTCGCGGAAACGCAGTTGGCGAATATGCGCTCCGTCATCAAAAGCGGTCAGGGTATGGTACGCGAAGCGTCGAGCATCGTCGCCGGGGAAGAGCGCTGGTATCGCACGAGTATTCAGCCGGTGCGCAGTTCGGCAGGAATCGTGACTGCTGTGCTGGTCAACGCGACCGACATCACCGAGCGCAAGCGAGCAGAAAAAGCGCTCAAAGTCAGTGAAGAACAACTGCACTTGTTCATCGAACATGCGCCCGTCGCTCTTGCCATGTTCGATCATGAAATGCGGTATCTTGCCGCAAGCCAGCGGTGGATCGCAGATTATCGACTGCCCCAAACAGGCATTATCGGTCAGTCGCACTATGAAGTTTTCCCAAACGAAATTCCTGCTCGCTGGCGCGACGCACATCAACGCGGTTTACGCGGCGAAGTTCAAGTTGTTGAGGAGGATGAGTTCAGGCGGCTGGACGGGTCAGTTCAATGGCTGCGCTGGGCGCTTCATCCTTGGTATTCAGACGATGGTGCTGTCGGCGGGATCATCATCTTCGCTGAGGACATCACCGAACGCAAACAGCGTGAAGTCGAACTGCGCGAAAGCAACGACTGGCGGCGGCTGACGCTTGAAGCCAGCGGTTTAGGCGCATGGCGGCATGATCTACGAACGCAGCAAATTTACCTAGATGAGCGTGCCCGCAGCCATTATGGAATTGACGTGGAGTCTGTCCCGATGCGGCTCGTGTTTGAGCGGATTCACCGGGAAGATGTCGCGCGGGTCACTGCGGAATCCGCCGCCGCACTGCTGCCGAATGCGTCCGAACACTCTGTCATTGAGTACCGTACCGTCCATCCTGATGGAGCGATCCACTGGTTGGTTGTCCGAATGCTGGTGTACTTCGAACAAGTGAACGGCACACCGCAAGCGGTCATGATCTTCGGCACGACTCAGGATATCACCGAGCGCAAGCAGGCGGAAGAAGCCCTGCGCCGGAGCGAAGCCTACCTGCGTTCGCTCGTGAATTCAGAAGCGGCGTTTAATATCCGCGTCGATATGCAGGGGAAAATCTCTTACTGCAACGATCGCTACCGCCACCAGTTCGCGTGGGCGGCTCCGTCGGTGATCGGTATGCTTTCGCTTGAGGTAGTGCATCCCGCAGATATCCTTAAAGTACATGCTGCCGTGAAAGAATGCCTTGTTGATCCCAACCGACCTGTACGGCTCGAAATCCGCAAGCGCACCGAATCAGGCGATTATATGTGGACGCTGTGGGAATTCAGCGCCGTGCTCGCCAGTGATGGCTCGGTGATGGAAATTCACTGCGTCGGATTCGACATCACCAAGCAGAAAGAAGCAGAAGCCGCGCTGCAAGAAGCCAATCGCCTGCTTGAACAGCGGATTCAGGCGCGCACCGCCGAACTGCAAGAGGAGCGCAATCTGCTGCGCACGGTGATCGACGCCATCCCCGACTACATTTACGTGAAAGACCGCCAACACCGGATGAAGTTGAATAATGCCGCTCACATACAGTCGGTCGGCGCGGGGAACGGCGCAGAGATGATCGGAAAAACCGATTTAGAACTGTACCCACAGGCGCTGGCAGCTAAATTTCATGCCGACGAGGATCGTTTGTTTGAATCAGAACGAGCGATTGTCAATCTTGAAGAACATGCGGTTCGCGCCGATCAGAGTGATGCATGGTTCCTGACGACGAAAGTGCCGCTGCGTAACGTTCAAGGCGAAATCGTCGGTTTGGTCGGCATCACGCGCGACATCACCGACATCCGAGTCGCCACCGAAGCGCTGCGCATCAGCGAAGAACGTTACAGCGCGACAGTCGCGAGTATGTCCGAAGGGATCGTCGTGCAAAATGTGGACGGTTCGATTCAGTTGTGCAATGCCGCCGCCGAGCGCATTCTTGGGCTGACGAAATTGCAGATGATCGGGCGCACATCGATTGATCCACGATGGCTGGCAGTTCATGAGGATGGTTCGCCGTTCCCCGGTGAAACCCATCCCGCGATGGTGACACTGCGCACGGGCGAACCTCAGTCGAATGTGATCATGGGGATTCACAAACCGGACGGCAGTCTGACATGGATACTCATCAATGCGCAGCCGTTGATCGATCCGGTCACCGGGCAGCGTTACGCGGTCGTCACCACGTTTGCCGATATTACCGCCGCCAAGCTGGCAGAAGCGGCGCTCAAAGAGGCGCTGACTCAGGAAAAAGAACTGGGTGAGCTTAAATCGCGCTTTGTGTCGATGGCGTCGCACGAATTTAGGACTCCGCTGGCGTCGATCCTCGCCGCGAGCGAGACTTTGACCTCGTATTGGGAACGCCTCGATAAGGCGAAAATTGATGATCGCTTGAGCCGAATTCGCCAGCAAGTCGGGCATATGACCGAAATCATCGAGGATACGCTTCAGTTAACACGGCTTCAGACCGGACGCGCCAAGTACGAACCCGCTTCGGGCGACCTCGACGCATTATGTACCGATGTGATCACAGAATTCGCTGATCTGCCGGAACACGACGGACGAATCATTTATGAATGTGCGCAGTACCCAGTTCCCGCCATTTATGACGACCGCTTGATGCGGCAGGCGATCACCAATCTGCTGCAAAACGCGCTCAAATACTCCGCATCGGATGAAACCGTGCGGGTGACGCTTGAGCATGTGGATGGACAGATCACACTGCGCGTGATTGATCAAGGCATCGGGATTCCGCCGGAAGACCTGAAGCGCCTGTTTGAACCGTTCCACCGCGCCGCAAACGTGACCGCAATCTCTGGGACAGGTTTAGGGTTGTCGATTACGAAACAAGCCATCGAACTGCACGGCGGAGCGATTTCGGTCGAAAGTCAGCTTGGCATCGGCACGACGTTTACGGTTCTGCTGCCCGGTCAGCCTGAGTGAGCGCTCCCATCTCCGTACACCAGAAAAGCGGCTATTTCTCTGAGGCGGCGGGAGCCTTCGCGTATTCCGGGAAAAGCATCGGCTCTACGTAGTGAAGGAACTGCTTCGCTTCGTCCAAGCTGGCGAAGGCGCGAAAACGATCATTCATGATCTTGGCGGCAACCGTGCCGAAAAAGCGCATGACCGAACTGCTGGAGATCAACAAAATCCAACCGGTATTATGCTCCGCCTGATTTTTGCGCAGTTCCGAGATCGGTTCGACGATGCGCGTGGTGAACGTTTCCAAAGCACTTGCATCCACGATCAGGTGACATGGCGGCGGCGTTTCGCGGAGTAATCTGCCGATTTCCGCGATACTCGCCATCATTTCCTTCTGGTTGTAATTCCCGTTGACCGTACCGAGGATGACTTTGTTTTCCACCAACCACTGAATGCTGCTTGTCATTGTTGAATGCCCTTGCGCGTTCTTCTCAGCCTAATTGTAAAACGTTTCCATGCGCCAAATCATATATGTTGATGCACGATCACGCGAGTACCGCATGCAGTCCATGAAATGCGGCGTAGCGCTGCGCGGCGGATTCAAACCCGGCGATCTCGTCATCGGTGAGCGGGCGGAAGGTGTCGCGGGTGATGATCACCTTGTCGCGCTTGATTGTGCGCTTCCATGTGCCTTCGATTTGACCGTCGATGACGATCATCGGGAAGAAGATACCGTTGTTCCCGGGGACGACCTTTTGCATATGCGCCGGATCAAGCACGTCGGAGCGCCGGGGAGCAGAACCACCGCACGCGCGTGATCTTTCGGCGCGGCATGGCCGGCATGTGCCCAATAGGTTTTTTTGCCAATTGTCTCGCTGATGAACTGCGACTTGATCGACTCGAAACCCTTTCGCGCCTCGGTGATCGTCAAGCCTGCCCACCATGCGAAATCGTGAATCGTGGCGAATCCGTGACTGGTGAAATACAAATTGGCAAGCGCCGCGAGCGCTTCTTCACGCGGGAGGATCGGCGTATTCGGTGTCCAGTCGTCAAGCAGAGCGAAGGTTTGTTCTTTGCCGCGCATCGGACCCAAACAAAT
>JAPKMU010000354.1 GCA_026645745.1 Anaerolineae bacterium | reverse complement strand
GACAGGATGTTTTCGCGCAGGTGGTTCATGGAGCGCGTGTATCGCTGTTCGTCGGCTTCTTCACCGGCACGGTGATCATCGCTATTGCGGTGCTGGTCGGTGTCACCTCCGGTCTGGTCGGCGGACTAGTCGATGATGTGCTTTCGCTGATCACGAATGTCTTTTTGATCATCCCCGGCTTACCGTTGATTATCGTCGTCGCCGGATGGTTGAACCGACCGGGACCCATCACGATTATTCCAGTTCTCGCATTTACCAGTTGGGCGTATGGCGCGCGCGTCCTCCGCGCCCAAACCCTCACGCTGCGCCAGAGCGAATTCGTCGCCGCCGCGCAAGCGACAGGCGAACCGACTTGGCGCATCGTCTTATTTGAAATCCTGCCTAATATGATTTCGCTCGTCGCTTACAGTTGGATCGGCGCGGTCTTGTACGTCATCCTAACGCAAGCCGGGTTGGAATACATTGGTCTGGGTGACCCGAATACGGTGTCGTGGGGAACGGTGCTCTACTGGGCACAGAACAATCAGGCGCTCCTGACGCGCTCATGGTGGACGTTCGTACCGCCCGGCATTTGCATCGCGCTGACCGGCTTGAGCCTAGTTTTGATCAATTACGCAATCGATGAGATTTCCAATCCGCGTTTGCAGAATAACGAGGGCGACTAATGGCGCACATTTCGACTTCTGACTCCGCACAGTCGCCGGATGCCGCGCTGAAGCCACTGCTGACCGTGCGTGACCTGTCGGTCGAGTACCGCACCAAAAGCGGGCGCGTCCGCGCTGTCGATCACGTCAGTTTCGACATCAACGCGGGGGAGGTTTTCGGGCTGGCAGGCGAGTCAGGCTGTGGCAAATCGACCATCGCCCATGCCATCACGCGCTTACTCAAGCCCCCGGCATATACTGAAGGCGGCGACATCCGTTTTCAGGGGCGCAATGTCCTCGAATTGAAGGATGATGCGCTGCGAGCATTCCGATGGGAACATGTCGCCATCGTCTTTCAAAGTGCGATGAACGCACTCAACCCGATTTTGACGATCGGTGACCAAATTGTCGATGTCATTCGCGCCCATACGGGAATGTCCACTCGGCAAGCCCGCGCTCGCGCGCTCGAACTGCTGCAAGTGGTCGGGATCGATGCTAAACGCATCGACAGCTACCCCCATCAATTGAGCGGCGGAATGCGTCAGCGCACGGTGATCGCAACGGCGCTCGCGCTCAATCCTGAACTGATTGTGATGGATGAGCCAACAACAGCGCTTGATGTGGTGGTACAAAAACAGATCATTGACGAACTGCAACAGCTTAAAAAACAGTTCGGTTTCTCGATCCTGTTCATCACGCACGATCTCTCGCTGCTGGTCGAAATCTCTGATCGCATCGGGATCATGTACGCGGGGGAACTGGTCGAAATTGCGACCGCTAGACAGTTGTTCAAGAACCCCCGCCATCCCTATACGCAGCGCCTGATGAACTCGTTTCCTTCGATTCACGGCGCGAAACAGGAGATGCTTGGGATTCCGGGATCGCCGCCAGACTTGATCCACCCGCCGACGGGCTGCCGTTTCCATCCGCGCTGCTCAAAAGTCATTGCGGGAGTTTGCCGCGAGATTCATCCACAGCTTATCCCTCTCGATGCGACTCACGCGGCGGCGTGCCATCTAGTCAACGAAGGACTGCATGATGCAAACTGAACCCATTCTTGAAGCGCGTGACCTTACCAAGCATTTCGTCGCGGGCGGCGCTATGTCCCGCCAGACCGTCAAAGCGGTACAGAATGTGAGCATCAAGCTTTTTCCGGGGAAAGTGACTGCCGTTGTGGGCGAAAGTGGCAGCGGCAAAAGTACGGTCGTGCGGATGCTCGCCCGCTTGATCGAGCCCACATCCGGTCAGATGTTTTTCAAACAGCACAATGTCCTTGAGGACAAGGGACGGCGCACCCTGCTTAGTTACCGGGGGCAGGTACAGATCATTTTTCAAGACCCGTTTAGCAGCCTTAACCCGGTGCATCGGGTCGGCTATGTCTTGCAGCGACCGCTGCGCATTCATCATATTGCCAACCAGAAGCGCCAGATTCAACAACGGGTACACGATCTATTGCAGCAGGTTTCGCTCATCCCCGCCGCCGACTATGCAGTCAAGTATCCCCATCAATTGAGCGGCGGGCAGCGTCAGCGGGTTGCCATCGCCCGCGCGCTGGCGGTTGAGCCAAAGGTTATTCTGGCAGACGAACCTGTGTCGATGCTGGATGTCTCGATCCGTCTGGGTATCTTGAATCTCATGGCGAAACTCCGCGACGAGCAGCGGATCGCCTTTCTATATGTGACGCACGACATCGCCAGTGCGCGCTATTTTGCCGATGAGCTGCTCGTGATGTACGCCGGACACGCCGTTGAAGGCGGTGATACCGAGTCCCTTCTGCAAGACCCGCTCCATCCGTACACCCAACTGCTGATTTCCGCTGTGCCTGACCCTGCGCGTGGGCTGCGGACGGCTGAGATCAAGATCAAGGGTGAAATACCATCGCTCACCGCCGTCGGGGATGGGTGTCCCTTTGCTGATCGGTGTCCTCATGTGCTGCCCAAATGTCGTGAAGCAATGCCGCCAGCTACGGTGCTTCCCGGTAAGCGATGGGTGCGCTGCTATCTATTTGATGGAAAATGAAGCCCATGTGCTGCGTTATGATCACGACATTTCTTTCAATCAAGCGCTTACGATCGCCACGAACGATGCGGTCGTGTTCAGAGTGCAGAAGCAGCACGCCGCGTGATGCTGCGGCATGTGCCTCTCGATGAACGATGCACAACAACTACTAAGGACACATTACAATGGCAGATATAATCCAACAATCGGCGTTCAGGCATCCCGGTATCTTGTGTGGGGAGGCTACAACCCGGAGCAGTGGACAGAAACAGTCTGGCAGGAAGACATGCGGTTGATGAAGTTAGCCGGGCGCAATGTTGTCTCGCTGGGTATTTTCGCATGGACGGAAATCGAACCGGAAGAAGATTGCTTCTGTCAAAGCTATCGCGCCACATGTTCCCGTAACGACGAATTTTATGGGTACGTTTCCGGGACTCCGCTATTGGAAGCTCGCCCCGGCGCTTGATGTGATTGTGTGGGACAGTTACCCGCACTGGCATCATACGGATGATGATGAGGATCAAGCCATAACTCACGGTTTCATCCACGATATGTGCCGCTCCATGAAGGGCGGGCTGCCGTTTCTACTGATGAAGTCGACACCCAGCACAACGAACTGGATGCCTCAAACAAGATTCAGTGAATCACGAAAGTGCTTAATCCTCTCTCTCTTAGAGCGTTCGCGAGACGACACTTTTGCCCCGATGTACTGCTCGTCACCCCCAACCCCTTGTATCTTGACAAAACCGTAGAATAACGGTGAAGAGAAGAAGGGGGTGAGGACTGATGGGATAAATCCGTGATTCACTGAGTTTCACATTCGCGAATAGACCGGATACTCATGATTTTACTGCGCCGACCGTCAGACCAGCGATGTAATACCGCTGAACGAACACGAAGACCACAATGATCGGAAAAGACACCAAGACTGATGCAGCCATAGCCGGACCAAAAGGCGGTTCAGAACCCGCCTGTACACCGGTTAGCATCAAAGCCATGCCAACGGGTAAGGTGAGGATGTCTTCCCGCCGAAGCACCGTCAGGGGCCATAAGAAGTTGTTCCACGTCCCCAAGAATGTGATGATGGCGAGTGTCGCTAAACCGGGGACAACCAATGGGATAATCAACTGCCAATAGATGCGGAAGTCAGAAGCGCCGTCCACGCGCGCCGCTTCAATCAGTTCATTTGGGATCGAGGTGATGAACTGGCGCATCAGAAAGATGCCGATGGCGGGTGCCATGAAGGGCACAACAAGCGAGATGTGGTTGTTCGTCCATCCGAGACGGCTCACGAAGATGAACAGCGGAATCAGGATAATCTGAAAGGGGATCATGGTAGAACCAAGCAGCACGAGGAACAAGGATCGCTTTCCTGCAAAACGGAATTTTGCGAAGCCGAACCCTGCCAATGAGCAGAAGAATAGAACCGACACCGTCACGAGAAGAGCTATATTCAGGCTGTTTCCATACCATGCCGCAAAAGGATAACCTGTAAATAACTGCGCGTAATTGTCCAGCGCAATCGTATCCGGGATGAGGGATGGCGGGAAGCGGAAAATCTCGCCTGTCGTCTTGAAAGACGATGACAGCATCCACAAGAAAGGCAGTGCAGTGATGATGCCACCCACCGCTACAACGAGATTCAGCGAAATTCTACCAAACAGGGAAACCAGTTTCAGCGTCGCCATTATGCCTCCTCGTCACGGCTGCGGAAGATGCCAAGCTGCACCAGCGAAAGTATGAAGATTAGGACAAAAAGCACGGTGCCAATCGCGGAAGCGTAGCCGTAACGCAAGTCACCGATGCCGCGCGAGTGGAGGTATTGGACGATGCTAATGCTGGCGTTGGCAGGTCCACCCCCTGTTAACACTTGGGGTTCATCGAAGATTTGCAGCGAACCAATGGTCACGATCACGCTGACAAACAGCATCACCGGGCGCAGTTGAGGGATTGTCACGTTCCAAAAGCGATCCCAGACGTTGGCGCCATCAATCGAAGCGGCTTCATACAAATCCTGAGGGATCGTTTGCAGCCCCGCCAAGAAATAGATCGAGGTCAGCCCCGTCCACCGCCACACAATCACGCCAATAATGGCGATCTTCACCGTATCTCGGTTGCCCAACCAATCAACAGGTTCCAAGCCGACCGCCGCCAACAAAGCGTTCAGAAGACCAAATTCCCGGTTATACAAAGTCAGAAAAGTCAGGGAGATGGCAACCGTTGAGGTGACGACAGGCGCAAAATACACCGAGCGCCAAAAGGTCTTGAACCAAAGGAGTTTTGAATTGAGCGCCAGCGCAAGCAAGAGCGCCAAAGGGCAGACAATCAGCAGACTGGCGGCGCTGTAGATCAACGTATTTTCAAGCGCTTGTAAGAAAATGCGGTCTGTCAATAATCGTTCATAATTTCCCAGTCCCATGAATTCTGGATCGCCCACGCTGTTCCAGCGTTGGAAACTGAGAAACAACGCAAACAGGGTGGGTCCAAAGAAGAAGGTGACGAACAAGATATAGAAGGGGGAAATAAACAAATAGGGTGTGTTCTGCCGTCGCCGGAAGACGGAACGGACGGTTCCCCTTCCGGCTTTTGGGATTGCAGGTGTGTCGGATACCATCGCTTTGTACCTCAACGATAGCCGGGGGCGGGTGAAGGTATCCGCCCCCGGTATACGGTCTTAGCTGTTGAAGGAAATCTCATCCTCAGTGATGCGAATGACTTCGTCAACGAATGCTTCCGGCGTGAATGTGCCGTCGAACAGCAGGGGCAAACTGTCGCCGAGCGCATTCAGGAAGAACTGGCGATTCGCACTCTGATAGTAAACGGGCGTGTCGAGGGCGACATCAGCAAAGACCTGACCGATTCGCTGGTTGCCAAAGAATGGATCTTCGACTTCAGTGACGCGCGGATCAGAGAGCGCTTCGTACATGGTCGGGAAGAACTGAATTGCCTCGTAGCGGTCAAGCTGACCGTCCAGCGACAAATAGGCGTAGTCAAGCAAGCTCCAAGCCAAGTCCACATGTGCGGAATTCTTAGAGATTGAGAAAGCCGTACCACCCCATACCGAGGTTGTATGACCGCCGCCTTCCCAAACAGGCATCGGTGCAACACTCCACTGACCCGCCATCTCTGCAACACCGGGCTTGAGGCAGCAGCCTGCATACCAGTCCGGCATCACGATCCCCGCCAAGCGTCCTTCGGAGAAAGCGGTGGGGATGGATGCGCCCCAGAAATCGCCGCCCATCGCCATGAAGAAGGTACCATTCTGCACGCCTCGCTGGATGAAGTCTGCA
>JAPKMU010000353.1 GCA_026645745.1 Anaerolineae bacterium | reverse complement strand
GCAGGCGTCCACAGCGCGGGATTTTCGCGCAGCATCACACGCCAAGGGGGATCTTCAGGCATCCAATCGTAGCGGTAAAAGTGGGTTTCCCAGCGCTGCCGCCCTGCGCAAGAATGCGCATCAGCGGCGATATTTCCCAGATAAAACGCGCCGCGTTCGCGTTGGAACAGCGGCGCAAGCGCAGCATCCGCCAGCATGTGACGGGCTGCCGCCAAATGAGTAAACGGGGTTGGCATTGGATTCTCTCTCGTAATTCTATCCCGCTCCCGCCGCCGAGAAAACAGCTTTTTGTCCCTCTCCTCGCTTGCTTGGGAGAGGGACGGCTCAACTTCGTTGAGCAGGGTGAGGGGAAATCACGGACTTGGCTCTAAACAGCTTGGCAGTTCCGCTGTCGAGCGTGGGAACGTTTCGGCGTAAAACGTCAGATATTCCGCAACATGGGCGCGCCAGTAATCCTCACTGTGATCGCCCGACGGATTGATAATAAATGTGTGATCAATCCCGCGTGCGCTCAGACGGCTGCTGAACAACTGCAAATTCGCGCTCGCCGGGTCTTGTGTACCCACATCAAGATACATGCGCAGATTCGCTTGCGCTAGGAAGGTCGCATTCAGCGCCAATTCCAGCGGATTATTCGCGGGTGGCGCACCGTCTTCGCTGAACGCGGCACTGTGACCCCCCGCAAACCCGAACACATCCGGGTGACGCATGGCGATGCTGAACGCCCAGAACCCGCCGCGTGAAATTCCACCGATTCCCCGGTGTTCGCGGTCGCTCCATGTGCAGAAGTCGCGCTCAACTGCCGGGAGCAGTTCATCAAGGATGACCGTCTCATATGAGCGATCCGGCGGGAAGGTGTTGCGCGTGCCGATCACGCCGAAGAAAGGCATTACGACGATCATCGGACCGATCACGCCAAGCCGCAGCCCTTGATCGAGCGACTCATCAATACCGATCTCGTCCCACTGCGTTTCGGTGTAACTTGCCCCGTGCAGCAGGAACACCACCGGGTAGCGCCGCTGTGATTGGATGTAACACGGCGGGATATACACACGGTAGCGCAGATTCTCATTGGCGCTGGGGCTGCGAAATTCGTCAAACGCGATCAACTGCCCGCTGTCCTCGTCACACGGAATTCCGGTCGCGGTAGGGGTCAAACTGGGCGCGGCGGTCGGTGTGCGTGTGGCTGTCGCTGCCAAAGTCGCAGTTGGCTCTGGCGTGGGACTCGGCTCGGCGGTCACGATGATCACCTGAGGCGTAGGAGTCGGGAACGGCGCAAACGGATCACACGCCGCCAGCCCTAACGCCGTGACCAGAAAGGTGAGAGAGAGTAGTAGAATCGACGGTTTGCTCATAGCAAAGGATTATAGCACGCAGTCAAAGGCTCTAGTACACTGTTAGTATGTGCTTGGGATGCCACATTTTACGACATCGATAAAACGAGGAACACGTACCTTATGAAACGTCTGGGGTTCATCGTTTCCATTCTCCTGCTTGCTTTTGCCGCACAGGTGAGCGCTCAGGAGCGGCTGCCAGCCGGTGAGATCAATCGGATTGCGCAGAGCGTCGTCGAAATCACTGTAATTGTAGATGGTGAGTTTTACCCGTCAGGATCGGGCACGATTATCAGCGCCGATGGGTTGATCTATACCAATTACCATGTGATTGAAGGCGGCGAGGATTTCGCAATCTTTATGCCGACCGATCTGGCAGAGCTACCGGAACTTCGCTACTTTGCCTCAGTTGTCGAAGTATTTCCTGATTTTGACTTCGCTATTTTGCAAATTGATCGTGATGACAGAGAACGCGATGTCAGCCCGTCGTCGCTCAATCTGCCGTTTATTACCCTTGCATCAACCCTGCCGCAGCTAGGTGAGCCGGTCTTCGTTTTTGGGTATCCCAGCATCGGCAACGGATTTTTGGTATTCACGGATGGGACGATAACCACCATTCAAAATGAAAGTTTTGGGGGCGACCGTCTGCCGTTCCTATACCAAACTGACGCTGAAATCTCGCCGGGGAACAGCGGCGGAACCGCTGTCAATCTCGCGGGGGAGTTCATCGGGATTCCGTCGGTTGTGCAGAACGAGGAGCGCACGGGTGGGCGTTTGGGAGGGATTATCAGTCTTCCCGCGCTTCAGTATGCGCTCGAAACCGGTGGGCAGGGTTTTGACCCCGGTGGTGATCCCCGTGATGATAATGACGCACCGCCGAGCAGCAGCGGCGAACTCGATTATCGGCTCGACTCGAATTACGGCGAAACTCAACTTGAACGCGGCTTCGATGATCCGCATGTGATCGAAGTGATCAGCGGTGCGACACAGAATAACAGCGTCGATATTGCGTCATTTGATCTTGGCGATCAATGCCGGGGCTATGCGACCTCGCAGCCGGATTACCGTGTTTTCTTAGAAGATGGTGGTAACTTCCTCCGCATCTTCTTTGCATCCGAAGGCGGTGAGGGCGATACCGTCCTTGTGATCAACCAACCGGACGGCTCGTGGGTGTGCGTGGATGACAGCTTTAACACGCTCAACCCGACGGTCGATTTTGATCCGCCGTTGGAAGGTCAATACGATATTTGGATCGCCAGCTATTACGCGGACGAGAACGTGCCGGGATCTCTGGTCATCACGCAAGACGACAACTTGTCGCCGGATAACTTTTAGGAACTGCCATCCTCACCCCCCGACCCCCTCTCCATCGCTTGCGATGGAGAGGGGGAGCAGATCACTTGTTTTCTCGCCTCTCAACCCTACAGTTGGAGAGGGGCGGGGATGAGGGGGAGAAAACACGGCAAAAGTATCGTCCTGTGAACTGTTAACGGAGAGTGGTCGTCCGGGGTGAGGGCAAAACGAGACGCAAAATGCGGAATCATACAAAAGTTGCAAAAAAGCCCGATTCTGCGAGGTACAGGGGTCAAAAATGCAACCTTACGGGGAGATGCCCCGTATATAGTAATCGTAAGCATGACACAATGGAGCAGGTGCAATGGGCATTCTCGTGTTAATTCTCCTGATTATCGGCGCGTTCGTTGTGCTGTCGATTCTCGGTTCACTCACGTTTGGCTTGATCATCCCGATTCTGATGTGGATGTTTATCGGATGGCTGGCAAACCGCTTGGTCAACGGGGATCGTCCGCAGAGCGCGATCAATGACATGGTGCTGGGCTTGATCGGCGGGATCGTCGGCAGCATCATCTTCGGCGGCAGCGGTTTCATCGGCAGCATCATCTTCGGCACCATCGGCGCAGTGATCGTGATCTTCGGCTATCGCCTGATCTCAGGAAACCGCGCATAACGCACGATAGGCGACTCTATGAACGTGATTGTTGTTTCGCACCGCCGCCGCGCGTTTATCGCCGCTGTAATCGGGTTCGGGGTTGTTCTGCTCTTGTGGAACATTCCCGCACTCGATTTTTTGCTTTATCCCGTGCGTTTGTTCGTCACGTTCGTGCATGAAAGCGGTCATGGGCTGGCGGCGCTGATCAGCGGTGGGCATTTTGAGCGCTTCGAGGTGTACAGCAGCGGTGCAGGAATCGCGCTGACCGCCGGAGGATCGCGGGCGTTGATCCTTCCAGCGGGCTATTTAGGCGCGGCGTTCGTTGGGGCGGCGCTGTTTTATCTGGCGAATACCATCCCCTATCCACGCGTGATCGCGGGCGTTCTCGGCGTGTGGTTGATCGCCTTCTCGGTCTTATTCACCGATTTTCTGTCAACCGCGTTTGTCGTCGGGATCGGCATGGGTGTCGTTTTGATCATCCTGAGCGCAAAAGCGCCGCCTGATCTGACGCTCATCCTCTTAAACGTGCTGGCGATCCTGACCGGACTCAATGCCGTTCTTGACCTCGTGTATCTGGTCAACAGCAGCGGTGCGACGCTTGGAAATATCCGCAACGACGCGGCGGCATTTAGCGCGGAAGTCGCCCCGCTGATTCCGGCGGGGGTGTGGGCGGCGCTGTGGGCGCTCACGGCGGTGCTGATGCTTGGCGCGGCGGTCTGGTACAGCCTAATACGACCGCGCAAAATCCGCTAAACGGGCATATGCTGGAGTCAAACGGCGCGTTGCTCCAAAGGAGATGACGATGCGCTCCAGTCGCCTTTCATTTCTGTTCCTCGCTCTACTTCCGTTCGTTTTGCTTATCCCGGCTTCTGCTGAAGAAGACCCCACTATTCGCGTCCTGTTCATGCATCACTCGACCGGGGGCGGTTTGATCTGGCAGGGGGGACTGCGTGAAGGGTTAGCAGATTATTCGCTTGAACTCTGGGATCACGGTTATAACGACGAAGGGCTTACCGACGGCTCCGGCGTAAACCTCGGCATCAACTGGGAAGTCCCCGATGACAACACTGATCCGATTGGTTGGTACACCATCTTTAATCAGGACGTGACCGATCCGCCGGAAAACACCCTGAGTCACATGCTCGAATTTCCGGTGATCTTGTTCAAAAGCTGTTTTCCATCCTCCAATATCGAAAGTGATGCGCAGTTTGAGGAGTACCGCGATTATTACCTCTCGATTCGGGATGTGATCGATCAATACCCGGATCATCTGTTCATCCCGTTCACAACGCCGCCGCTCGTGCCGAACGCAACATCACCCGAAGCGGCAGCGCGGGCGCGGGAATGGGCAGCGTATCTCACATCAGACGAATACAGCGAGGGGCGGACGAATCTCGTGGTGTTCGATTTCTTCTCGGCGCTGGCGGACGATGACGGCTATCTGCGCGCGGAATACCGCGTGGATGAATGGGACAGCCACCCCAACGAGGTCGCCAATCAAGAAGCTGCCGCGCTGCTGGTTGAATTTATCGCAAGCGCGGTTGAGAAATTCGATTTTGAAGGCGGCGCGGGCTGACGTATCATTCGCGCAAAACATCATGTTAAAGGATTTTTCTGATGACCTCCCTGCCCACGCGCACGCGCGCGGTTGTTTTGCATTCGTATAACCTCGATGGCTGGCGTGTGGAGGATTACGATCTGCCGCCGCTCAAACCGGATGAAGTGCTGCTGCGCGTGACTGCCGCACCGCTCAACCCGTCGGACGTGGCATTTTTGCAAGGGATGTACGGCATTCGTAAGCCGCTCCCGACGATTCCCGGTTTTGAAGGCGGTGGGCAGGTGATCGCCGTTGGCGAGAAACTGAACGCGGCGGATTGGGTTGGCAGGCGCGCGGCGTGCCTTGCGACCGGCGCAATCGGCACGTACACCGAATATTTGGTGACGCACAGTTCGGTGGTACTGCCCGTCGCGGATGATATTTCGGATGATGCTGCGTCGATGATGCTGGTGAATCCGCTCACCGCTTGGGCGCTGATCGACATGGCGGCGGCGGCGGGCGTGAAAGCGGTGATTCAAACGGCGGCGGCGAGTGCGCTCGGTAAGATGCTGCGCCGCTTTGGAGAATCACGCGGGATCGCCGTGATCAATATTGTGCGGCGCGCGGCTCAAATGGAGAGCTTGACGGCAGAAGGCGCGGCACATGTCCTCGATTCTTCCAGTGAAACCTTTGACGGCGATCTGCGCGGGATGGCGTCCGGCTTGGGGGCGCGCATGGCGTTCGATGCAGTTGGCGGATCGCTGACCGACCGGATTTTGCGCGCCATGCCAAACGGCTCACGGATCATCGTGTACGGCGGCTTAGAAGGTTCACCCGTTTCGGTTGGCGTGGATCAGTTTATTTTCCGCGATAAGCATGTACAGGGCTTCTGGCTTTCCAGTTGGATGCCTCAGAATCCGGTCAAGGTGGCGGAGGCATGGGCGGCGGTGCAAGCGCAAAGCGCTGCGTTCCGCTCGGACGTGCGCGCCCATTTCTCGCTGGATCGATTTGACGATGCGCTGCGGCTGTACACGGCTCAGATGAGTGGTGGTAAGGTGTTGATCACGCCGTAAAATCCGTGACTTCTACTCCTCTCCAGAGGAGTAGGCGGCTTGTC
>JAPKMU010000352.1 GCA_026645745.1 Anaerolineae bacterium | reverse complement strand
GACGACCGCTTCCGGAGAAGGGGTGAACAATGCTTCAATGCGCGCCGTGTCCAGCATTGCCAGATTTTGTGCGCCGACAAAGGTTGCAATCGTCGCGCTGGTGACGAGTGCACTTCTCACCAGTAGTTTTCGTGTCCGGTCTGGATTTGCCATTTCAGGATGTCTCCGCTGTATCGTCGTAACTGTCCTTACGATACGCGATTGAGCACATCCATGTTTAAACCCACACTCAACGTTCCCTTAAATCTGACTTAAATGCGCCAATGGGCAGCGTAAACGCGAAGGTTACGCGGTTGTCGTGGCTCTCAACCCTCATTGAGCCGCTGTGAAGCGCGACGATCTCCCGGCTGATCGCTAAACCTAAGCCGCTGCCGCCGCTGTCCCGTTCGCGGGCAGCATCCGCGCGCCAGAACGGTTGAAACACGCGCGCGGCGTCGGCGGCGTTCAGGCTGCTGCCCGTATTCACCACGCTGAAGCACACCGAGTCGTTCTCACGCTTCACGCTAACGGCGATTTCGCCTCCGGTGGGGGTGTGGCGCAGCGCATTGGTGAGCAGGTTCGAGATCACCTGACGGATGCGGGTCACATCCACATGGAGCGCGGGCAAATCGGGTGCGATCTCGCGGGTGAGGCGGATCTCGCCGTCGAGTGCCAGCGGCTCAAAAGCGTCGAGAAGCTGACTCACCAACGTCGCCGGGGCAATCTGCGCCCGTTCGAGCGGCAGCCGCTTCGCCTCCGCAAGAGTCAGCACGCGCAAATCTTCGACGAGCCGCGCAAGGTGGATGGTCTGATCATGAGCGACGGCGACATGTGCGCTGTCGAGCGGATACACGCCGTCGAGCATGGCTTCGAGGTGTCCGCGCAGCACGCTGACCGGAGTGCGGAGTTCGTGCGCCACGTCTGCCGCCATGCGCTGACGCAAGGACTCCGCTTCGGCGAGCGCTTGGGACATGGTGTTGAACTCCGCCGCCAACGCGTTGACTTCAACCGTGCCGCGCACATCCACCTGCCGCCCCAACTGTCCAACGGACAGATCGCGCGCCGCCGTCGTCAGTTCGCGCAGTGGACGCGCCAGTGAATAAGCAAGGATCACGCCGACGAGCAGCGCCAGCGCCGTCGCGCCGAGTCCGGCAGCGGTCAACCAGCGGTTCGCCTCATCGAGAAAAGCGACTTCCGCCGCGCCGAGCGCTTGTATCCCCGGAGAAGCGCGGTACAACCAGCCCACTTGCACGCCGCTCACCACGAGCGGAGAAGCGGAATTCAGCAGCGCCGGATCAACCGCCATCCCTTCGAGTGCGGAGTCGGTGGAGGCGATGATCGTGTGATCTAAGCCGACGATGGAAAAGGTCGCGCCGCGCCCGCTGTCGCCGCCGCCCGCACCATTCCCCGCACCGCCCGCCGATCCACGTCCGCTCAGAATGGAGTTCGCCCCATCCCATGTGCCGTTGGCGGCGTAATACGCTTCCAACCGTGACACTTGATCCGGGTTGATCTCGCTCTCACGGCTGATGACGTACTGGCGAAATCCCGCGTCCAGCGTGCGCTGCACGACCAAGACCATCGCCGCGATCCCGATCCACGCGGAGAGCAGAAACGCCAGCGACAGCCGGACGGATAGACGATTGAACATGCTATGCCTCACGCATCCGGTAGCCAACGCCGAACACGGTTTCGATGTACTGCGGGTCACGCGGATCGGGTTCGATCTTGGCGCGCAAATTCTTGATATGCACATCAATCGCGCGCTCGAAGGCGGCGAAACTCTGCCCCTGCAAGCGGTCGAGCAGTTCCGCGCGGGTGAACACACGCCCCGGTCGGGCGATCAGCGCCGCCAGCAGTTCAAATTCGGTGGGCGTGAGTTCGATGCGCTCTCCAGCGCGGGTGACGGTGTGTGTCTCGCTGTTGACTTCCAGATCACCCGCGCGCCACACAGGAGCAACCGTGCCTAAATCCCCGTAAACACGTCGGAGGAGCGCACGCACATGGGCGACCAGCACACGCGGACTGAACGGCTTGGTGAGGTACTCGTCCGCCCCGATCTCCAATCCGGTGACATGATCGATGTCGTCTACGCGGGCGGTCAGGAATAGCAGCGGAATCTGACTCTCCTTGCGGATCAGCCGCGCTGCTTCCCAACCGTCCATCTCCGGCATCATCACGTCGAGGATGACGAGCGCGGGTTGTTCGTGGCGGAAGGCGTAGACCGCCTCCCGTCCGTTTTTAGCCGTCACGACCAGCATTCCGGCTTCGATCAAATAGGCTCGTACCGTATTGAGGATCGCCTGTTCATCGTCTGCGACTAAGATTTTGTGCGCCATGCGTCCGCCTTTCTTCGTTCACGCGATTATAGTCACGGCTGCGCGGGCGCGACAATCGGTGCGTTCGGCTGCAAACTGCGCAGGTATGCCGCAATCGCGGCAATGTCGGCATCACTGAGATAGCCGCTCCACGCGGGCATAACCGTGCCGCTCACGCCGCCCGCTATGATCGCTTGTATTGCCGCGTCGGGAGTTGTGCTCAAGAAGGTCTGGTTATTCAGCGCGGGTGCAATCGGTGAGCCGTAGCCGTCGATGCCATGACACTGCGTACACAGCAAGTCGAACAAGCGCTGCCCGTTGGCGACTGCCTGCGGACTCATGTTGAGCGGCGCGGCTTCAATCGTGGGCAGACTCACCCCGGCGGCGTTGAGTTCGCCCCAACGGCTGATCAGCGCGATCACGCCCTGCTGCTGCGCCGCATCCAACGCGCTTGACCATGACGACATGAGCGTCCCCGGCACGCCTTCGCTGATGATGCGGGCAATATCCGCATCGCTCAAACGGATGCGCAGTTCGTCGGTATTCAGCGCGGGCGCAAGCGCCGAGCCTTCGCCGTTCGCGCCGTGACAGGCGGCGCAGTTCTCCGCGTAGACGGTCAAACCTGTTGAGAGCGCCGCACCATCGGGCAGGGTTTCCACCAGCGCGACGGTTTCGGCGGGAATCTCCGCGACGACGATCTGCGGCGGGGTCAAGCCGAGTTCTGCCACCCGCGCGGCGACAGTATCCCATGTGTCGGCTTGCAGCATGGTGACGAGACTCTGAATTTGCATCCCGGTGAAAATGCCGCCTTCATCCACGCCGAACGCCGCCATTCCTGTATTGTAGCGTCCGCGTTCGATGGTGTTGTAGACGGTCTGCGCGTCCATGCTGACCGTCGTCGTGAGCGGCGGATAGGCGGCGATTCCCTCACCGCTTGCCCCGTGACAGGCTGCACAGTTTTCCGCGTATAAGTCCGTGCCTTCCACGATCAGCGCCGTGTTAAGCGCCGCTGACGCTTCTGCCTGCCGTGCGGGTTCGCGGATCACGGCGATTCCGAATGCCGCTGCAATCATGAATGTGCCGATCAACGCAATCCAACTCATTTGACGTGTCATGATCGCACCTCCGCATACACGAAATCAACGGCGCTGGTATGATCGCGCTGGATTGGTGTACCCGTATCGACTTTGACGATCCCGTTTTCAATCGTGATAGCAAAGCGATCCAGCGGTCGCGGCGCTGGCGCGTTGATGACTTCCCCGTCCATCTCGAAGGCGGAGGCATGACATGGGCAAATGAACCTGCCTTCTGCCGGATTCCAAGGGACTGCGCAGCCGAGATGTGTACATTTGCGGTAGAGTGCCACAAAACCGCCGTCGGGCATCCGTACCAGATAGAAGCGACCCTGTGTGAACGGTGTCACGCTTCCCGGTGGAAATGACTCGACCGCGCCCGCTTCGATTATGCCGCCGAATTCACCTTCAACGATGCGCGGCGAGAAGAAGCTCAAGACCACGCCGCCCGCTTCGGCGGCTGCCAGCACGCCCGCCGCGCCCCATGCGATCTTCAGAAAGTCGCGGCGCGAAACACTTTTGTCCGTCATCACAGCACCTCCCACGGGAGCATCAATGCCATGCCTTCACCTCGGAATGCCACGCCGATCACCGTTAGCACGATGAACGACACCACCAAAAGCACAAACAGACTTTGACGGGTCTCGCACGCCGTCGCCTTGAACAGCCGTTTCATCCCGTCGTAGTAGCCGATCACGAGCAGCAGCAGTGCCGCCAACGGTATCCAGCCATTGCTGATAATCGTCGGCAGTGTGGGCAGCATCCCCGGCAGATCAAGCGCGTATTCGTCGAAGACGACGAGCAGCGGCACAGCGATCAAGGCGGTAAACGCGCCGATCATCGCCATACGCCGTCCTTTGGCAGAACGAAACCACACGCCTTCGGCGCTCAGGTCAAAGCGTTGATACGGGAGCAGCGCCAACGCACCGATTCCTAATGCCGGGATGATGATCGCGCCAAAAACGGGATGAAAATGCAGCAGCAGTTCTTGTAAACCCATGAAATACCATGCAGCTTTGGCAGGATTAGGGCTGTGATCTGGGTTGGCGGCGGCTTCGAGCGGCGCATTTACCCACACCGACCAGAGCAGGATCGCGCCCGTCATCACCAGCGCGAACACGAATTCGCGCGAGACGAGATGAGGCAGCGTCGTCACTTTTTCGACCTGATTTCCTTCTGCCCCGTCCACCGTGCCATCGAGCTTATGTGGGATGCTGAGCGTATCTTTTCGCACGCGCCAAATGTGGAACGAGACGATTCCCATCAACGTGAGTGGGATGATCGCCACATGCAGCCCGTAGAAGTTTGTCAGTGTCACCGCACCGACTTCCGGTCCGCCGAGCAGGAAATTCCGCAGCGGCTCACCGATCAGCGGGACGTAGCTCAATAGGCTGGAGCCGACCGTCACCGCCCAGTACGCCAGTTGATCCCAAGGCAGCAGGTAGCCGGTGAAATTCGCGCCAACGATCAACAGCAGCAGCCCGATCCCCAAAATCCAGTTGAATTCACGCGGTGTTTTGAACCCGCCGGTGAAGAACACACGCAGCAGATGCAGGAACGCGACGATCACGAGCAGATTGCCGCTCCAGTGATGTAGGTTGCGGATCAACTGCCCGAACCAAACTTCGGTTTGCAGGTTGAGCATGTCTTGATAGGCGAATTCCGGCGATGGCGTGTAGACGAACATCAGCATGATGCCCGTGAACGAGAGGATCGCCACGAGCAGCAGCGCCAGCCCGCCGAGTCCCCATGTGTAGGTGAATTTGAGCGTCGGCTTGGCGACTTTGCTCGGATGCAGATGCAGGATCAGGTTGTTCATCACCACGCGCATCCGTCCGCGATCATCTTTGGGTGGGAGTTCATCCCGCTGGATGGATTCCCACACGCGTTGTTTCAGGTCATCAGGTCGGGGATCGTGATTGTCGGTCATGATCAAGTCTCCGGGTTGTCAGTTTAGGCGGAAGGCGTCGCGGTAGCTTCCGGCGTGACGTTCGTTCCCTGTCCGCCGTTCCCATTGCCCTGACCGCGACCGGGACCTGCCCACAATGGACGACCGTTGGGATCGCGGAGCAGAATGCGTTCGCCCGTTGCGGTCTTCGTCACCTGACCGGGGCTGAACTGCTCGCCCTGCCAGAAACCGAGCATCGAAATTGCATCTCCAACCGCAAATGTGACCGTCTGCTGCTGCCAGAAGTCCGCACGCCCAAAGGAGATAGTGAGCGCCAAACCATCAGTCGTTTGCAGGATCAAGCCGTTGTTGGTGAGCGCCGTCACACTGCCTTCGACCGTCACCCATTGATCCGCCGGGATTTGCACTTCGCCCTGACCGCCGTTTGAACCCTCGCCGTTTCCGCCTGACCACAGCGGCGATCCGGCTTCGTCGCGCACGGTTAACACCGTGCCGCCGCTCGTCGTGACTGCGCGGGCGTGATAATCTGTCCCGTTGAAAAAGCCATCTACCGTGACTTGTGCGCCAGCCAGAAGGGTCACGCCCTGCGCGCTCCAGTAGCTTTCCGGTCCGAGTTCGACGAAGATTTCGCTGTCGTCCGTAAGTTGTAGGGTCATTCCAACAGCCGTGAGTTCAAGGATCGTGCCGCTGCCGCTCCA
>JAPKMU010000351.1 GCA_026645745.1 Anaerolineae bacterium | reverse complement strand
GTTCGACGCCGACCGAGACGCGGTGATTGCGCATGCAGCCGCGCAGCAGGTCACACGCATCATCATTCCCGCCGTTGACCGAAGTTCGACCGACGCCGCATTTGCACTCGCTCAACAGCATGCAGGAATTTATGCGGCGGCTGGGGTGCATCCCAACAGCACCGCTGAATTTTCGGACTCGGATTTGGAATGGATTACGGCATCGGCGCAGCGCGCGAAAGTGATTGCCATCGGTGAAATCGGACTGGACTATCATTGGGACACCAGTCCGAAACCGATCCAACGGCGAGCCTTTGAACAGCAGTTGGAGATCGCCGCGCGGCTCAAACTTCCGGTGATCATTCACAACCGGGAAGCACACGAAGATGTAATGGCGATTTTGGAATCATGGGCGGGGTCACTCCCGCCTGAACTCCGCACCCGTCCGGGTGTGCTGCATTCGTTCTCTGCGCCGCAAAGCATCGCGGAGCGGGCGCTTGCCGCCGGATTTTATCTGGGCTTCACCGGACCAATTACATATAAGAACGCGGAAGACTTGCGCCGAACGGCTGCCCGCGTTCCAATGGATCGAATCGTGGTCGAAACCGATGCGCCCTATCTCACTCCCATGCCAAACCGGGGTAAGCGTAACGAACCTTCCTATATTCCGCTGATGGTCGAACGCTTGGCGGCGCTGCACAGCGTTGATCCATCCGAGATGGCGCTCGTGACCACACGCAACGCCGAACGCCTTTTTCTACTCCCGCCGGAGACACCGTAATGTCTGATTCCGCTGTGGATGTTTCGTTCATCATCGTCAGTTGGAACATCGCGGATCTGCTGAAAACCTGCCTTGAGTCGATTTACGCGCACAGCACCCGATCCATCGAAGTGATTGTCGTTGATTCGGCAAGCACAGATCATACGGTCACAATGATTCGTGATCAGTTTCCACAGGTGATCCTACTCGCGCAGAGCGAAAATGTCGGCTTCACACGCGGAAACAATATCGGGCTAAATGCCGCACGTGGGCAGTATCTCTTTCTGTTGAACCCGGATACTGTTTTGCTCGATGACACGGCTGCGGCATTGACGACGTATCTTGATGCAAACCCCACCGTTGGCATCGTCGGACCGAAAACGCTCAATACAGACAACAGTTATCAATCAACGCGCCGCCGTTTCCCAACGCTGGCGCTTGAACTGCGCGAAAGTTTGTGGCTTGCGCCGCACTTATTCGATTTACCGCCTAGTCACATTCCGTTAGACAACCCAACCCCGGAAACGTCGCATCTGGTAGACTGGGTGCAAGGATCAGCGTTGATGATCCGCCGCGAAGTTTATGAGCAAATCGGCGGCATGGATGAGGGGTTCTTTATGTTTTCGGAAGAAGTAGACTGGTGCAAACGCGCCGCTGCTTGTGGGTGGAAAGCTGCCTATGTTGCCAGCACATCGATCATCCATCACGGCGGAAAGAGTACGGAACAAGCGGGCGCGCGATCTCACATTTATTTCCAAACGAGCAAAATTCGTTACTTTCGCAAGCATCACGGGGCAGCAACCGCAGATGTGCTGCGGTTGTATATTTTGCTGAACTATCGCATTCAGTGGTTCATCGAAAGCGCAAAAAGCGCACTTGGTCACAAGCGCGAGATGCGCCAGAAACGTCGCCAAATGTATCAAGAAGTGCTGCGCTCTGGTTTGAGAGGCTAACGATGCGAATCGGGATCGTAACAGGCGAATATCCCCCGATGGAAGGCGGCGTCGGTGCGTACAGTGCCATCCTTGCAGAGAGCTTAACTCAGCAAGGTCATCAGGTTTATGTCTTCAGCAGCGCCGCCGCCAAAGCCTCCAATTTGGCGGTCTCGGTTGATGCGACGATTCATCGCTGGTCGCTCGCTGCCCTCGGGCGCATTCGACGATGGGCGCGTACCCATCAACTTGACGTAATCAGTCTGCAATTTCAAACAGCAGCTTATCAGATGTCGCCTTATATTCATTTTTTGCCGGAAGCCGTCCGCCCGATTCCAGTCGTCACAACCTGTCATGATCTGCGCGTACCCTACTTGTTTCCGAAAGCGGGCAAACTGCGCGATAGAATCGTGAAGCGTTTGGCGCGAGCATCTGCCGGTGTGATCGTCACCAATCATGAAGACTTCGCGCAGGTCAGCAGTCTTCCGACTACCGCCATGATCCCGATAGGGAGCAACATTCTTCCCATCCTCCCTGATACATTTGACCGTACAGCCCACCGTGAGCGTCAGGGTATAAGCGCGGGTGAGTTCGTGATCGGCTTCTTTGGCTTGATCAACCGCACAAAAGGGGTCGAAACGCTGCTCGAAGCGGCGGCGATTTTGCGCGCCGATGCTGTTCCTGTGCGTGTCCTGTTCATCGGCGGCACAGCAGGCAGCAGTGACCCAACAAACGTGAGTTACATCGCCGAGATCAACAGCCGGATCAATCAGCTTGAACTTGATGACATCGTGACGCGCACGGGCTACGTAGACGAAATGCAGGTTGCGGAAGCCCTGTGTTCAATTGATGTGATCGCATTTCCGTTTCGGGATGGAGTCTCATATCGTCGGGGAAGTTTGATGGCGGCGCTCCAATACGGGTGTGCCATCGTGACTACACCTTCGATTGTGCCAAATCCCGATCTTGTCGATGGGGAAAATATGCTGTTTCATCCAATTGACGATGGGCGTGCGCTCGCGGCACTGTGCCGCCGCTTGTATCATGATCCCGATCTGCGAGCGACACTTTCTAGCGGCGCACGCGACTTAGCACGCCGCTTTGAGTGGAATACCATCACCCGTGAAACGGCTGAATTTTTCCAGAAAGTAATCTCTTGAGCCGCCGCTTTGCGCCAGACGTTCTGGCAGTGACGGCGCTGATCGCCTTATGGATGCTCTTTTTCTGGCGCATCTTCACGCCGATCAGCGCGGATCAAGCCTCACTCGAAAAAGGGGACTTTTCCGGGCAGTTCGTCGCGTTCGCCGCTTACCAATATGATCGCTGGTCAGATGGTGAAGTGCCGCTGTGGAATCCATACAACAACGGAGGGCTTCCGTTCATCGCTGATACGCAAGCGGCGGTGTTTTATCCCCCGCGCTTGATCACAATCGCGCTGGCGAAACTCTCTGGCGGGTTTAGCTACCGCACGCTCGAATACGAAATGACCGCCCATGTTTTGGCATACACCTTACTCATGTACGTATTCATGCGGCGGATCACGCTCGGACGGCGCGGGAGTGTATTCGGTGCATTCGTCGGCGCGTTGATCGTCGGCTACAGCGGATTCACGACTGGGTACGCGCCGCTTCAACTCGCCATTCTTGAAGCCGCAGTATGGCTGCCGCTGGCGCTGATCGGCATTCACGAAGCGACCCGCGAACGCTGGCATCCAGTGTGGTTGATTGTGACCGGAACGGCGCTCGGCATCTCTTGGTTGGCAGGTCATCCACAAACCAGCTTTTTCATGACGTACCTGCTCACCGCTTATTTGATGGTTCAGGTGTACCGCCGCCGATTCCGCTGGCGTGTGTTCATCATGGGTACAGCGATCTTTGGCGCGATTGCGTTGGGATGCGCGGCAGTTCAGCTTCTGCCCGGCGTTGAGTACCTGACGCTCACCACACGCACCGAGTTCGGCTTTGATGCAAAAGGCAACGGTTTCCCCTTCCAAGACATCATTCAGTTCGTATTCCCCGGCATTGTCAGCTTGTATTCACCGCTGTACATCGGATTTGTCGGACTGGTATTGGCGTTGATCGCGGTGTACCGCCGCGAAAAACAGGCGATATTTTGGGGAGCGGTCGCTTTGTTCGCGCTTGTGTGGAGCTTTGGCGCAAACAGCGCGCTCTTTCCGGCGCTGTATAACCTTGTGCCGGGTTTGCGCTTCTTTCGCGGTCAAGAACGCGCCGCTTTTATCGTCATGCAGGCATTGGCGATCCTTGCCGGACTCGGCGCGGCAAATCTGCTCGAATGGGATGCCGCGCGCGATTACGCCGCTGCGCTTCGCGTCCGCGTGTGGTTAAACCGCGTGTTCAGCGCTGCACTGGTGTTAGGCGCATTCGTGTTTGTTGCGTGGATTGACATCTCCGGCGGTTTTGACAGCCTGATTAGTCCGTTTGCCTTTGCACTGATCATGATCGGTGCGGCATTCCTACTGATCCCGAATTTACTCGCTTACCGCCCGCGTGATTTGGCATTCTGGTCTCTCGCCGTACTGCTCATATTTGAGTTATTCACGGTGAATATGGACTCCCCCGCGACATATGATTCCGTCCCGCCAGAAGATCAACTCGCAATCGCGCCGCCGCCGCTGATCGCAGCCACGCTGAACGACACCGAAATGCCGTTCCGTGTTGATGGCGAACGCGGCGTCCTCGCCAATTACGGATCGCTGTACCATGTGCAGGATATTCGCGGAATCAGCCCGTTGTTTCTCAATCGAGCGTGGGCGATTCTTTCGGATGATGCGCTCACGGCGCGGGCTTGGGAGCTTTTCGCGGTGCGCTATGTGTTCACCGACTGGAACGAACTGCCCGTCGCCAGCGAGATTGTCGATTCTGGCGCAGATGTTTACGGCGCAGTCAACCTGCATCTATTGAGCGATCCGCGTCCATTCGCGCTCGTGATGTACCAGCATTACATCGAATCATCGGATGAAAACGCGATCAATCTCTTGCGTGATCCGGGTATCGATCCGCGCCGCATTGTGATCCTAAACCGCGATCCCGGTGTCTCATCAACGGATAGTGACCCGCTGACGACTCCGGCGCAGGTGACATTCTTCGCGCCGGAACGCATCACGATCACGGCAGAGACGGAGCGCGAGGGCATTTTAAGCGTGTCGCTGGTCGATTATCCCGGCTGGCGTGCAACCGTGAACGGCGAAGCGGTCGAGATTATCCGCGCTTACGGGGTACTATCCGCCGTTCCGGTCGGTGCGGGTGAAAACACGGTAGAATTCGTCTACGATCCGCTCGCCTATAGAATTGGCGCGGTGATCAGCGCGGTTACGTGGATCGGTGTTAGCATACTTTTGGGGATTTATGCAGCAAGTAAACGAACTTCAACGCTGGGTCGCCGGGCTTGATCGGCGCACATATGCCGTTCTGATCGGAGTCACGCTCGGCGTGGTCGGCGGCATCGTCGGATTGCTCATCGCTGTGCTTGATCCGCTGCTCGCCATCGGGTTAATTTTCGGCGCGCTGATTGGGCTTTACATCCTAACGAGCATCGAAGCAGCGCTGTACGGCATTATCGCCGTGATGGCGCTGCTGCCGTTTGGCACTCTCCCCTTCCGTCTCGGTTTCACGCCGACGTTTATGGATGCGGCGATGCTGGCGTTTCTCGTCGTCTATCTCGCGCAGTGGATGACAGGACGGCGCGGCGGAAAAATCCAACTCACCCCGGCTCACCCGCTTATCGGGATGTATATGGGCTGGATGATCCTCGCATTCCTTTTGGGAATGCAGTACGGTTCGCCCAATTCAACAACGGCGCGGCAGTTCGCTGAGACGCTCCTCAGCATCAGTATGACGTTTATTTTGGTCGATCTGCTGCGTGACGCGCGGTTGCTGCGACGGCTCGTACTCGTGATCACGATTGTAGTGGCGGCGCAAGCCCTCATCGCCATCGGTCTGTATGTCATGAACGACGCAGTGGCGGAGCGCACCCTTGTACGGTTGGCGCGCTTCGGCTATCCCAACGGCGGCGTGATCCGCTACATCGAAGACAATTCCGAGTTCGCAGAACGGGCAATCGGCACTTGGGTTGACCCGAACGCGCTTGGCGGCTTCCTCGTCGTATCCGCGCTGACGCTCGCGCCGCAGGTGTTCGCGCGTAAGCCCGTGCTCCGCTTTCGCTTCATCGCGTGGGGGGTCTTGGGCGTGGTCGGAATCGCACTCATGCTGAGTTTTTCGCGGGCATCAGCGCTGGCATTTGGCGTGAGTTTAGCGCTCATCGGCACGATTAAAGGCTACCGCCGTTATTT
>JAPKMU010000350.1 GCA_026645745.1 Anaerolineae bacterium | reverse complement strand
AACAGATGTCCGCCGTCAAGCTGACCAATCGGGATCAAGTTGATCGCCGTGATCAGCAGTCCCGTCCAGCCTGCTTGCGCAAGCTGATTCAGGAATACGTCATCAACGCCTGAGGGCAGCACCCGCCCGAAAATGATGAACTTCGACAAGGCATAGAGCAGACTTGAACCTTCCAGCGAGTACAGCTCCCCCGGCGTGAAAGGGACAATCGGTGAAGTCGCCAGCCCGATTAGCAGGATCGGGATCGCAAACGCCAACCCGATCAGCGGACCTGCCGCGCCAACATCGAGCAGCACCTTGCGATTTTTGATCGGTGCGCGCAGTTGAATAAACGCGCCGAATGTCCCGATGAACGTCGGCACGATCCCCGGCGGAGCGGGGATAAAATACGGGAGCGTGACGGCGAGCTTATGCCGCCGCGCCGCGAAATAATGCCCTAACTCATGCGCGCCGAGGATGAGCAGAATACTCGCCGCATACGGGAAACCGCGCCAGATTTCGAGCATGTAATTATCGAACAGGGCGAGCGCGGCTTCGTTTTCGGACGCGAGGTGATAAATCTCCAACTCCGTGCCGACCATCAGCACCGAAATCACCGTTGCGATGAAAAGGATGATGTTCAGCGTCGCGGAGCGCGGCTTCGGGTTGCTGCGTCCGGTAACGGCATAAATGTACTGCTTCGCGCCTTCTTGCCGGAACACCGGCGTATGGTTGATCGTTTTAAACGCCTCATCCAATTGATCGTAGGCGGCTTCGCTGTCGATGCTCAAGCGTCCTTCAAATACGCCTGTCAGCCGCGAGGACGGATCGACGATCAACTGATGGCGGATAATTTGTTCGCCCGCGCTTTCGTCAAACTGAAATGCCTCGCGCTCGATCATGAACACCTGCCTGACCATCTGGCGAATCTGGTCATGGAGCGCGCTGGTTTCTTCGTTCATCCCGCGATACGCGGTGCGGGCGGCGGGGCGGTCGCCAATTGAGGAGGCGGTTTCCGGTAACATGCTTATCCTTTCAACGGCTTACGGCGGCGTAATGATCTGCCAGACATCTCCATCCGGGAGAAGCTGTAACACCGTGCCGTCGGCACTGCTGGCATAAACAATCGTATTTGACCCATCGGGGGCGCTTTGCACAAACCCACTAAACGAGAATTCCGGGCTGGTCGCAAGCCCCAAACGGTTGCGCACCGTATCATTGCCGCGCCACACAAAGCCCAAGATCCGCAGCGGTTGATAATACCCGGCGGGCGGGTTGAACTCCGGTTCGCTTTCGGCGTGAACGGCGGGATCAAAGCGGTTCGGCAGCGCGATCCATGCGGGGGCGCGTCCATCGTTGAGTAAGGCGTAAACGGTATTGGATGACTGTACGTATAACATCCGTCCGCGCTCAAATGGCTGCTCGATAATCGACGTTTCTTGAGCGGGCGCGGTCGGGCACGCATCCGGCGCGGGCTGGAAGAACCATGTATCCGGGCAGGCAATCGGGATGCTCAAGCGCTGTTCGGCGGTTAAGCGTCCGTCCGTCACGGTGAGCAAAAATTCGAGCGCGCCCCGGTCAGCGCGGCGTGTTTGCACCGTGATCTGACCATCCGGCGGGACAGGATAGACTTGATTCCGTTCGCCGTCGATTAAGCGGTAGATATTCGCGCCGATGGCATTGCGGCTTGACCAGAATAAATTCACCGGGCTGCCGGGAGCGGCGGCGCTCACGTCCGTCGTGAAGAATTCGATGCGCGGTGCATTCGGGTTGAGCGCGGTCGCCTCTAACGTAACGGCTTGCGCGACGATGGGTTCACCAAACAGCGGCGTCGGCGTTGGTCCGAACGTCGCGGTGCGCGGCGCGGGTGTGAGCGTTGGCGTAGCGGTCGCGTCGGCATCAGGGGTCATGCTCGGCGTTAGGGTGAGCGTCGGGGTTTGCGTCGGGCGCTCGGTCGGCACGACTGGCGCGGCATCCGCGCCGCACCCGGCAAGCAAAATCGCCAGCGCGAAAATGAGCAGGTTACGGGAGGAGATCAAACGCATCGGCATGAGTTGGGCGCACCATTCCAAAATCGCGCTTGTCTATCGTTAGGATACGGGTAATGTTCAAACGTTCCGCGATGGCGATCACACTTGCATCGACAAAATCGAGACGAGAATCGGCGTATTGGGTCATGAGTTCGCCCGCGCGGTGAACGTCGGCAGGTTCGAGGGCGATCAATTCATAGCGCGATGTCGGGATTTCAAATAAGAATTCTGCCGCCTTATGATTACCCAAATCACGCTTGATGAAATAGAGTACTTCTGTCAACGCGGTTTGAGGCAGGTAGATTTGCGGCTCGCTCAGATAAACGGGCACGCATACCCTGTGAAACCGATCTTTCGACATAGCGACGGAGACGACAAAACCCGTATCGGCGATGGCGATCACATGGATTCATCCTTGTTGACGTGCGAAGCCAGCTTTTCTTCGATGCCTTGTTCAACAACGGATTTATAACGCGTAGACGCGTCTTCTGTGCCTTCAAACAAACCAACCATTCGATCTTTTGACGGATCGTAGTCGGGCTTTGGTTCAGCGGCTTCCTCATCATGCAAAACCTGCGCAAACTTGAGTAGCTTGCCCACTTCTTGATCCGACAGTTTCGCCAGATACGCAATCAATTCTTCACGCGGATTCGCAGCCATTTTGCACCTCGCACACAATGCCCTTTAGTGTAACACACCCACATTAACGCACGCTGATCCGGCTGCCGTCGCTCGTTTTGTCGATGGCGATATGCACCGGAAAACTGTCGCGCAGATCGTCAATGTGCGTGATCACGAGGATCAAATCAAAGCTGTCTTGAATCGCCGTGATCGCCTCGATTAGTTTGTTGCGCCCATCCTCGTCTTGTGTGCCGAAGCCTTCATCGAGGAACAGCGTGCGAAGCTGCGCCCCCGCCCGCCGCGCCAACATCTGAGACAGCGCTACGCGGAGCGCGAAATTGATGCGGAAGGCTTCGCCGCCGCTGAACATCTCATAGCCGCGTGTGCCAAGTTCGTCCGCGATCACGATATCGAGCGTTTCGGCAACGCCGCCCGTCGCTTTGTCGCGCTGTGTGGGAATGCTCAAGTGCATGCGTCCGTCGGTCATGCGCGCCAGCAGCGTATTCGCGTTCGCTTCGAGTTCCGGCAGCGCCGCCTCGATGATCATCGCGGGAACGCCATTTTTGCCAAACGCGACCTTGAGTTCTTCGTACACGGCGCGTTCTTCGCGGGTCGCCATCAAGCGCGCTTCGAGTTCCGCTTTATGCAGCCGCGCATCGTCAATCGCTTTCAAGCGCTGTTCCGCGATGATGACTTTTTCGCGGGCGTTCGCTTCCAGCGTGCGCTGACGATACATTTCTTCGCGCCGAATGCGTTCTTCTTCGACCAGTGCTTTTAAGCGCGTGATTTCGACATCAAGCGCTTCCAGCGCCGCGTATTCTTGCACGATGACTTCGCTTAAGCGTTCGATGCGGGCAGTCGTGAGCGTCAGCAGTTCAAGCTCAGACGGAAGCGATTCTTCGGCGATCTTCAAGCGCATCTGCCGTTCTTCGTAGACGACATACTGCGCAAGCTGAGTTTGTGCTTCGCTGTGGCGATTTTCATCGTAGCCGATTTGTTCGCGCAGTCGTTCCAGATCGACGCGTTGGGCGCGGGCTTCGAGCGCGAAGGCTTCTGTCTCAAGCTGCTGGCGCAGCACATCAAGGCGCGCCTCTGCCTCGACACGCTCCGCGTCGGCGCGGTGCGCATCTTCGACCGCTTTTTCCAGCAGTGCGACGCGGTTACGCTCGGTGGGCAGGACGCGGAGTTCTTCCGTCAGCGTTTCGATCTCCGCTTGACGGTCTTTGACCTCTCCCTTGAGTGCATCGAGTCGGGCGCGGTTATCGCGCCAAGTATCCGCTTTCCCTGTGCCTTCATCGACGATTTCATCGATCAAGCGGGTGCGCGTGTCGTCGTCCATTGGCTGACCGCAGAACGGGCAGACCGCGCCTTCGATGGACTGCAAACGGGAGCGCCGCTTATCGAGTTCATCCATTTCGCGCCTGAGCGTCTTATTCGTCGTCTCAAGCTGGATGCGTTCCTCATTAAAACCGCCGATCTCGGCTTCGTAGCCGTCGCGGAGCGTCTCTTTTTCTTGCAAAATCTCGACGGCGTAGCGCGCGTTCGCCAGCACTTCCGGTTCAGCGGCGGCGATGGTCTGCTCCCATAGGGCGATCCGGCTGGTGAGCGCAGCGGCTTCTTTTTCGAGTTCCGCCCGCGCCGCGTCGATCTCGCGTTCGAGTTTGGCGGTTTGGCGGTCGAGTTCGCCCATCTGGATCAGCTTTTGATTGAGGGCTTGATCATCTTGGCGGGCGGTTTGCAGCAGGTGATACCCCTGCTCGATCTCATCTCGGCTTGCCAGCAGGGTTTGATAGCCCTCGATTTTCGCTTCGCGGTGCGCTTTTTCGCTCTCGTGTCCGGCGCGTTCCGCTTCGTAGCCGCCGATTCCCGCTGTAATGCGGGCGCGATCCCCCTGCCGCGCGCGGAGTTCGTTCGGGGCGTGGCGGACTTCTTCTAAGCGTGCTTCTGCGATTTCTAACGCGGCTTGCGCTTCTTCTTGAGCGACGGTCGCTTCGGTGAGTTCCGCTTGATACTGCGGTTCGCGCTTGATTTCTTCTACTTTGTCACGAATGCTCGACTCAAGCGCGGTGATCGTGCCTTTACACGCTTCGATCTTCGCTTTCGCGTCCGCTTCGTAGTCTTCCCAACGCGCCAAACCTAAAATATCCGCGAGTACCTGCTTGCGTTCGCGCGGCGGCTTGGTCGTGAACGAATCGGCTTTGCCCTGCTGCAAAAAGGCTGAACTCACAAACGTGTCGTAGTCCATCCTCAACAGGCGGTTGATCTGCGCTTGGGTTGCTTTCATCGGCTGGTTTTCGCTCTGCGCGATCCAGCTTCCGTCCTCCTGCTGTGTGAGCAGATCGAGCGTGCCGCCGCCGGATTTACGCGACCGCCGCCGCACGACTTTGTAATGGATGCCTTCCTGCTCAAATTCGAGGATGACATACATATCGATCTGACCCATATGGATCAAGTCTTCGGCGGCGCTGGTGCGCGCCTTGCCCCACAGCGCCCATGTGATCGCATCAAGCAGGGACGATTTGCCCGCGCCGTTTGCGCCCGTCAAACAGGCGAGATGAATCCCTTCAAACAGGACCGGCTCAGGCGAACGGTAGGCGAGAAAATTCTTGATTTCAAGTCGAATTGGGAGCATCGCGTCTCGACAATACTAGCATTTCAAGGTGAGGTGGGTTTCGGCGGACGAAGCTGATCAAGTTCGGTCTTCCATGCGCGCACCTTCGCCATCACATCAGCGCGCTGATCCTCGGTGAGCAGGGATGGGAAGGGAAGCGCCGCTTCGGTGTAACCGCCCTCGAAAATAATCTGGCTGGCGATACCCGCACTTTGATAGGCATGTTCGTAAATACGCTGGGTTTCGATGCGCAGCGCAGTGTTATCTAGCGGCAGCCCGAATACGCGGAGCGGTTGATCGAAGCCGCTCCCAAACAAATAGGGCGGTTCATCGGGCGGGTAAACCACCGTCGCATAAGCCCCATGCGCAACCGCGAAATGTTCATACAAGCGGTTGATCGAACGCGTGGCGTCAATTTCGACAAAATTCGCTCGATGCTGGTCAATGATCGTTTGCCGCCGTGCCTGATATGCCAACATCTCGGTTGGGCTGTGTTTGTTGCGCGGTGAGATCACTTCAAGCACGGTGACTAAGCGCTTTGTTTCGCCTTCGCGGGCATAAATGAAGATCGCATCCAGATCGAAATAGGTATCGTCAACCACCAACCCCGGCTCGATGTCAAGTTCTGCGAGTGCGGCAGCATAACCACGCTTCTCGCGTATAGGGGCGGTTGTGCGTATCATGATGTCCGGTTCGCGCCGCTCCAAGATTTGGAGACTGGTTTCACTCGCGGCGACATACCCCA
>JAPKMU010000034.1 GCA_026645745.1 Anaerolineae bacterium | reverse complement strand
ACATAGACCGCCGAACATTCTGTGAGTGCGCGTGAGATGCTTGCTTCGTCGGTAACATCGCCGCGCACGATTTCGACCGGTGTGTTAAAACGCTTTTGCGCGCTCTCAGGGTTACGCGCAAGAATCCGCACCTGCCAACCTGCCTCAACAAGATGCTCAACAACTGGCGCACCGAGCATTCCGGTTGCTCCGATAACGAGGATTTTGCGTTCTGCTGACATTCCACTGCATCCTTGATTGTGAGTTGTCCGTAAACATATCAATCTTCGTGAACAGTGTTCACGACCCGACAAAAAAACAACTATGGCTGACTTCCGTAGCCATGAAAAAACATCTCCAGCGCGTTATCCAACATCCGCTGAATACGCTCCGCATCAAAAAGGAAACCCATCGTGATGCCAAGTGCGACAATCCCATGAAGCACTGCCCACCATGCTTCGCTCATGGCAGCCGGATCACCCGCCCGCAGTTTTCCCGCCTGCACTGCCGCCGCAAAGACTTCCTGATACTCGGTCAGCGCCCGCAGCCATTCTGACGCCTGATCTTGACGTGACTTGAAGAGCAGATCGGGGCGTTCCATAAACATCAGCCGGTAGTACGTAGGATGCTGCATACCAAACGCAACATACGCATGTGCCATCGCCCGCAGGGTTTGAGTAAAATCGCTGCCAGATGTCGCTGCCGCCGCTTGTGACGTTCGAAACAGCTTGAAACCTTCATCAGCAACATTGAACAGTAGATCGTCTTTGTCATCAAAATAGCGGTAGAGCGCACCCGGAGAGTAGCCGATATGTTCAGCCACGCGGCGAAGCGAAAATGCCTCATACCCGTCCTGCGCGAACAATTCTCCCGCAGCATCAAGAATCAACTGGCGGAGTTCTTTACGCTCAGTTTCGCGGCGTTCTTGCGAAAGCTGGCGTAATCGCCCGGCACGTGTATTTGACGAATTCTTTACCACTGCAAACACCTCATTCTCAGTGAACACTGTTCACATACCGAGCAGTATATGAATATCCATCAGTAAAGTCAAGCACATCTTGCAATCGCGACCACAATCACGAGACTCGCTTCCCGAAATAAGTAAAAAATTCCTTCAGGTGTAGACACGGTTTGTTTTTCATTATTCAATGGGTAAGGTTGCAACAATCCTAAACCATATCAATTCGTCAGGTTCATGGTTGGGCATGTGCCATACCCACATCAGGTTTTATTTTGCTTTGCGCATCTAAGGGGTCATTGATGAAACGCAGCAGTACAGCAATCCTTTTAGCAGTATTCATGATCGTATCGCTTCTGATGGGCGCGCTTGTGGTCGCTCAGGATGCTGAACCCGAACATCCACACTGGACATATGAAGGCGAAGAAGGTCCGGCACATTGGGGAGAAATCAACCCCGATTATGAACTCTGCTCACTTGGTGAGGCACAATCCCCGATCGATATTGCTGACGCACAAACTTTGAACCTCACCGACATTGCCTTTAACTATACGGCATCGGCACTCAACATCTTCAACAATGGTCACACGATTCAGGTACAGTACGACGAAGGCAGCAGCATCGTTTACAACGAAATTCAGTACAACCTCATTCAATTCCATTTCCATACGCCGAGTGAACACACCGTAAATGGTGAGTCATTCGAAATGGAACTGCATTTTGTGCATCAAGATGCGAATGGTTCACTGGCGGTCGTCGGTGTTCTGCTTCGTGAAGGTGCTGAGAATCCAGCTTACGCAGAATTGTTTGCTCACCTGCCCGCAACCGAAGGCGAACCTGAACCGACTGAGTTAACCATCGACGCCGCAAGTTTGCTCCCGGCAGAAACATCCTACTTCACCTATGGCGGCTCGCTGACGACGCCCCCCTGCTCACAGGGCGTCCGCTGGTTGGTGCTGACGACACCTGTCGAAATCTCCGCTGAACAGATCGAAGCATTCCGCGCGATTTTTGAGATGAACGCGCGCCCGGTTCAACCGCTGAATGATCGCGACCTGCTTCAGGACAGAGGTACAAACGGTTAGTCGAACACTCACAGTTTCGCAATAAAACAAACGCCTTTCTTGATGAGAAGGGCGTTTTGTTTTGTGCATTCAAACTCCCTTTTTGCCGTAAGTGCTCGCCCATCTACCACCAAAGAATAATGCAAAATCACACGAGTCAGTGACGAACGCGTGCCGCTGCCGAGGCACGTCCGAAAATTCGTCCTATAATGATTGTGAAGGATCGCGCAATTCACATTGTGTTTGCTGATGATTCTTCAGTGCTGTGCACAGGTACGTTTACAGGAGAGCCTATGAGACGCAACACCGTACCTCACCTCGCTCGACTTGTGCCCATTTTGCTTTTGATGGCATCTCTTCTGCTGTCATTCCCAAAACTTCAGGCACAAATTGGAGGCACGATTGGCTACGGCAGCAGCGTGTACGGAAGCATTACGGCTGCAGGTCAATCGCTGACCTATAGTTTTAATGGCAGTACGGGCGATCTGGTACAGGCGGCGATTCGCAACTGGACTGGTACGCTTGATCCTCGTCTCGATCTGATCGCGCCAGATGGTCAGATCATTTCCGGTAGTGGAAATCACCCGTTTTCTGACGATCCACTCGCAGCATCTCTTTCGCTCTATTTGCCACAGACCGGAATCTATTCGCTGCGTATCAGCGGCGAGAGCAGCACATCAGGCGATTTCATCCTCAAGTTTCAAGGACGCAGCGGGATCAGCCCAACACCGCTTGTTTTTGGGCAACCGTTCGACGTTTCCATCTTTGAATCTCCCATACCTCAATATTATGCGTTTGAAACACAGGACTGTCCGACGGTTCTTTTGGTGACCAATTTGAGCGACGGTCAGCCGTTTACATTTCCTTTTTCGGTTCACGTTTTCAACCCGATCGGAGCGCAGATTGCGCAGCTTTACGGCGGTGATGCGGTTGAAGACCGCTTGATCCTTCAGCCAAACAGCGGACGTTATGAAGTCATCGTCAGCTCAGGCGACCCACAAACGCAGGGAATCATACAACTGCTCGTCACCTGCCTTGATCAAGCGCCCGGATGTGTCGGCTCTGGACAAGCGGGTGGCACAGGTGGCTGTCCGCTGTGCTTCAGTGACGGTGAGCAGTGCGCCGCGCTCGATGTAACGTACACATTGGACGGTCTCACAGCAACCTTCTCTTGGGGTGAAGTCGAAGGCGCGGATTGGTACATTTTCAGCATTATCGATTCGGCGGGCGAACTGGTTGCAGATTCGCCTCGCCTAGTTGAAACGCCCGGAAATACTTACGCGTTTAATCCGGATGATCTATACCGCGCACCGTTCACTGTTGTCGTCACCGCTGGTTCAGAAGACCCGGCATCCGCCATCGACTGCATAGACGAGGTGACAATTCCATTTGAAGGTGATGTGGCGAGCGAAACTTGCCCGGGTATTTCGGTTGGCATCGATATTGTTCCCGGTGCAGTCCGCGCCGCCGTTGTGCATTGGGGCGTGGTTGAAGGCGCACAGGCATACCTGATCCATGTCTACGCGGTTGATGGGGGTGGGCTAATCGGTATTCGGGTACTGACCGTACCCGGCGATGCGACCACATATCACCTAAACGATGTTTTCCCCTCCGACTATCAGCAGTTTGAAGTCCATGTTGCTGCCTATTCAGAATCATCAGGTGGCGGGGCATTCGGGGATATGCCGACGGGCTTCCTATGTGACGGGAGCACCAGCGTCGAATTTGAACCGCTCGGTCCCGTGCATTGGGGAGGTGATTAACCATGCGGCGCATCAACCATCCTACTTTGAAGATAACCTTTGTGCTGCTGGCGGCATTGATCGGAGTGGGGCTGATCGCTTCTTCGCTTGACACACTTCAAGCACAAACCGGCGGCACACTCAGTTACGGATCGCGCATGTACGGCAGTGTTTCGGATACTGTTCCTGTTGTGACCTATGTCTTTACAGGCAATACGGGGGATTTTGTCACAGTTACCGTTGATTCATGGGCGGGAACGCTTGATGTTCAGCTTGATTTAGTCGCACCGAATGGCTTGATCCTCCAAACAAGCATCCAAAACACGCCTACAGCAGAGACAAACGGTGCGTATCTTTCCGTATTTCTTCCTGAATCTGGGGCGTATCTACTCCGCATTAGCGGCGAAAATGAATCGCGCGGAGATTTTCTGCTCATGCTGTTGGGACGGTCGGCGGCGGCACTCCCACTTGCTTACGGGCTTCCGCTCGACGTGATTCTCCCTACGGACGCCGAAGCCCAATATTTCACGTTTGAAACAACAGCATGCCCGACAACTGTGGTGATTACCGATCTGAATCTGCCGTCCCCGTTCATCGTCAAGCTGCGGGATCAACGTGGAGATATCGTCGCACAGATGCGCGGGGGAGAGCAGTTGGAGGATTGGATCACCGTTGCGCCGCTGAGTGGGTGGTATGAAGTCGAGGTAACGACCGCCGATCCGGCGTTGACAGGGGCGATTCGCCTGCTCGTCACATGCGCGGGCGATAACCCCGGTTGCAACCCGAACGCATCCGGTCTGCCTTACGGGGCAGAGTGCGCACCATGCCCTGACCCAGATGAATTTATTCCCGGAAGCAGTTGTCCCGATCTGCATTTGACCGCTTACCAAGACGCTGACATACCAACGATGATCACCGTGACATGGGATGCTGTCTCAGGCGCAACTGCCTATTCTGTATACGTAACGGGACTGATCAGCGGCGGTGGAGAAACATATCTCACCCATGCTGATTGGGTACCCGGCGACCCGCTGCTTTTCACATGGATTTTGCCGGAAGTTGGCTACGACGGCTTCGTATTCACGCTTCATGTGATGATCGGTGACGAACTCCTGTGTACACAGCAAACTCAAGTCGATATCGTGACCGATATACCGAATCAATTTGTCTCTCCGTGCGCGATCCGCGCGGATCGGGAAGGAGTTGCTGTGCGTGTGGGACCCGGAACCTTCCGCAGCATCTTTACCTCGCTCAATCCGGGTATTGAGTACACGGTGATCGGGTTCGCGGAAAGCGAAGATGGTTCACTGTGGTGGCAGCTCGATAAGACGCAGTTTGCCGGACATGAAGGCGTGATCAGCTTGTGGGTCGCTCAGGCGGACGTTATTCCCGTTGGAGACTGCTCACAAATTCCGGAAGGCGATATTCCGCCAGTGATTCCTGATCCCGATGACGGCGGCGATATTCCGGGCGGGTGGCTGCCATGCGGTTCATGTGATACATGCGGGCATCCTGCCAGCGAATGCGTGACATCACCCGAAGGGTTGTGTTTGTGGGATCCGGCAACGTGCAGCTCACCGCCGGATGGCGATGGTCAATGTTATACAGTAACCGCGACAATTGACGCAGGACAATGTTTCGGTGGAGCTTCGGCAATGATCGACACACCGCCAAATTGTGAAGGCGGTCGTTATACGCCGGGAACCACGATACAAGCGCATGCCGTCGGCGTTGATCCAAAATGCGTTGTGCATTCTTGGACAGGATGCGGTGTATCTGGCAGCGGTTCGTCGATTTCGTTTGTTCCTCCGGGAAGTTGTACCGTGACGGCACATATGGGTTATTGAGTCTCTTGGGGTGGCACGGGTTGTGCCACCCCAACACGTCTAAGACTTTCGCTTACCCCTCCGATGGGAGCGTGATAACGACAATCGTGTAAATCGTGGTACCGGGTTCGGTCGCAGATTGAGGATCGCGCACTTCGATATCAAAGACTGATCCCATGCCTTCGACCACCTGACCAAAAATCGTGTAACCGCCATCAAGCCGCGCGACGGGCGCAAGCGTTATGAAGAATTGACTTCCGTTCGTATCCGGTCCGGCGTTCGCCATTCCTAAAACGCCAATCCCTCCAAACGTGAGATCATTGTCGGTTTCATTGACGAATTCGTAACCGGGTCCGCCAATTCCGCTCCCCAGCGGATCACCACCCTGCACGACAAAATCCTCAATGACGCGGTGGAATGTCAAATTGTCAAAGAACCGATTCGCAGCAAGGAATACAAAGCTGTTAACGGTGATCGGGGCATCATCCTCGTACAAGTCAACGAGGAAATTACCGGCTTCCGTGCAGAAGACCGCGCCGTAGTCTACGCCAGCTTCGAGCACATCATCCGGCATCACATACTGCAAGCGCACCGGATCTGCGGTGTCCTCAGCGCCTTCGCATACGCTTCCGAGCGTCATTTCTGCATCCAGTTCGACTGGCTCAAGCGCTTCGTCTACCATCACGTCGGATGGCTCAACAGTGAGCGTAAAGTCACCCGTTCCAGCATCACTGTTCGTTCCTGCCTCGATAATGAGCACAATACCGCCCGGAACAACGAGTTGTGTAAAGCCAGCCGACAAACTGTCTTCGGCAGCATCATTGTTTTGCGCCGCCGGAGTATCATTTCCTTCGATGTAGAGCCGCAAATATGTATCGAGATCGTCTGCGCCTTCGAGCGTGATATTTAACGGTGTGGTTTCGGCTACGCTGAGGGAGTAACGGAGCCGCGTATTCTCAGGAAATGCTGCTTGTACCGGTTCGCCCAGCGTAATCTCGCCCGCATCTTCAATTACTGCCGGAGGAGCGACACGCAGCGTATAAGCGCCTGCTTCCCCATCAGCGTAGGTTCCTGCTTCGACGATCAGCACTTCACCTGCTGATACTTCGATGCCTTCTACCGCCGAGTAAAGCGTTCCATCGCCGCGATCATCATTTTCGGCAAACGGTTCTGTTTCACCTTCGCGATAGATACGCAAGTACGTGTCCATGGCGCCGGTGCCGCTCAGAAAGAAATTGAGCGTTCCGCCATCCACCACTTCCAACATGTAGCGATCACGCACCCCAACTTCCAGTTCACCGCTAACATTTTCCCCTACAGTAACAGCCCCGGCATCCTCAGTGGTGTGGTCTTGTGCCAACACAACGACTGTAGTGACCAGCAACCCGATCACCAGCCCGACAGCAAAACGCTTCATCATCCAAGCTCCTTATTTGAAAGGTCGCAACCCACATTATAGGCAGGCACTTGCGAAATCCTATCGCCTCAACGTCCCGATTTGTGGTGAACGATCACCGGCTCAAGCTGCACGGTGAAATGACGCAGTACGGGCGACTGCGAAACAATGTGATAAGGCGGCAGCGTCTCGCGCTGTGCATAAGCTTCAAGGATCACCTCGGCAAGGTAATCAACATGACTTTGCGTATACGTGCGGCGTGGGAATGCCAATCGCACCAAGTCCATACGGGCGGGCTGTTCACTGCCATCAGGCTGTAAACCGAACATCACCGTCCCGATCTCGACTGCACGCACGCCACCGAGCAGGTACAGCGCATTATTCAGCGACCAAGCCGGGTACTGCGTGGGCGGGATATGTGGGAGCATCTCGCGTGCATCCAAATAAACGGCATGTCCTCCGGTCGGTTGAACGATAGGCACACCCGCCGCAGTCAAGCGATCGCCCAGATACGCGATTGAACGAATGCGATAGCGCAAATAATGTGAATCGAGCGCCTCGTACAACCCTGCTGCAATTGCTTCTAAATCATAGCCTGCCATCCCGCCGTAGGTTGGAAAGCCTTCAGTCAAGATTTCAAGATTGCGGCACTGCGCCGCCAGCGCATCGTCGTTGAGCGCAAGAAAGCCGCCGATATTCGCCATACCATCTTTCTTTGCGCTCATCGTACAGCCGTCCGCGTAGCTAAACATCTCTTGCGCGATTTCCATTGGCGTTTTATCCGTGTAGCCTTCCTCACGAATCTTGATGAACCATGAGTTTTCGGCAAAACGGCATGCGTCAATCAAAAATGGAATCCCATATCGGCGCGCGACTTCACTCACAGCACGGATATTCGCCATGCTCACGGGTTGACCGCCGCCGGAATTGTTCGTGACCGTGATCATGATCGCCGGAATACGTTCGCGCCCAACGGTGCGAATCGTCTCCTCCAGCGCTTGCACATCCATATTCCCCTTAAAAGGATGGATCAAGCGTGGATGCCGCCCTTCTTCGATGACTAAATCGCGCGCTTCTGCTCCAGCATGCTCCACATGAGCGCGTGTAGTGTCGAAGTGGGTGTTATTTGGGATCACGTCGCCCGGTTTGGCGATGTTCGTAAAAAGGATATTTTCGGCGGCACGACCTTGATGCGTCGGGATCACATGCTTGAATCCCGTAATTTCACGTACAGCAGCCTCGAAGCGGTAAAACGAGGATGCCCCGGCGTACGACTCATCGCTAGCGATCATGCCCGCCCATTGGCGCGACGACATCGCGCCAGTACCACTGTCGGTCAGCAGGTCAATGAGCACATCGTCGGCACGAAGCAAAAACGGGTTATACCCCGCCGCCTTGAGCGCCTGCTCGCGCTGCGCCAATGAGGTGAAGTGGATCGGTTCAACCGAGCGAATGCGAAACGGCTCAATAATTGTCTTAGGGTGAAATTCACGCATGACGAATCCTTTAATTGTTCCCAATCTTGATAAAGCAGAGATTATCGCTGCGGCTCTCACTTGGCGACTACTCTGTGCAAGTTTGGAGGGAACAAGACGACGCTGTAAGCCGTCTAGAAAAGGGCTAAGATGTACTCAAACATGCGAAGGGAATAACCATGAAAAGGCTTATACTTGCCGCCGCCATATTGATGCTTTTGAGCCTAGGAGCGCCTATGCTTGCCCAAGACGACCCTAGCGTTGTCGCAGTCAACGACAATAACGAGTTTGCGCTTGATTTATACCGTCAGGTATCCACCACGACCACCGGAAACTTCGTCTTTTCGCCGCTTAGTGTGTCATTGGCATTGGCGATGACATATAACGGCGCGGTCGGTGAAACCGCCTCCGAAATGGCGACAGCGCTGCATTTCACATTGGAAAGCGGAGACTTAAATCGCGCGATGGCGGTGCTCATTGCTCAATATCTCGAACGTGGCAACGCCGAAGCAACCGAATTCGAGCCTGAACGACGTTTAGCCATAGCGAACGCGCTCTGGGGCGAGCAGACTTTCCCCTTTGAAGCGGACTTCCTCGCACAGCTTGAAGCCGATTACGGAGCAGGGCTTGAACTGGTTGACTTCATCCAAGCTGCCGAAGCAGCACGTGAGCAAATTAACACATGGATTGAGGATCAAACAAACGGACTGATTGAGGATATTGTGCCACAAGGCGCGATTAATGACTTAACGCGGTTGGTACTCGCCAACGCGATCTATTTTAAGTCAAACTGGCTCAATCAATTCTCGGATGTGTTCACGCAAGATCAGCCTTTCACTCGGATGGATGGCAGCACGGTCACTGTGCCCATGATGCGGCAGGAAACCCGGTTTCTCTATCTCGTAGACAGCGGCTATCAGGCTATCAGTCTGCCTTACGGCGGCGGGTTTGCAATGGAGATTTACTTACCGGATGCGGGCACATTTGACGCTTTCGAGCAATCATTTACACCGGATATGATGCTGATGTTCCGCAACAGCGCCACACTAGGCGAAGTAACGCTCACGATGCCGCGATGGGAAACCGAGAGCAGTCTTCCAATGGGCGATCTGCTTCAGCAGATGGGGATGCAGCTTCCCTTTAGTGCAGATGCTGACTTCACCGCGATGTTTGATGAATCGCAGACCACCGAACGCCTTTTCATCAGTGATGTGCTGCACAAAGCGTTTATCAGCGTCGATGAAAGCGGCACCGAAGCCGCCGCGGCAACTGTCGTGATGATGGGCGCAACCAGTGCCCAGCCTGAACCTACCGAACCTTATCGATTCACGATTGACCGACCATTCTTGTATACCATCGTCGATCAATCGACCGGATCAGTCTTGTTTATGGGGCGCGTACTCGATCCAAGTATGCAATAAGGAAAATCGACAAACCGCACACAATACGGTGTAAACGTGTGCGGTTTGTCAGTTCATTAATTCTTAATTGCGTCGTCGTGTGTTACGCTGATGTATAGTATTCGCGCGCAAAGTGTTCAAGATTATGCGTGACATGGCGGCTAATTGATGCGCTTCTGGCGCGAGTTGAGGAGTTGGTTCGGATTCTAGCTCACCAGCTTTGGTTGAACACGAGCTTGAAGGCATATTATGTCCCACGAACTTGATAACCTGCGCCTAGCGCTTGAGCAAACACGCGAAGCGCTGCATCAGGCACATATGCGGATTGAACAGCTAGAAGCCCATATCCTTCCCAAAGACACTCCGCTTTCACCTACAACTTCTCCTCACCTGTACGGTCAAGTATTAGATACATTACTCGAAGGCTGCCAAGTTATCGACTTCGACTGGCGCTACCTGTATGTGAATGATATGGCGGCGCAATTCGGTCGCCGCCCTAAATCAGACTATATTGGGCATAAGATTCAAGCGTTGTATCCCGGCATTGAAGCCACCGAGCTTTTTGCCGTGCTGAACCAATGCATGATCGAACGCCGTGCACAGGACTTTGAGTATAAATTCCTCTATCCTGATGGAACTTTCGCATGGTTCGAAAATCGGGTGCAGCCGATTGCGGAAGGGATTTTCGTCTTTACGCAAGAGATCACCAAACGGAAGCGTGCCGAAGCAGCGCTGCATGAACGCGAAGAATGGCTTTCACTTTCTATGGAAGCGACCGATCTCGGCACATGGCAGCATACACTTCAGACAGGGACGATACGGTTTGATGAACGTGCGCGCACCCATTATGGGTTTGCGTCGGATACGGTCACGCTGGATCAAATACTTGCGCGTGTCCATCCTGATGACCATTCCCGTCTGACCGAGGAAATTAGTGCAACCACTCGCCCTCAGGGGGCGGGGCGATATTCGACTGAGTACCGTGTGATCCACGATGATCAGAGTGTACATTGGTTGGCAGTTCAAGCGCGCATAGTATTTGAGGGAGAAGGCGATCAGCGCACCCCGGTCGCGGAATATGGAACCAGCCAAGACATCACGGCGCACAAACGTTCAGATGAGCAGATTCGGAAACTGAATCGCACTGTTGCTTTGCAGAGCGAAATCAATCAGATTATCGTGCGCGTCCGAGACGTGGAAGAGTTATACACCACCGCATGCGAAATCACGGTGACGAAGGGCGGTTTTCTAGGTGTTTGGATCGGCGAAGTCACATCCGATCAAAGTAAGATGATCCCCGTAGCCTCCGCTGGCGTCCCTAAGAAATTTCCAGACGGGTTTTTGCTTGATGACGAAACGGCATCAGAGTCTCCCCTATACCGTTTGGTTCACACAGGCAAATATGTTGTCACGAATGGCATTCCCCTTGATCCCAGTATTCCCATTCAGCGCCGCCGCGAGCTAACACAGTTCGCGGCGCATTCAGCGGCATCATTTCCGCTTAAAGTGAGAGGAGTTCTTCGCGGAGCTATCACGTTTTACACACGCGAAGAGGAATTCTTTGATGATGAAGAAGTTCGCCTCCTCGATGAATTGGCGGGCGACATCAGTTTTGCAATGGAATTCGCCGAACAAGAATCACGACGGCGCGATGTCGAACTTGCTGTTCAACGTTACTTGCAGCGTTTGGAAGTTCTCCACGAGATCGACTTTGGGCTTCTCCAAGGGGACTCCATCGAGACTCTAATCGACACGACGCTGAAACTCGTACGGCGGTTGATCCCCTGTGAGCGCGCCGGGGTTATTCTTATCGACGACGTCAAGCATGAGGCAATTTTCGTTTCAGTTGACCAAGACGGCGCGAGCGATATTGTGCGAGACACGCGCGCGCAGCTTTCCCCCGACAATTGGTTTCAATTCGATGCAAGGGGATTGTGCGTCATTGATGACATCCGAACCCTCGCAGATCCGCCAATAATCTACGATTGGGCGATCAATGCGGGGCAAACCGCCGTACTCCACGTTCTGCTTACCAACGACAGCACACCGTTCGGTGCATTCAACCTCTTTTCGCATCAACCGGGCTTTTTTACACCGGAATATCAAACTATAGCGCTGGAAATCAGCAATCAGCTCGCCATTGTTCTCCGCCAAAAACAAATGGCAGAAAAAATCGAGCGCCACACCGCCGAGTTGGAAACGCACGTCCGCACCCGCACTGCCGAACTGCAAGCCGCAAAAGAACGGGTCGAGGCAATCCTCAATAACAGTCTTGACGGAATTGTTTTCCTCGATTCAACCCTTCACGTCCTCCAAGCCAACAGCAGTATCAATACGCTGCTTGGATACTCAACGGATTCCCCGGTTGGAGTACCGTTCATTGAATTCATTCATAGCGACGACAGGGTGCGTTTTCTGGATGCGGTACGCACGCTCCCCAATGAGCAAGGCGGTCAGTTCGTTGAAGTAAAGTTGATTCCTTCTAGGCAGTTGTATGAGGCTCGTGAAGTCGAAGTTGGTATCCGGCGTGTATCCCGGGGCGGATACGTCTGCACGATTCATGACATCAGCGCACGTCACAAAGCCGAAGCAGCGCTGCTTCATGCATTAGAGGTTGAGAAACAAACCAACGTCCTAAAATCCCGGTTTGTTTCGATGGCATCCCACGAGTTTCGCACGCCGTTGGCGGGTATCCTCGCATCGACTGAGACACTCTCCGCATATCGCCAGAAGATGCAAGATCATGAAATCGAAGTCCGTCTTGATAATATCCGGCGGCAGGTGCAGTACATGACCGGAATTATGGAAGACATGCTTCAACTTGGTCGATTGCAATCGGGGCGATACGAATTCAACCCGCAAGAAACCGATCTTGATACCATCTGCCGTGATGTCCTTGCCGAATTTGTTCGTTACGTTCCGGAAGCGGCACGGATTCAGTACGAATGCTCCATTCCACCTGTCCTTGCCCATGTTGACCGCCGCCTGATCCATCAAGCCCTCACAAACTTGATCTCAAACGCGGTGAAATACACGCCGGTTGAGAAGCCTATTCGAGTGACCCTTTGTCAAGAATCCAAGTCAATTGTTTTTCGGATTACGGATGAGGGAATCGGCATACCAGCAGAGGATTTGGGCAACTTGTTTGAGCCATTCCATCGGGCATCCAATGTGGGCGCAATATCAGGAACAGGCTTAGGCTTGAGCATCACCAAACGAGCCGTAGAGGAGCACAAGGGTACACTTTCCGTAGACTCCGACGTTGGAGTCGGCACAACATTCACCATCATTCTCCCAACAGCATAATGGATGTCGCGCTATGGCTGTGGTACTGATTATCGAAGATGACGAAGTGATCCGCAGTGAGGTCGTCCAATGGCTTCAGTTTGAGGATCATGAAGTGTTCAGCGCCGCAAATGGACGTGAAGGCATTCGCCTTGCTCAGGAACACCACCCGGATTTAATCGTCTCGGACATCCTCATGCCTGAAACCGATGGGTATCGCGTGCTGTATGAACTTCGCATTTCTCCTTCGACTGCGCTCATTCCCTTTATCTTCATGAGTGCCAAAGCGGATCGGCACGATCTCCGTTATGGAATGGAACTCGGCGCGGACGACTATATTACAAAGCCGTTCACACGAGATGAGCTTATGCACGCGGTTGAAAAGCGTCTTCAGCGTCGTGCAAGCTATCAGGCGACGACTGACCAACAAATCGCAACCGTCAAGCGTTCTTTGCTGCGTCAACTTTCGCATGAACTACGCACACCGCTCATCGGATTCTTGGGGATCGGTGAACTGCTCACGTCCGGCGCATCAACCCTCAGCGATGATGAAATTGTTGAATATGGTCAAATGCTAACCTCCAGCGCTCATCGCTTGAGCCGCTTGGTGGACAATTACCTGCTTTACATGAAGCTGGAAAACGAGTTGGGGCAGCCTTTTGAACCGCCAACCGTATTGCCCTCGCGTGAAACAGTCAGCGTGATTCGGGGAACAAGTGAGCAAGTCGCAACCGACCATGAACGCAGACAAGACCTGAGCGTGAGCGTCCAGCCTTCCCCTGTACAAATCGAAGCGAACACGCTTCGCAAGATTGTTTATGAACTGGTGGATAACGCATTCAAATTTTCAACAGCAAAACAAAAAGTGGTCGTAACGGGCAAGTATGAAAACGGTATTTACGTCTTATCTGTGACAGATCAAGGGCGAGGTATTGCCCTCGATAATATTCCCGAAATCGCAGCCTATGTGCAGTTTGGTCGTGATGTGTATGAGCAGCAGGGGCTAGGGCTAGGCTTGAGCATCGCCAAACGTCTGGTTGAACTTGGCGACGGAAGTCTCCACATAGAAAGTACGCTTGGAAAAGGAACGATCGTCACGGTAAGTATGCCGGTAGGGCGCACTACGTAGCACTACGTAGAAACCAAATTCAAACAAATACGCACTTGTGCTCATTGCCGCACTAGTAATATGAGATAAACTGATCATAAGCGTTACTCAACGGGAGCGTTGAACTTATTTTCAACCTGTGATTCCACACGAGCAATCTTATGTCCCGCTGGCATGTCTTCCTAAGTTACATCACAAAGAACGAGGACCTGATGTGGAAGGTCTACAACGACCTCCGCAAAGAGGGTCTTACCGTCTGGATTGATCAAACGAATTTGGAACCCGGCACGCTTTCGTGGGATCGTGCGATTGAAGAAGCGATCATGAACGCCGGTTGTTTCGTTGTTCTTCTTTCTCCATCGGCGCGACGCTCGGAGTGGGTGCGCGAAGAACTCCATTACGCAAAAACACTGGGAAAGCGCATCTTCCCGCTGCTTGCAAATGGCGATGCACCAAGTGCGATTCCATTTGGGTTCTCAACCGTTCAATACACCGATATTCGCGGCGAGAACTATGCGAACGGTATGCAAAAGCTTGTGGAAAGCGTATGCAAGCATCTGGGCATAGAAAGCTACAGCGCACTGCACGCCCGCCAGCGTGAACAGTTTGAGGCGATCAAGTACCTCAAACGCATGATCGACAAACTACGTCAGGATGTGCGCGCATCTGGTCACAGGCGTCAGGTGGCAAAAGAACAGATCGAGCGGATGATGCAGGAAGAGCGTCAGATGCAGGCACAGCTAGACTGGCTGTCAATCCAACGCACAAAGATGCAAGAAGACTACAAGCTGTTGTGCCAACACGAAAATCAGGCGCAAGAAGAACTGATCACGCTGTCGGAGCGCCTGCAAAGCCTGACCGACGCTCTAAACATTGATCAACGCACAGTCTTCTTAGCGGAAGATGACGACCAAACTGCCGTGTATGAGCCTTGGGAGATAGAACTTCCACCGCTCCAAGAAGCCGATCCATCCAGTGATGAAACCATTTCAGCGGAATGGAGTCCGATGGACACATCGGATACTACGCCCCGTCTGCTCGGTGGTTATCCTCAACTTCCAGAATCTGTAGATCAGCGTGTAACAGCGGCTCAAAAACGGCGGAAGATGCACCGTTAGCCAGTTGGCTGTTTCCGGGGCAGGTGAACGATCACTGTCGTTCCCTGTCCAACTGCGCTTTGAATCTCAATACGTCCACCGTAATGGTCAACTGCATACTTGACAATCGCCAATCCCAAACCCATACCCTTCGTATAACCGGCGTTGGATGCCCGATGGAATGGCTCAAATAACGTTTTGAGTGCGGTTTCGGGGATGCCAATTCCGCTATCTTGTACACTCAAATCGACTGTCTCCGGTGTTTCTTCCAGCCTGATTACGACATCGCTGCCTGATGGCGAATACTTGACCGCGTTTGAGATCAAATTCGCCACAATTTGACGCAGCAGTTTCGGGTTTATGTTCAAAAATAACCGGGCAGGAGCATGCAGGGTCAGGGTATGCGTTTCGCTGTGAACCAACTGAAACTCCTCAACGAACGCAGTAATTGGTCCAACGACATCAAGTCGTTCCGAAGCGAGATCAAGCTGCCCACTCTCAGCTTTGGCGACCAGCATCATATCGTCAAGCATCTGCGTAAGGACTCGCACTGAATCCGTGATTCGGGTCAGATGCGCACGTTTCCGTTCCGGCGTTAGCTTTTCTTCAAACGTCTGAAGGATGTCTGCCGAAGTCATGATTGCATTCAGCGGATTGATGAAATCGTGCGAGAACATCGCCACAAGGCGTGTTTTCAATTGGCTCTGTTCTCTCTCACCTGCTAACGATATCTCAAGCGCGTTCAGTTGGTGGCGCATCTGCTCTTGCAGCGCGGCTTTCTTCGCTAACTGCGCTTCAATCGAGGTCAGAAGTTCGGCGCGTGAAAATGGTTTCGTAAGGTAATCATCTGCACCAAGACTCATCCCTTGACGCATATCTTCGCGGCTTGCTGCCGCAGTCGTGAAAATAAACGGGGTATTGACGAGCAGTGGTGTGGAACGTACTTCAATAAGAACGTTGTAGCCATCCATTTCGGGCATTGCGATATCGCAAATGATTAGATCAGGCGGATCTTGAAGGGCAGCATCCAAGCCAACCCGTCCGTTCTCTGCCCCACGAGCCGCATATCCTTCGAAAAACAGCCAATCCAGAATGTCCTGCCGAATTTGTGCTTCGTCTTCAATGACAAGTATATTGACCATAGCTTCCGTTCTTGCAAGACCTCCAACGTCGATCAAATCCAAATAAATGAATTAGTTTCGCGATAAGTCATGTTATGATAAGCAGAAACTTCTCGAAACAAAATTCATGTATCAGCACTTTCAATCTTATGCTGAAGTGGCGGCATGAGAGATTAATACTCAAACGTCGACGCAAAATTTACGTTGTTGACGGGAGCGGCAGGAAGAATGGGCACACAATAGAAGTATATCAACCAAACACGGAATAATGCGGCGTATCGCTATAGGCGGAAGAGCCGCTGCGCGAGGAACTATGCTGACTGTATTGATTATTGATGACCAGATTACGCTGCTTGAAGCCGTTGTCGAAGGTCTCGCCATAGAAGGCTTTATCATCCTGCAAGCGTCAGATGGATACGAAGGTATTCAACTTGCGCGAGAAGCCGTCCCTGACATCATCATCTGCGATATCAATATGCCAGAAATGAGTGGGTTTGAGGTATTAGAAACGCTGCGCAAGGACTCGCTGACGGCTGCAATCCCCTTTATTTTCTTGTCAGCACGAAACGGGGTATCGGATATCCGCACAGGGATGAACTACGGCGCAGACGATTACCTAACAAAACCCGTCAACTACACCGAGCTTATCAAAGCTGTTCGCAGTCGGCTCGCGCGCAATTCTGCTTTTCAAGTACAACGTTTGCGGGATTACGCGCATCGACTTGTGATCGCTCAGGAACAAGAACGCCGTAATTTCGCGGCGGCGCTGAGAAGCAATTTGGGCGATACGCTGTCCGACATCAAGGTTACTTTAGAAATGCTGCGCCGTCTGCCACCCGCGAATCAAGCTTCCACGCTCCAAACAGCAGAACGGTTGATTCAAGAGGCAGTCACGATCATCAACAATCTGTCGCATTCGCTGATGCCCAGCACGCTGATGCATATCGGTATCTTACCTGCTTTGCTGCTGCTGATGGATCAAATCGAGAGATCGGGACAGCTACGCGTCGAATTCATCCATCAAGGCATGGAGGACTACAACGATCTTGATTTCTCGATCAATGTGTATCGGATTGTGCAAGAGGCATTGGCGAACGTCCAAAAACATTCGGGGGTAAACACAGCGCTCGTTCGGCTGTGGGCGGAAGATGACTTCGTACATCTACAAATTGAAGATAACGGCGTCGGCTTCGATGTTGAATCGGTGTTTAACAGCATCGACAAGATCGGCGTGATCACGATGCGTGAACGCGCCTATCTGCTGCATGGTGAACTCACGATCTTGTCCTCTCTGCATGCAGGTACCCGCATTTATGGCAGATTTCCTATGCGCTATCGGGCGGAAATCACCGTGGACGAGAATGCCCCCGATGCCTACGAAGAAGACCTTGAATATCCCCCTTCCTCAGCCGCGCTAGAAAATGGGCACGCTTTCAGCGCTCTTTCAACGCTGACTGACCGCGAAAAACAAATTCTGCTGATGGTCGTCAATGGCGCGACCAGTCAGGAAATCGCGGATAAGTTGGTCATCAGCACCCGCACTGTTGAAACACACCGCCTTAATATGATGCGAAAGCTCGGCTTGCGCGGGATGCCAGCACTGATGCGCTTTGCTGTTGAAAAAGGCTTGATCGGTAAGCGCGTGTCGTAAACGGTAAAACAAAAGCCAGTGGAATGCAGGATATCCACTGGCTTTTAACGGCAAATCGCGCGTCCCATTCATCACGGGACGCGCGATCATTATTGATGAACTTCCGACTTATTCGCTCGCAGCAACAACCGGCGGGCGCGTCATCGCGGAAACATCCACGCCGACGGCTTCGAGGCTGTCATACAGAACCTGCATGATGTAGTCGGGATTGTGCGCGAAGTCGCCGGGGTCTTTCTGCGAATACTGGTAGTTGTACGCAGCGCGCAGGAGGGTCGGCGTCCACGACGCATAACGATTATCGCTGTTGACTTCTTCAGGATCTGCAACGCCGTTCGCATTGGTGTCAATGAACCAATACGGGTGCGAATGCGAGTCGTAGGCAATCGGCGTGCCAACCGTGTCGGCTGCATACGCCTGAAGTCCCGCCAACAGTGCCGCTTCCATATCCGTAATTTCGTCACGGATCGGTTCTTCTGCATTGCCGTCGCCGTCGTAGTCGATCAGATCAACATCTTCGAGCATACGGATGAGCAGAACGTCTTCGGGTTCTTCGACTTCTTCGTGACAGTCTTCGCATTCACCAATGCGGAGCGTGCCATCATGCGGGCGGTGGCAGCCGGTGCACGTATTCGGTGCGTCTTCGGCGTGCATGTTGCGCCCGTTGTATTCACGATCAGCGTACTGGTATGCGCCCTGAGCTTCGCCGCCGAACAGCGATGCGCCAGCCGCAAAGTAATGAACATTGCGGAATGACAGGCTTGCGGAAACTTCGTCATCACCGAGGCTGCCGATGGCGCGGTTCACGCTGACCGTCGACTCGCGTCCCTGATGGCAGGCGAGGCAAAGATTGCTTTCTTCTTCTTCACCGAAGGTTAGACGTGCGCCGCTGGGGAAGGCAACTTCCGCAAACGGCAGCAGGGTGAAGTCGGACAGATCAGTATGGCAGGTCGTGCAGGCGAGACCCTGTGCAGTCGGTTCGGCAATATTGACGCCGTTTTCGAAGAACACAGGCAGACCTTCAGCCGAATGGCAGCGCGCACAACCACCGGGCACTTCGCCTTCTGCATCCCAGTGACGCCACGCTTCAACCGTCGGGTTGAAGTGCATCGGGGCATCGCGGACGATGAATTCAGCTTCGGCAACCGGGGCTTGGAGTGCAGCGCTCAACGACATCGTGCTGTCGTACAGCAGTTCGATCACGTACTGCGGGTTGTGCGCATACGCACCGGGATCCTTCTGGGATACCTGATAGTTGTAAGCAGCACGCTCAAGATTCGCGGAGAATGACGCGTATCCATTGTCGGAAACAGCTTCAGCTTCATCGAGTTCGCCGTTGCCGTCCGTATCATTGAAGAAATACGGATAGGTGTGGGAGTCGTAGGCAATCGGCGCGCCGAGAACTTCGCTGGCATACGCTTGCATCGCAGCATACAGGGCTTCCTGCATGCCTTCGATTTCACCCGCGATACCTTCGTTGTCATCGCCGTCACCGTCGAAGTCAACGTTGGAGCCTTGCATACGAATATCGCGCAGGTCTTCCACGCTTTCGACATCTTCATGGCAGGTCGCGCACTCGGTCAGACGGAGTTCCGTCGTGTGCGGGTTATGGCAGTCTGCGCACGCCGTGTAACCTTCGACATGCATGTTGCGACCCATGTAAACCTGACCGTCATACTGATACCCACCGCGCGCCTCACCACCGTACAGCGTCGCCGCCGCAGCATAGTAGTGAATATTGATGAAGCGCAGATCAGCACTGGGCTGATCGGGGGTATCGACGAGGTTCAGTTCAACCAACTTCGCATTGACGCTGTCCGTAGACGCGCGACCCTGATGGCACACCATACAGCGTGCGGAATCGCCCGTTTCGCTGACTTCCACACCCGACGGCATCACAACGCTCGCCAGATGTGCGGCGGCAGGAGCATGGCAGGCATCGCATGTAACCGTCGTGCCCAGCGGGGCAGCGGCATCGACAACACCAAACTCAGTGCCATCAGCGCCCATATAGTCACGATACCCCGGCGTTGAATGGCAGCGCGCACAAGCAGCGTCTACTTCGCCTTCGGCATCCCAGTGAATAAATGCTTCGGCAGTTGCATCGGCATGGGGTGACTCGACCCATGCTTCATAGTATTCAGCCAAGAAGGGAGGATCACCCTCTTCTTGCGCAGAAACGCTGGGTTGACCCAGCAGCATAAGCCCTGCTGCGACAAACAGGACTCCGGCTAGAGCAACTAAATAACTGATCTTCTTCATTGCCCCCGTCCTTTCAGGATTGGGTTTGTAACGATGATCGTCTTGTCACAATTGCAGCGTTCCCCTGCAAGAACGTGCATGACATGACACAATAACTGCTTCACGCAAAGCAGCATTTTCTGTGATTATCCTGTACTCGATGTGTCCAGTAATCCGCCCGTAGGATGATCTCGCATCATCCTACGTAATGAACCGTTGGCGACGGTTTCGAAAAGGCTTCCCGATGCCTGTGCACGGAACGATCACGCCCCAATAAGGTGCACTTAATCATGAAGCGTTCAGGCTTAATCTGAGGTTGTTAGGATGCGCTGTTCAGATTGGTCTTCCTGAGGAGTTGATGCGTTGAAGAAGATGCTGATCAGCCTGCTCTTGGTTCTTCTGTCGCTTGGCGTTGTGAGCGCCCAGAGTGACACCATCGAAATCACGTTTGTCCATATCTTTGGCGGCGAAGGTGATACGCGCGGCGATGTCGTGCAAGCAATCGCCGCCGATTTCATGGCAGAAAATCCCAATATCGTCGTCAATGTGGTATCCACCAGTACAGATTACATCGAGCTTTTTAACGCCGCACTCCTTGCAGCCGAACAAGGTGACGCACCGACAATCGTGCAGGTGGAAGAAGGACTCACGCAACTTGCAATCGATTCCGGTTATTTTGTGCCGATCGGTGATTTGGCAAGCGCCGCGCAGCTTGACAGCTTCAACACCGATGTGATGCAGGTTGTCCGCAACTACTACAATGTGGACGGCACGCTGTGGAGCGTCCCGTGGAATTCCTCCAATCCGATCATGTACTACAACAAGACGATGACGGATGCACTTGGCATTCAGATCAGCCCTACCGAACCGCTGACATTCGACGAACTCTCGCAGATTTGCGCGCAGGTCAGCGCGATGCAAGCGGCGATTCCTTCGCTCACGCACTGCATCAACTGGCCCATCTCATCATGGTGGGTGGAACAGTGGTTAGCGATGCAAGATGCGCTCTATGCCGATAACAACAATGGTCGCAGTGGTCGCGCGACCGAAGTTTATTTCACCAGCCCTGAGATGATGAACATCATCAACTGGTGGGATTCGATGGATGATGCGGGCTACTACACATGGAGCGGTTCGCTGCAAAACCTGAACGCCGAAGGCGGTTTCTTTGGCACGGGCGCGACCGCACTGCACTTCAACAGCACGGCAGGTATTACGCTGTTCGTGGCGGGTTTCCAAGCGGCGGGACTTGAACTCGGCATCGCGCCGCTGCCGATCCCAAGCGAAAGCGCCACCAACGGCATGTCGGTCGGTGGTGCAAGCCTGTGGGTTACTCAGGGGCATACGGATGCGGAAACGCAAGCCGCCGTCGATTTCGTCTTCTACATGACGAATCAGCAGAATGATATGCGCTGGCATCAAGGCAGCGGTTATTTCCCGAACCGTACCTCGTCGATTGAAACGCTCACAACTGGCGGCTATATCGATCCGGCAACGGGCAGTGAAGCAAGCTGGTTCGGTACGTTCCCGTTCTTCCGCATCGCCATCGATCAACTTGCCGCGTCGAGCGGTTCCCCGGCGAACTACGGTCCCGTCATCGGTCCCGTTGCGGATGTACGCCTCGCGCTGATTCAAGGTATTCAGTCGGTCATTGATAGTGATGTCGATCCGGTCGAAGCAATGACGGCAGCGAAACAAGCAGCGGATGCGATCCTCGCGGACTACAACGCGCTGATCGGTCAATAATTCACTAAGCGTTCTGCTGCGAAGATGCCCTTTCTGGTAATAACCAAAGGGGCATCTTCTTGTTGGGCACACCGAAGGCTAAGCCGCATGAAGCAGACAGTAGGCAGTATCGAGGCGATCCTTGCCCGTTTGATCGGTGTATTCGTGGTGGTTTTCAGCCTGTATTTCGTGATTACGGAATGGGATGGGCTGATGACACTGGTTGGCTGGCTGTGGGGAAACCTGCTGCAAACGCCGCAGGCAGTTCAAGCATTGATCGATTATTATGCGGTACTGCCCGCTGGTCAGCTTCTTCCGTCGCTGCTGATTGGGGCGGTTGTGGGCGCGGTCAGCAGTGGAGTCGTCCTGCGTTCAGCGCGAGCGGTCTTGATCGGCACAGGGTTAGGTGCAATCAGTTCGCAAATCCTCGCGCGGATTCTCCAGCACTGTACCTACGCAGCCGAAATTGCGCCCGCTGAGTTTGTTCTAGGGTTGATCATCACCTCCGTAAGCAGTCTTATCCTGCTGCTGCCTTACTGGACGTTCACAAAACGCGGTCAGCGCCGGATCGAACCGGATGGAGCGGGTGTATTCAAAGCGCCGCTGCTGCCATTTCTGTTTCTTGCGCCGATGATTCTCAGCTTGATTTTGTTCTTGTACGTCCCCAGTCTGCAAACCTTGACACTTTCGCTGAACTCACGGCGGTTTCCGCTGCCTCAAGAGCGCTTTGTGTGTTTGGGGAATTACGTCAGTCTTGCGACTGATCCGACGTATGCGAACAGCCTCGGTGTCTCCTTGTTGATCACGGCGTTGATTGTCCTCCTAAGCCTTTCGATTTCGCTTGGGATTGCGGTGCTTGCATCGCAAAAACTCTATGGCGCTAACCTTTACCGCACGCTCTTGATCTGGCCCTTCGCGCTGTCTCCCGTCGTCACAGGTGCGATCTTTCTAGCAATCTTTCGCGAGGGCGGTGCAGGCTTGATAAACGGGGTGATCAGCGCGCTAACGGGCGGAACGACGCTCAATTGGCTGCGCACACCAGAACTCGCGCAGATGGCAGTCATTGCGGCTTCAGTCTGGAATATCCTCGGCTTTAACATCCTGTTTTACATCGCCGGACTGCAAAACGTCCCAAAAGACCTACTTGAGGCAGCACAGATCGATGGCGCAAACCGTGCGATTCGTTTTGCGCGGATTACGTTTCCACTGCTCGCACCGTACACCTTCTTTCTGCTCGTGACTAACATCACGTATGCTTTCTACGGTATTTACGGCGTTGTCGATACGCTCACCCAAGGCGGACCGCCGCTCGGCGCTGCTGGTCAAAACGGCGGCGCAACCGACGTCTTAATCTTCAAGCTGTATGAGGATGCTTTCAACCCCGGTTCTCCGGCGGGATTGGCAGCGGCTCAGGCGGTAATTCTCTTCCTGATGCTGGTCGGGATCACGATGATACAGTTCCGTACCCTAGAAAAACGGATTACCTATGCGGAATAGAGGCTCATGACTGAGAACGCGATGCGGCGCACGGGAAGAGTACGATGGGAACTGCATCTTGCGCTGATTGTAATCTGCTTTGTGATGAGCATTCCGGCGCTGTATGCCCTGCAAGTGGCGACGCTGACGGCAGGTGAAGCAGCATTCGCGCCGGTGCGTTTGTTCCCACCCGGCGCAGATCTGCTGCCCAATATGGGCGACTTATTCGGGCGGCTCAACTTCGGCGGCTTGATCATGAACACGACGATTGTGTCGCTCGTGATTGTGATCGGTAAGACGATGCTGGCAATGCTGGCAGGGCTGACGTTCGTCTACTTTCGGTTTCCGGGGCGGAATCTCCTGTTCTTCTTCATTTTGCTCACGCTGCTGATGCCGACCGAAATCATTTTGCTGCCGTTGTTTCGAATGATGTCTGATCTCGGTTGGGGCGAAACTCATCCCCGCCTTGCGCTGACCATCCCGTTTCTCGCAACCGCGACCGGGACATTTTTGTTCCGGCAGCATTTCCGCAACATCCCGCGCGAACTCGCAGAAGCAGCGCAAATCGATGGCGCTGCACCAGTGCAGTTTATGTTCACCGTGTTGATCCCAATGTCATGGAATGTCATCGCCGCCCACGCGCTGATCCAATTTATTTCCAGTTGGAATCAATATTTGTGGCCCATCTTGATCGTGCGCGAACCCGCCGATCAGGTCATTCAGGTGGGGGTGCGCAGCGCGGTAAACTTCGGTTTGCAGGCGGATTATGGCGTTATGATGGCAGCAGGTGTTATCGCCTCAATTCCGCCGCTTCTCTTGTTCATATTCATGCAGAAGCAGTTCATGAACGGATTCGCCGTGACCCGTGACAAATAGACTGAAACGGCACTTCAAAACAGACAGGACAATCACATGAGCGAAAACAATGCGCTTCCCTTGATCGGCGCAGCACTGCGCGTCAACGAATTACCGCGCTTTATCGATTGGCTTGCAGTCGATCACCGTGACCTCGAAATTCAAGACCCGTGCTATCCCGGTTATCTTGAGAGTGATTGGAAGCAAGATGCGAAAGAATGCCGTGCACTGCTTGAATCGAGCGGCTACAAAGGGCGACACGG
>JAPKMU010000349.1 GCA_026645745.1 Anaerolineae bacterium | reverse complement strand
TCCCACCTGACCAGCACCGGACTCCCAGAGACGCCGACTGTATTGGGTGATTACCGGATTTACGTCAAATACCAAGCAACGGATATGTCAGGTCCGGGCTACTTCTTGCCTCAAGTGCCGTATACCATGTATTTCTATCAAGGTTATGGCATACACGGTACTTACTGGCATAACAGTTTTGGCAGACCCATGAGTCATGGGTGCGTGAACCTGCCAACCGAAGAAGCGCAGTGGTTTTTTGACTGGGCAGAAGTGGGCACGCTCGTGCGCGTGATATAAACTGCGCAATACTTGTTGGAAAAACGGACTGCCCGTAGTATAGTACCCAAAACAAAACTCTCATTGAGCCTGCATGGGTGCGTCGATGCGTATCTTTATTAGTTACAGTCGAGTCGACCGGCAGTTGTGCGTGGATTTGGCTTCACGTTTGCGGCGCGTCTATGGCTATGAAAGTACTTGGTTTGACGAGACGCTGCATGCAGGTGAAGTTTGGTGGCAGGAGATTCTTGATCAGGTTGCCAAGTGCGACATTTTCCTGATTATGATGACCCGCGAAACCTTTGACTCTGAATACTGTCAGGCAGAGTTGAAGGACGCCCGTCGCCTTAATAAAGCGCTTCTGCCCGTCTTGGTTCGTGCGCGAACCGAAATCCCGGACCATCTCAAACATATTCAATATGTGGATATGTCGGCGGGAATTAATGCGGACAATCTCGCTGAGCTTTATGCAGCCGTCGAACAAATCCAGAAGCGTTTAGAAGACAAACCTGCTGAAACTCCCCTCTCTAGCCTTCCAACACCGAAACCTGAACCGAGCGGAGTCACCCCTACGGAAGAACTCCGTCGTGTACAAACGATGTCGCGTGGTGCGTTTGTTCTTGGCGGCGTTGGTTTAGTAGCGCTTGCCGCCGCTGTGATTTTCTTGTTGGCGGGAAACGGCAGCGAAGGTACGGGTGACCTAAGCCCGCGTGTTCAAACACAAATTGCTGAACTCAGTTTGACACAGATTGCACAAGCACAGAGGGTCGATTCGACGGATTCGCCGCCTCTGCCGTCTGCCGGTGATACTGACGTGCCAGCGGTAACGGATACCGTTGAACCAGTGCTGACGTTAACCCCAACGCCTCAGCCGACCGAATCGCCCACCTTCACGTTGGAACCAACTTCTACCTCTACAGCATCTTTCACAGCGACCATATCGTTGACACCCACTGCATCAGAGACTGCAACCGCGACTGCAACGCCGTCCGCGCTGCCATTTGAATTAGTGATCGCTACATTGGATGCTCAGGGTACGCTTCAACAGTTCATGTTTCAAACGGCGACGGCGACCTTGTGGACGCAGACGCCAACGGCGAATGTCACCCAAACGCTTGAAGCGCTGTTAGCCATACGCACGGCTGTGATCGAGACACAGCGTGCGCAAGATGCAACGAATACGGCGATGTTGTTCACTGCTACCGCAAGCCCCACGGCAACCGATACCCCCACCATCACGCCGACGCCAAGCACTACCTTGAGCGCTGGAGCACTCGCACGCGCGATGGCGTTTATGAGCGTTACGACGAATGCGCAGTGGCTGCCATACACTGAGTTCTTAGGCGGTGTCGAAATGGCGCTTGTGCCTCGCGGGTGCTTCACGATGGGATCAGACTCAGGAACGGCGGATGAGCAGCCCGCCACTCCGATGTGTATTGATATGCCATTCTGGATTGATGTTACCGAGGTGACGAATCAAGCCTATGGTATCGCCGGGACATTCGGCGGCGCAGATCGACCCCGCGAGCGCTTGACATGGTTTGATGCACGCGATTACTGCGCTGCACGTGGAGCGGAGCTGCCGACCGAAGTTGAATGGGAGTTCGCCGCGCGCGGACCGGATGGGCTTGTCTATCCTTGGGGGGACGAGTTCAATCCCGACGCTGTGTTCTATGCTGACAGTGAAGGTGATGCCACGTTTGATGTTGGCTTGCTCGGCAGCGGTCGCTCGTGGGTCGGTGCTTACGACATGAGCGGCAATGTGTGGGAGTGGGTGGACTCAAACTTTGCCCCATACCCTTATAGCAGCACTGATGGGCGCGAAGGCAGCCTGAGTCGTTCGATTGCGCGTGTCGTGCGTGGCGGATCATTCACATCCGATGTGTTGAGCGTTCGAGCGTCATTCCGGCGGGCGGTGCTCCCAGACAGCAGTTTCCGCGATGTTGGCGTGCGCTGTGTTAAGCCGCTTTCCCCACCAGAAGACTAGAAAGCTGCATATCCTTGAATGAATGACGAAAACATCCTCTCCGCGAGGATGTTTTTGTTTAGAATTGTCCAATTTGCACATATTGCGCACGCATATGCCATTTGATTCACGCCAATGTCTGATGCATACTTCGTTGCATTCGCAATTGTTGCGGAGTGAACAATGTCCGCTGCATCAGACATGCCTCAAGCAAGTTTGCCCTACTCTCAGTATCGGCTGTTCCACGATATATATGTGTTTCTTGATGCGGGAGACACAATCGTTCTAGGGGATTACCGCCTGACGCCATCACAGTATACGCTGATGATGCTGTTGGACACGGGTGAGGGGCAGAATCTGATTCGTCTTGCGGATCGAATGCTTGTAGCGCGCAGCACCATTACCCGATTGATTGATCAACTTGAGAAAATGGGGTTAGTCGGACGCATCACCGATCCCGACGATCGGCGTGCGCTGCGAGTCACGCTTTCCCCGGCAGGTGAAATACTCCGCGACAGTGCTTATATCGCGCATGAGCGATCCTTAAGTCTGCGTTTTTCCGCACTCAATGTGGATGAACAAGAACAACTACACGGTTTGTTACGCCGGCTGCGCGACTCTTTGCTTGAGGGAGTATCGCAGCCACACACCATCGACGCGAAGCGCTAGACGCGGCGTGCAAACAACGCGTTGAACGACACTTAATGTAAAGGGGGTGATGCAGCGTGGTGTGACGCTTCACGCAGCGGCTCTCGCTTAATAGGTAGACATTTGCCTGATGGAGAAGTATCCATGAAACGTACTCTCTTATTGGCGGCGCTCCTTGTGATCGCCAGCCTCGTGCTTTCCGCTCCGATTGTCGCACAGGATCGTGCAGATCTGCTGATTTGGGCGGATTCCACTCGCGCTCCCGCGCTGCGTCCTATCCTTGAAGCCTTCAGCGCTGAATACGGTGTGACTGCTGAAGTACAAGAAATCGCTATGGGCGATATTCGCGCCAACCTGCCCGTTGCAGGTCCGGCGGGCGAAGGTCCCGACATTATCGTTGCCGCTCATGACTGGATTGGCGAATTGGTGCTGAACGGCTCCGTCGTCCCGATTGACTTGGGTGATGAAGTTGCAGCGCAGTTTACGCCGCAGTCGCTTAACCTGTTTACCTACAACGGTGAACTCTACGGTGTGCCGTACACCGCCGAAAATGTTGCTTTCATTCGTAATACCGAGCTTGTTCCCGATGCTCCGCAAACATGGGATGAAGTTCGCGCAATTACCGAAGAACTCGTTTCGTCGGGGGCGAGCCAATACGGCTATATCATCCAGACCACCGATGCCTATCACTTCTATCCGGTGCAAAGCGCGTTCGGCGGCTATTTGTTTGGTCGTGATGACGCTGGAAATTATGATGTCAACGACGTTGGGATCGACAGCGAAGGCTCGATTGCAGCGCTGACGTGGATTGAAGAAATGGCGCGTGCCGGTTACATTCCGCCCGCTGTTGATTATGACGTAATGCACACCCTGTTTGAAACGGGTGAAGCCGCTATGATGATCACCGGTCCTTGGGCGCTCAATCGCATCCGCACGAGCGGTGTCCCCTATGAGATTAGCAACATTCCGGAAGGTCCCGGCGGTCCCGGCACTCCGTTCATCGGCGGTCAGGGCTTCATGATCAGCGCCTACGGAGAAAACCAACTGCTCGCGGAATCGTTCTTGATCGACTACATGGCGACCACTGAATCGATGCGCGTGATGTACGATGTCGATCCGCGTCCGCCGTCCTTTATTCCGGTTCTTGAATCGCTGGATGATCCTGATCTCGCCGCCTTCCAAGCAGCGGGCGAAGTTGGTGTGCCGCAGCCGAGCGTCCCCGGTATGTCGTCGGTTTGGGGGGCATGGGCGAACGGTATTCAGTTTGTCATTCAGGGCGATCTTGATGCGGTGACCGCGTTCACGGACTCGGCAGCGCAGGTGCGTGAAATCATTGCGGCTGGTGGCGTCGCAGTTGCCCCCGGTGATTCGTCGATGGGCGATGTTCCTCCCGAAGACGGTCCGCAGATGGTCTCGATCCCCGGTACGGTGAACACCCCGATGGGATGCCCCGGTGACTGGCAGCCTGACTGCGCCGATGCACAGCTCGCTTATAACGCCAACAGCAATGTGTGGATGGGCGCGTTTGAACTTCCGGCGGGCAGCTATGAATATAAAGTTGCCTTGAACGGGACGTGGGACGAGAACTATGGCGGTCGCGCAGATCGTGACGGCGCAAACGTGGCGCTCGAACTCGCGGAAGACACAACCGTGACGTTCATCTACAGCAACGACACCCACTGGGTTGCCGACAGCGTGAACAGCCGTATCGTGAGCGCCCCCGGCAGCTATCAGGATGAAATCGGATGCTCAGGTGATTGGGCACCGGAATGCCTGCGGTCGTGGCTGCAAGACCCGGATGGCGATGGTGTGTACGAATTCAGCACCGACGCGATCCCGGCTGGCGACTACGAAGCCAAAGCAGCTATCAACATGACGTGGGATGAGAACTACGGTGCGGAAGGCACGCGCGATGGCGCGAACATTCCGTTTAGCGTTCCGAGCGACGGCACGGTTGTCGTGTTTAGCTTCGACAGCGCCAGCAATGTGTTGACGATTACCGTCGGCGGCTGATGCGATGAGCGCGGCTGCTGCCGATTCGAGAGGTTCTCAAGGCTCGAGAGAGCCTCTCGTTTCTTCCCTCCCTGCCCTGATTTTGCGTCTTGTGCTGATCGGGATTGCCGATGCCTCTGCCCTTTGGTTGGGAGGTTCCATCATTCAAGATGGAAACATCTTCCTTGGGGCGACGATCCTCATTACCGCACTTTTACTAACAATCATCGTCTTAGTCCCTAACTTGTCGCCGCTCCGGTGGGTGTCGCCCGCGCTGGGATTGATCGCGCTCTTGGTGATTTATCCGCTCGGCTACACTGTTTACGTTGCGTTCACCAACTTCAGCGATGGTCATCGCTTCACGAAAGTGGAAGCGGTCGAAATGCTCTCCCGCGAGCTTTACTTGCCCGAAGGCGCGGCGAATTATCAGTGGGATATCTTCCGCACTGAAAGCGGTGATTACGCCTTGTGGCTTCGCGCTGAAGATGGCTCGGCTTTTTTTGCCACCCAAACTGATGTTTTTGAAGCGGTGACACCAAATGAAAGCGGTGAAGCGCCGTTCAATGATGATGGGGTGCCTGCGACCTATTCCGGTTACTCGCTGCTTAGTGGCGGAGAACGCTTCCGCGCTTTGAGTGAGGTGCAAGGGCTTCAGTTCGGTGATCCTGAAAATCCGGTTGGGATCGCCTCCAGAAACTCGGCGGGAACGTTCCGCCAGCGGTGGGTATTTGACCCTAATACCGGCATGCTCACCGATATGCAGAATAATCTGCCGTATCGCGCCAATGACACCACGGGCGACTTTGTTGCACCAAACGGACAAACTGCGCCTCTCGGTTTTTGGGTGCCTATCGGATTCAGCAATTTCACGCGCATCTTTGCTACTGAACTACTTGACGGACCGCTTCTGCGTGTGTTTGCATGGACGATCGCATTTGCGTTCTTCTCAGTAGTGACTGCTTTTGCTATGGGGCTGGTGATGGCGCTTGTGCTGAACCGGACATTCCCCGGCATTCGTGTGATCCGGTCGCTGTTGATCATCCCTTATGCGATTCCCGGCATGATCAGCATCCTGATCTGGCGTGGCATGCTCAATCCGAATGTAGGTGTTTTGGCGACGAATAT
>JAPKMU010000348.1 GCA_026645745.1 Anaerolineae bacterium | reverse complement strand
TTCTCGGCAGGAGCGCTGGTATCGGCGGACAGATCTTTTAAGCGGTCTTCCGTCGCTGTTTCGGCAGTTTCTTTGGCACGGCGCGCGGCAGCACGTTTTTCGGCACGGCGCTGTGCGCCGGTGAGTTCGGGGCGTGCCTCTTTGAACCATTCTTCCGGCGGTTCGTACACTTCCTCGCCAGTCGCTTGCGCATACCAGCTTAGGATCAATGCGGAGCGCTGCCGCACTGCCGCCGGAAGTGGGATCGGGCGTCCGCGCGTGTCAACGATGACTCCGGCAGTCCCGCCCGCGATTTCCATGCGGATCGAGCGTTTGCCGTTGATGCTCATGCCGCGCCGGGTGACGCGCACGCTGATCGTCGCCGTCATGCCCGCCGGAACTGGATACATCCACAGCGTCCCGCCGTTGATCGTAAAGCGTTCGGTACGACTGCCGCTTTCTTGATGCACGGTGATCGACACACGCGCGGCGGAACGTCCCGCGCGCGGCGTACCGGATAAGCTGATCGTCGTCGCCAAGAACTGCAAACCGCCCGCATCCAACACCTGCACGACGGCTTCGGGCGTGGTACGCGCCAAAGCGCCGAGCGCGGGGATTAACGCGCTGTCATCTAACTGGAAATGGGTTACGCCGACGGGTTGGAACACATCGAGCAGAAGCATCGCGCTCAAGCCGGGGCGTCCGGTTTCGCTGATCACCGCACCTGAGCCGATGATCTGGAACATCGGCGGGAGCGGCTCATCGCCCGAATCGAGCGCTGTATCGGGCGTCCATGAAGGGCGACTGCTCGTGAGCAGATAGCGCAAGGATGCCCGCGCTAAGGCGTGTTCAAGGAATAACGAGCGGCGGTCTTCGGGAATGTATGCCGGGTGCAGCGTCTTATTCAACACATAAGCGTTGATTTCACCCGGTTCACAGGTGAAAGGAAGCCACTGCTGAAGCACATCGATCCCGGTTTGATCGAACGCAAGCGCGGCGCTGTGCCCCACGCCGACATCGGTGCGGATCGTCGTCATCACGCGCCCGTCTATCGCAGCGGATAGGGTGCTGACAGCGCTGCCCAAGTCCGCGATCAATAAACCGCCCGCGCGCCGCATCTCCGCTTGATGCGACCGCGCCAAATACTCAGCGATCAAGTCATAACTTCCGGCGGTGGGCAGCACGCCGAGTTCGCTTAACATGCTGATCCGCTCAAAACCCAAGCCGCGCGACGAGGAAACAGCATCATACGTGAGCGAGAGTTCACCCGCCGCCGCGTCAAGCTGTTCCCGTTCGACCGATGGGCGGATATTTTCTGCGAAAAACACGCTGGTGATGTCCGCGAACGCGGCGTGGACTTTCGCTTGTAAATCTGAATTGCCCGCAAATAAGATCGGTGGATTAACCGCGCGCCCGCTAAAGCGGAGCGCCAACCGCACCAAGTTGACGAATTCCATCACACTTTCGTCCGCGCCGCCTTCCGTGCCGCCGACGATGAAGATCAAATCGGGGCGGACGAGCAAAAGCGCGTTCAACTGCGCTTGCGGCGAACGGGTATCGTCCAGCGTGATCGTATCGACGATTTGCACATACGTTCCGGCAATCGCGCGCTGTGCGCTGGCGACACTCATCTCCGGCACTAGCCCGATCAACACGGTGCGCAGTGGTCGCCCGATGCTTGCCGTGAAGCGGACAATATCGACGCCGCTCCGGTCAGGCTGCTCCGGCGTGATGATTCGTTCGCTGTCCGGGTCAAATAAGCGCCGCCCGGTCGCGTGGGAAAGCTGTGCGGCGGCGCGGATCATGCCGACGTTGACATTATGATTCGGGAATCCGGCAGTCGTGCGCGCCTTGCCTTTGGCGACAAGTTGATATTCGCCGTCAACCAGATCGATCAAGAGTGCGCGCGTGTGAACACTGCCAAAATCGACCGCGAGGATCGTTCCGGTTCGGGCGAATGCGCCGCCCGTTTCCGAATTGGACGGGGGCGAACTAAAAGCGACAGCCATCTGGATCAGCCTCCCGCGAACAAGCGGCTCAACACATACACCAGCCGGTCAGAGACAATCGTTAATCCGGTCAAAATCGCGCCGCCGTACAGCGCCGCCATTGTCACCACGATGAACCCTTGTCCGACCGCTCCAATCGCCCGGATCAGCAAGCCGCGCCGGGTTTGATCGGGCATTCCCGGCACACGCCGCGCCGAATACTGAAACGCGATCAGCGTGGACAGCACGCCAATAGCGATTAAAAAGCCGTTGAGCAGCGCGTAATTCGTGCCATCAGCGGCGGGCTGCGCCAAACGGACATCTTCGACCGTGCGCACTGTCAGCGGCAGGATCGATCCGCTGACCGCGCCGACAACCGCGACCGCCGCGCCCACGCCGACGATGAACGCCAGCCCAAGTGCGCCGATCCGCCCGTAGTGCCGCGAGGTGCGCGCTAACAGCATCAGCCCGAATACCAGCGGAACCGCGCCCAAGATCAACGCGTTGAGGTCAGGCGTGGGTGCCAAAAAGGTCGCGTTCAACCAAGGCATGATCACGCTTTCGATGGTGATCATGGTGACGAAGCCAGCGGCTAACCCGGCGAACACAAAGACCGCGAGGCGGTACAAGATGTTATCGCCAAGCAGGTAGCTAAACACCATCAGCGTGAAGATGAAGCCTATCCCAGTGCCAAGCTGTTCTGCGCTCACGAATTCCTCCGCCGCCGCGCACCGCGCACGATATTGAACACCGCCCCAAACGCGATCACCACGCTGGAGGCGAGAATGCCCATATAAAAGACAGAATAGCGCCGCGCTTCGATTTCATCCGGCGTGACCTCCGTATCAAATGTGAGCGACGGCATCACGAACGGTTCAGAGGTCGGCTGAATAACTACGCGCTCTTCTGTTGCTTCGCTGGTCGCTTCTGCGCTTGCTTCTGCGGTCACAGCGGAGTCGAGCGTCGGGCGCGGCGTGCGCGTTGGCACTGCGCCCGGTTCTTGACGCGCCGCTGCTTTCGACATGGGCGACATGCTGCCCGTCTCGCTGAGTTCGACCAAGAGCGCACTTACCCAACCTTCGCGCCCATCATCGACGCGAACATTCACCCATGTTTGATCAGCATTGAAGCCGATCACTTGCATCACCGCACCGGGGGCGACCGTCGTCACGACCGAGAATTCCGTTCCAGCGCCCGCGCGCACGTTCACCGTGCGGCTGCCGAGTACGAGAGCGGTTTGCCCGGTGACCGGCGCTGCGCCTTCGGCGGGTGGGACGCTTTCCGCACCAGCCGGGGCTGCGGTCGTGGGCGTCGGTGTGGGCAGTCGTTCGCCGCGTTCGACTGCGCCCAAATCTGCCAGCGCCGCTTGATACGCTGCCGCGTCGATCCCGCCGATCAATAAGCCATCAAACACGGAGGCAGACCCCGTATACGTCTCTGCCACCGGAGCAGCAGCATAGCCTACCGCCGCCGTAAATGGAGCGCTTGTCAGCGGCGCGATCTGCTCGGCATACATTCGCAGATCGTCCGGGCTGTCCGCGATCACCATGATCAGGGCGAAGTCATTCAGCGCCCGCGCTTGTAAGCCAGTCGCGCCGCCATTGATGTTCGTCGCCAGCACGGCGGACGGGTCTTCGCCAAAGCTGCGCACGCCAATCGCGCCGCCCGCCAAATAGCGGATCACGTAATAATCGAGGTTGGGAAGCAGCACGCCATCCGGCGCATTGATCCGGCTCAAAAATGCCGCGTCGTCGTTGATCGCCGCGATTAAGTTGTTCGTGCGCACGCTGCCGAATGGATTCGCGCTGATGATCACCGGGCGACCGCCGCGCAGCAGCACATGACGCAGCACAGCGTCGGTCATGCGGTCGAGTTCACCCGCCGAAGCCGGACCGTACTCGACGGCGATCAGGACATAATCTCCCGGCGCAATCGAGTCAACATAACGATATGCAGCGCCCGCCGCATCACCGAGACTGCTGGGCGGCGAGGCGAAATTCAATTCAACAATGAAGATCGGCGCGAGCATCGCCAGCAGGATTAACACGCTGACGAACAAGCGGTCATAGCGGCGCGGCGTTCGGCGGCGCTTCGCCCGCGTTTTGACAGGTACGGCAGCGGATTCGCTGATCTTAGGCAGATCATCGGTGCGTGTCTGCCGAACGAGCGCGTTCTCGTTGTCCTCTAAATCGCGCAAGAACGGCGTATCGTAGGTGAGGTCAATCGCGCTCAGGCGGGCTTCACCGGGCTTAACCGTGCGGGCAGTCATCGGCGCAATCGCGCGCAGAAGATCGACTTTTGCCTGCTGCTCCGGCTTGACTGTGACCGTTTGCGCGAATGTCGCCGCCCCCGGCGCGATGATCGGTACGTCGGTGAGTGCGCCGGGAACACTCGATTCTTCCGGTGACGGTTGTTCGGCACGGCGGCGGCGTCCGCGCTTCGGGAATTCGCTTGTGTCGGACTTGTCCGCGACTTCTTTTTCGCGCTGGCGCAGTTTCTTCAGGCGGTCGGGGAGTTCTGTCTCCGGCTTATCCTTTAATTGGCGGACAATCGCCGATGGGCTGACATCGCGCGTTTGCTTTTGCACATCGTCGAGCCAATCCGCGCCCATTCCCGGATGAAGATCGCCAGACTGCGGCAGGGATTCGGTTTTGGTGGGCAGCCCTTCGGTAAAGAGGCGATCCAGATCAACATTGGATTCGCGGAGAAGCGCTTCCGTTTCCGGCGTCAGTTCCGGTGATTCGTCGGGATTCAACGACGCGAGATACTCTTCTAAGCTGCTGAAAACCGGGGCGGCGGCTTCTTCCGTTTTGCGCACTTCTTCGATGCCGCTGAAGAACTCGTCTTCAGGCGGCGGCTCGAACTCGGCATTTCCGCTGAATTCCTGTGCGGGTTCGTCGCGCATCCAATCGGGCAGTTCTTGTGCGGGCTTTGCCGAAGGCGGCTGCGCTGGAACAGGATCAAACTCCGGCAGTTCTTCCGCTTGCGCGAATGCTTCGTCGGGTAGATTTCCGCCAAACTGAAGCGCTGAGAAGAAATCAGAGTCGGACGGGGACGCGTCAGGAGCGGCGACTGACGGCTGCTCGCTTTCACCTTGAAAACTCAACGAGTTGAAGAAATCGGATTCAGCGGGAACAGCTTCGGGTTCAGGCGTTTCATCGATTTCAAACGTCCCGAAGAAATCCCCTTCTTCGGCAGTGGGAGGTTCTTCATCAAGCGCCAATGAGCCGAAGAAGTCACCGTCATCAGCGGGAACGGGCGCGGGCGGTTCGTCCGCGAGTTCAAGTTCAGCGCCGATGTCGAGCGTGTCCGCCGGGTCGAGCGTCTGCCCCGGCGTGATGCTGACTTCGGATGAGTCGGTAAAGGTCAGCCCGCTGAACAGATTATCTTCCTCAGCGCTGCCAAACATCGGCTCGGCTTCATCTGTGCGGCGAATATTGACATCTTCGCTGGTGCTGGTGATGAAGTGGGACACATCTGGCTGCTGGCGCGGTAGATCGTCCACTGTCGGGCGATCATCGTCCTCATTGGGGAGATTTTCCCACTCGAAAGAAGGCTCTGATTCAGCGGATAAACCCGCCAGCATCGACGCAAATTCATCACCGGGTTCAAGATCGGCGGGCTGGGGCGGCGCAGAGTCGCTTTGACTGAGCGCTTCGACATCGAACAGATCGCGGAGGGTATCGTCCGCGATTTCGGCATCGTCACGCGCAAAGCCAGACAAGATCGTGTCTGCGTCGCGGGGCGTCGGATCATCTGTGATATAGAGATCGTTGAGGTCGAAGTCATCTTCCGGGGGCGCGCCAACAGCGGCGAACACATCCGGTTGATCCGACTCAAACGCAAAGGCTTGATCCTCGTCGAGCAGGTTCGAGTCCGGGTCTTGTGTGATGAGCGAAAAGAAATCATCATCCGGCGTTGAATCGTCAGACGGCGTGCCCCCGTACAGAGCGGCGCGCACATCAGGGTCAAGCATGTCTTCAGAAAGGTCGTCATGCTTGAATAGATCCGGCACATCCAGCCCGCCCGGCGCGGGA
>JAPKMU010000347.1 GCA_026645745.1 Anaerolineae bacterium | reverse complement strand
GATGACCCAGTATTCAGTGACGCCGCCATTTTGATATTCGTACAACTTTTCGACTCGGTCACGCTCGACGCTTTCAGGCGATACGACTTCGATACACAAATCCGCCGCACCTTTGACCATCGTCGGGAGTATTCTCGCTTTGTGTTCGTTGAGTATCAGCATCACATCCGGTTCGCGGATGACGTCGGGGCTGAGGCGCACGACAAACGGTTCTTTGAGGACTTCTCCGATTGGGCGGTACGCGAGGTACGTTTGCAGCAAGACATACAGATACCCGGTGAGCTTGTCGTGATACCGCTGGATCGGACTCGTCTTGATCACGTATCCTCGAACCCATTCCGCGAAATGATCCATGTACTGGCTCAGGTAGTCGGCTTCGGACACGTTTTCTGCGATGATTTCACCCGCAGGACGATAGAGCAGTGCCTCAAGCTGGTACGCGCGCATGGAGGATTCCTCATCTCTGACTTGTCGTAATCATAGCACACACCGTCGCGCGCCTGACCGTTCGTTTGCTACAATTGTGCTATTCATGAGATGTATGATCCGAGGCATCACGATGGCAGCAGATTTATTGAGCGGCTTAAACCCGGCGCAGCGTGACGCCGTAAGCGCGGGGACGGGCGCGGTGCTCGTCCTTGCGGGACCCGGCAGCGGTAAAACCCGTGTGCTGACGCACCGAATCGCTTACTTGATCGGTGAGATGGGGATTCCGCCGCGCGGGATCATGGCGGTGACGTTCACGAACAAAGCCGCCGCCGAGATGCGATCCCGCGCTGAGTCGCTGCTGGATGGGCACATCGACGGATTACAGATCGGTACGTTCCATTCAATTTGCGCGCGGATACTCCGCATCGAAGCCGATCACCTGCCGAGCGGTTATGGGCGCGATTACGTCATTTACGACAGCGATGATCAAACCGCGCTGATGAAAACCGTCGTCGCTGAAATGCGCATTGACCCGAAGAAATTCTCGCCGGGGCGCATCTTAAACGGGATCAGCGGCGCGAAAAACGAATTGATCACGCCGGCGGAATACGCCAGCAGCGATTATTTCACCGAGATTGTTAAACGGGCATACCCGATCTATCAAGAGCGGCTGCGGAATAACAACGCGCTGGATTTTGACGATTTGCTCATGATGACGGTCACGATGCTGCGCGATGACGAAATCGTGCGCCAAAAGTATCAGCGCCGCTCCGAACATGTGCTGATCGATGAATTTCAAGATACGAACACGGCGCAGTACAAGCTGATCCGGCTGTTGGGCGGGTATCACGGCAACTTGTTCGCCGTCGGTGACGAAGACCAGAGTATTTATGCGTTTCGCGGCGCGGACTACCGCAACGTGCAGCAGTTCCGCAAAGATTACCCCGAAGCGCGCGTGATCCTGTTGGAGCAAAACTACCGCTCAACACAGATCGTCCTCGACGCGGCGCGGAGCATTATCGACAAGAACAAGAATCGCACGCCGAAACAGCTTTTTACCGACAAAGAAGGTGGATCGCTCGTCACCGTACACGAGGCGTACAGCGAAGGCGAAGAAGGCGAATGGGTGGTCGAACGCGTCCGCGCCTTGATGCGCAGGCAGGGGTACAGCTACCGCGATATCGCCGTGATGTACCGGATCAATGCACTCTCGCGGACGCTGGAAGATGCGTTCAAAGCGACGGGCGTTCCGTATCGCATCGTCGGCGGTGTGAGCTTCTACCAGCGGCGCGAAATCCGCGATTTGGTCGCGTATCTGCGCGTGATCAACAACCCGATTGATACGATCAGCTTGAACCGCATCATCAACACGCCGACGCGCGGGATTGGCGATAAAACCGTCACCACGTTCCACGATTGGGTTGCAGCGCGGGGCAGAGGTTATTTAGAGGCGCTCGAAGCGATTGCCAACGGCACGCTGATCCCCGTGACTGGGCGCAGCGGAAAAGCGCTGGCAGAGTTCGCCAGTTTGATCATCGACTTGCGCAAAATCGCCTTTCCCGGCGACGACACGCCGACTGATCTGACCGTGCTGTTTGACGAATTGACGGCGCGCATTCGTTACGTGGCGTATCTACCGGAGATCAGCACGACGCCGGAGCAGGTGCAGGAGCGCTTAGAGAATATTCAAGCGCTGCGCGGTCTGGTGAGCAGCAAGAAAGACTTGCGACTCGATGATTTCCTTGCGGATGTATCGCTCAATACCGAGGCTGAACCTGTCGAAGAATCCGGTGAACAGATCGCCAACAGCGTGACGCTGCTCACGCTGCACGCGGCGAAAGGGCTGGAATATCCGGTCGTATTCATCGCGGGGGTGGAAGACGGACTGCTGCCGCATTCGCGCAGTTTTGCCGATGCGGACGAAATGGCGGAAGAACGCCGCCTGATGTACGTCGGACTTACCCGCGCACGCGATCACCTGTTTTTGTCGTATGCGTTCCGGCGTTCCTTATACGGCGAAAGTATCCCAAGCATCCCGTCACGGTTCTTGGCGGATATTCCCGCGCACCTCACCGAAGGCGCATCGCTCAAGGTGCGGCACATGACCGAACGCGAGGCGTACAAAGAAGCAACTCGTTGGGACAGCGACACGCCGTCACGACCGGCGCAAACGGGGCGCGCAAAAATCTTCGAGTTTGATTCGCGCGCTGCTGCGTCGAAAGACCGTGCCGCTTCGCTGCCCACTCCCACGCCGGGACTCAAATACAAGCCGGGGATGCATGTCTATCATCCCAAGTTCGGCACAGGGATCGTGGTGGACAGCCGACGATCCGGCAGTGATGAAGAAGTCAGCGTGCGATTTGAGGATAAGCAGTTTGGACTCAAACGACTAATGGCGGAGTTCGCCAACATGCGGATTATTCCGTAACGAAGGACGTTTTTCTTCACCCGCCGAAGGCATGTTCGATATTCATTACACGCTATTTTGTCCTCACCCCCCGACCCCCTCTCCATCGCACGCGATAGAGAGGAGGAGCAGTACAGCAAGCGAGAAGTGGCGTCCCGTGAAATGCGCCAGCGGCGGGCAACCCCCTTTTTACGCGCTTCTGTTTCCGAAGAATCGAAAGCCCCTGTGATCAAACTGCACACAACCAAAAGCATTTCGTTTTGGCAGTTTGCACAAAATTCGCCAATTTCGCCGTTTTGGTGACGCTTATCACCCCACTTTGTGACCTTCTCAACTGTACGCGGCTTAAGAACAGGCTTAACGTTGAAGCAAAAGCTGTTGGGAAAAATATTGAGAGTGACACAATGGCACACGGAACGATTGAAATTGATCATGCCCGGTGTAAAGGATGTGAACTCTGTACGACGGTCTGCCCCAAACAGATCATCGTGATGGATACCACCACCTTGAACGCCAAGGGCTATCACCCTGCCAATTTGTTTGACCCCGACGATCATTGTACGGGCTGCGCGATCTGCGCGGTCATCTGCCCGGATACCTGCATCACCGTTTATCGAGAAGCGGCAGTCCACTTGGAACGGAGGTAGGGCGATGGCAAGAGAACTCTTAAAAGGCAATGTCGCCATTGCCGAAGCGGCGCTCCGTGCCGGACTAGAAGCGTACTTCGGCTACCCGATCACCCCACAAACAGAACTCCTCGAACATCTCTCCGCACGCATGCCGGAACTCGGTCGCGTATTTTTGCAAGCAGAAAGCGAAGTCGCAGCGATCAACATGGTCTACGGCGCGGCGAGCACCGGCACGCTGACGATGACTTCGACCTCCAGCCCCGGTTTCAGCTTGATGCAAGAAGGTTTATCGTACATCGCCGGGTCTGAGCTTCCATGCGTGATCGTCAACATGATGCGCGGCGGTCCCGGCTTGGGGAATATCCTCCCCGCGCAGGGTGATTATTTTCAGGTGACACGCTCGGCGGGTCATGGCGATTTTCATCCAATCGTACTTGCGCCAGCCTCGGTGCAAGAAGCGATTGACTTCACCGTTCTCGCATTTGATCTGACCGAGAAATATCGTCATATGGTGATCATCGCCGCTGACGGGCAGATCGGTCAAATGATGGAACCGGCGGAACTCCCGCCGATGCGTCCCGCACGCACCGAGCGTCCCGCGTGGGCGCTGACGGGTGCTCAAGGGCGCGCGAAAAATATCGTCACATCGATCTATTTGAAAGCCGAAGCCGAAGAAGCCTTTAACCTCAAAATTCAGGCGCGGCTGCAAGAAATCAAACGCACGGAGCAGCGCTGGTATGAATACGCGACCGACGACGCCGATCTGCTGGTGTTGGGCTTCGGGACGGCAGGGCGCATCGCTTTGAGCGCGGTGCAAACGGCGCGCGAGCAGGGCTTAAAAGTCGGTCTGCTGCGTCCACAAACACTCTATCCCTTCCCCGATGATCGGATCGCAGAACTTGCCGAGCGCGTGCAGGCGTGTCTCGTCGTCGAGATGAACGCGGGTCAAATGCTGGACGATGTGCGGCTTGCCGTGAACGGGCGCGTTCCGGTCAAGTTTTACGGGCGGATCGGCGGCGTGATCCCGATGCCGGAAGAAATTCTCAACGTGATCACCACAGAAATTGATGCGCTCGCGGTGCGGAGCTAGTTCAGGAGAATCCGTTATGATGACCCTTTCAATGGAAGATATTCCCCATCTTGAGATGGAAACTGTTTACAGCCGTCCCGAATCCCTGAGCAGCCGCCCGACGCATTACTGCCCCGGCTGCACACACGGGATCGCGCACCGTATTCTTGCCGAAGCCTTTGACGAACTCGGCATCCGTGAGCGGGTGATTCTGGTCGCGCCCGTCGGATGTTCCGTGTTTGCTTATGATTATTTTGAAGCGGACGGGTGCGAAGCGGCGCATGGTCGCGCCCCGGCGATGGCGACCGGAATCAAGCGGACGCGCCCGGATAATATCGTCGTCTCGTATCAAGGCGACGGCGATCTCGCGTCGATTGGCGCGGCGGAAATTCTGCACGCTGCGGCACGCGGTGAACACATCACCAGCATTTTCATCAACAACGCGGTGTACGGGATGACCGGCGGACAGATGGCTCCGACCACGCTGTTAGGTCAGCGTACCACCTCGTCACCGACCGGACGTGATGCGAATATGACAGGTTTTCCGCTGCGCATGAGTGAACTGCTTTCCCAGTTGGATGCGACGGCGTACATCGCGCGCGTTTCGCTGCATGACGTGAAGCATATCCGGCAGGCAAAGAAAGCCGTCATCACCGCGCTGAAGGCGCAGATGCAAGGCTTAGGCTTCAGCATGGTTGAAATGCTCTCAAGCTGTCCGACGAACTGGGGCATGACGCCGAAAGATGCGCTCAAGTGGGTGGAAACGAATATGATTCCGCAGTACCCGCTTGGTGATTACAAGATGATCGATGAGGTGCGGGCGCTGGCACTGGAAAGAAAGCAGGGGTAACGATCATGCTGGAAGGAATTATCCTCGCCGGATTCGGCGGGCAAGGCGTGATGTTTGCCGGACAGTTACTCGCTTACACCGCGATGGATGAAGGCTTAGAAGTCACATGGATTCCATCGTATGGACCGGAGATGCGCGGCGGCACGGCGCACTGTCTGACGATGGTCAGCGACCGCCCGATTGCATCGCCCTTGATGAATCGTTCGACCGTCGCCATCGTGTTTAATAACCCGTCGTTTGATAAATATGAGCGCGAAGTCGCGGTCGGTGGTTTGCTCGTCGTCAACACCTCGCTGATCGCACGCACAAGCACCCGCGAAGACATCACCGTGTTAAACGTCCCCGCAACGGAGATCGCCAGCAAGTTAGGCGACGCGCGCGTGACGAATCTGGTGCTTCTCGGCGCGATGCTCACCGCGCGCCCGATCATGCCTGTTGCGGCGCTCCAAAAAGCGCTGGAGCAGCACATCCCGAAGAACCGCCGTAACTTGATCCCAATGAACTTACAAGCCATCGCGCAAGGAGTCGAAGCGGCGCAAGCGGTGATGGTATAACCTAAAAGCGCTTCTCCTAAAAGTTACATGAGGGGAGAGGCGCTTTTCCTTGTCAGATTGTATCGCGCGCGATA
>JAPKMU010000346.1 GCA_026645745.1 Anaerolineae bacterium | reverse complement strand
CGGCATCCGTACCCCAACGCTGCGTGAAACCTACGCGCCGTTTTTCTGGCTCAAGGTGGCTGATGCGCAAGCTCAAGCGATCGCCCTTCTTGACGTAGCTGTGCGGCTCTTTAAGCGTGCCGTCACCCATTTCGCTCAGGTGCAGCAAGCCTTCAAGTCCATCATCCAGCGCGACGAACGCGCCGAAATCCACCACATTCGTGACCGTGCCATCAACCAACTGCCCTTCGTGATACTTTTCGGCAGCGGTTTCCCAAGGATCATTGAGCAAACGCTTGCGGCTGAGGGCGATACGATTGTTATCGCGGTCAAGGCTGAGGACATAGACCTCAATCACTTCACCGACGCGCAGCACATCACGCGGGTGATCCACGCGATGCCATGCCAGTTCGCTGACATGGATCAAGCCGTCCGCGCCGCCGAGGTTGACGAATGCGCCGAAGTCGCGCAAACCCGTCACCGTGCCCTTCACGCGGTCGCCTTCCTTCAATTCCGCAAGCAAGCGCGCTTTTTGCTGAGCGCGCCATTCACGCTGGGCTTCGCGTTCGCTGAAGATCAAACGGCGGCGGGTTTGATCGACCTCAATCACCTTGACCGCCAGCGTCTTGCCCATTAACTCGCTCCAGCTATCGCGCCCACCGCTCGATCCCATCGAGACGAGGTGCGAACTAGGAATGAAGCCTTCCAGACGATTCCATTGGACGAGGATGCCGCCCTTGTTGCTGTCCTTGACCGAAACTTCAACAACATCTTCGGTTTCCAGCAGTTTACGCGCTTTTTCCCAGTCGTACTGCTGAAGCCCCATGTTGATCGAGACGATCAGGTTTTCATCCTGATCACGCGGGTTCATCACATAAACGGGAACTTCTGCACCCACCGCCAGTGATGCGCGGAATTTCGGATCAAGACGCTGCAAGTCCTCCACCGGCACGATACCATCCCGCTTTGCCCCCATATCGACGATGACTTCACGATCGTCAATTTGCAGGATAATCGCGTTACGGATTTCGCCTCGCATTGGGGGTTTGTACGTGAACGTCGACTCCAAAAGTTCACGAAACTCTGCCCCGTAATCCTCAACTTCCTGCTTATCTATATCCATTGTGAACTGACCACCCTTACGAAGTTTGTGTATCACCAACACCACATGCCGATGACCGTCCTGCCGATCAACGGTAGCGAAAACTGCAATTACACACGAGAAATGGCGACGATACAGCGCGATGAGGTAATAACATTACGATGCACATGCACTCATTATAATGCGGATGTGATAGAAATTTGTAAACATTATCCACACTCTAATTCATGTCGGGCATCGCCAGCCCAATATCGCGCATGCCGCGATCAATCTCCCAAGGATAGATCACATAGGCATCCGTCGTCGCGCCATAAAAATCTGGCTTCTCGTTCTTAAAAAGGGATCGATAGGGGTTATAGTGCAGCACACAGGTGAACGGTGTCGCACCAATCGCGACCAACCGCTCACGCACCGCAATGCTGGTGCGCCCGCTCCCCCACACATCATCAATCACCAGAGTCCGGCGGTTAATCACCAATGACGGGTCTGGGAACTGCAAAAAGGTGGGCCATGCCATCAGTCCGGCTGCCGCTTTAGCCGGGAAGTCCACCGCCGCCGTGAGCAGATGCGGGATATTCAGCGCTTCCGCCAACATCCCACCGGGAATCACTCCCCCCCGCGTGATCATGATGATTCCGCTAAAAGGACCGATTGCTCGCAGTTGGGGGATTAAAATATCAATCAGCTTATCCACATCCGACCATGTAAGAACAAGGTGTCGTGATGGGCTGCCCGATGATTCCATCATCCGCGTATTTCCTTGCGCGCTGCCGATTCCAGTAAAGGTGAAGAATGATCATTCTATCATAACACAGGGTGCGGGTTTTGCTGATACTGAACAGAAAAACCAGTACAAAGGAATGACCGTTTTTCGGTTGTAAAAAGTCTTCATTCCCCGGAAGGTCTGTCCGCCGCCCTCCCCCGAATTCTTCACGGGAAAACAGTTTTAGCTTGACGTACTGCTCCTCACCCCCAATCGTAGGGTTGAGAAGGGAAAAAACAGGCAATCTGCTCCCCCTTTCTATCGCTTGCGATGGAGAGGAGGTTGGGGTGTTAGGAAAAAAGTGTCGTCCCCCTCTACGAAGTGGAGGGGGCAGGGGGAGTTAAGAGAGGTCTTACAGCCGTTCTGCAATTGATTTTGCTTGCATGAACCGTGTCATAGTGCAAAATGTGAAACCGTGAGGCTTTGTTATTCCAGTGACTAGACTTCCGTCCACGTCACATGTATACGTGTGAACTCGCCGCCCTGTTCGCGTCGGGGTTGGGTATCATCATATTGAACAAGGAAGGATGAGCCTGCCGGTTTAGTCTTTTGTGCCAAGCCAAAGATGATACCGTATTGAAAATCGTCCGGGAAAGGCACGCGGTAATCAAGTTGAACATGATGCGATGACACCAAACTCGTACGATACCAACCGGGGTCAGTGCCCCGGATGCCGCTCAAATAGAGTTGATGCGACTGCATCAGTAGGTCCGAAATCGTTAATGTGGGCGGCAAAGGGATAGTCTTCGCTACAGCCATGCCAATACTCACGAAATCGAACATCTCACCACCCCGTTCAACCAGCCTGTTGAAAATATCGATCATGGGTTGGGCAGGATACCATTTGTCAGGTTCGAGTGCGTCGAGTCCGAAGTCTGCGTAAAGGTCTCGGTAGTTTTCCACATTGATGGACTGGATATAGGAGAGTACAAGACCGCCCAAAAGCTCGGTGTCCGGGTGAAAAAGTGCGTAATGTGACATGAAGTGTGCCTCGGCGTATGAATACGATTCTCAATGTCTGCGCCGATATTCTACAAGTTGTCACGAAACTTACAAGAATAATTGAGACAATTTGAAAGACGGTCATGAGTAACTTCTTGATGCGTTTCATCATTGTATTAAAACAAATATTCAATATTAGGTTTTCGGAAACAAACCCCCGAAGTGTCGCTGTCCCCTTACAAGCGCTTAGAAGAGGACAGCACACCATTTCGATCTTCGAGTGACTTACAACCGCTCCGCGATCGATTTCGCTTGCATGAACAGCATCAGATAATCCGGGCTGCCCGCTTTGCTGTCCGTCCCGCTCATATTGAACCCGCCAAACGGATGCACACCGACCAGCGCGCCTGTGCATTTCCGGTTGAAGTACAGGTTGCCGACGTGATACTCACGGCGTGCGACTTCGAGCCGATCACGGCGCATCGAATACAGCGCCCCCGTTAAGCCAAACTCGGTATCGTTGGCGAGGAACAGCGCGTGTTCAAAATTGTCGGCGGGCATGATCGCCAGCACGGGACCAAAGATTTCTTCTTGTGCGATGCGCGCCCGCCCATCAACTCCGCCAAAAATCGTTGGCTGCAAGAAGTATCCGCCCTCCGGCGTGACAACTGGCGAACCGCCGAACAAAAGCTGACCCTCTTGCGTGCCAACTTCGATATAGTTCATGATCTTGCCCATCGACTTTTGATCGACGACGGGACCCATGTCGATATGCAGTCCGGCATCGGGAGCGCCGACTTGCAGCTTACTGGCGATCTCAACGGCGCGGCTGACCACCTGATCATACACTTCGCGGACGATGATCGCGCGCGAACCCGCCGAGCATTTTTGACCCTGAAAGCCGAAAGCGCTCTGCACGATCCCGACCGCCGCCGCTTCGAGGTCTGCCGTTTCATCGACCAGCACGGCATCTTTGCCGCCCATTTCGAGGATCGTTCGCTTCAGCCACTTCTGACCCGGATGGACTTTTGCGGCGCTCTCGTGAATATTGATCCCGACTTCTTTTGATCCCGTGAACGAAATGAAGCGCGTGAGTGGGTGATCCACAATGCGCGCCCCGACAACAGAACCCGAACCGGACAGGAAATTCAGCACGCCGTCCGGGATGCCCTGCCGCCAGAACAACTGGCACATCTCCCACGCCACCAGCGGGCTGAGTTCAGCGGGCTTGAATACGACCGCATTCCCGGAAACAAGCGCGGCGCTCATCATGCCTGTGGGAATCGCTAATGGGAAGTTCCAAGGCGCGATCACCGCCCCAACGCCGAGCGGAATATTCACCAGTTGAAGCTGCTCCGGCGCGTACATCGTCAGCAGGTGGCTTTGATCGGCAAGGCGCATCGCCTGACGCGCATAATAGTCGAGGAAGTCAATCGCTTCGGCGGTATCCGCGTCCGCTTCGACCCAGCTCTTGCCGACTTCCAGCACCATAATCGCGCTGAATTCGTGTTTGCGGCGGCGCATCTCAGCGGCGGCTTTGAGCAAATAGCGGGCGCGTTCGTCCGCCGGGGTGTGCTGCCATGATTTGAACGCCTCGTAAGCAGATTCGACCGCATAATTCGCGTCGTCTACCGTCCCTTTCGAGAACGTGCCGAGGACTTCCTGCGGGCGTGACGGGTTGATCGTCGCAGACGTGGTTTCGCGGTAAATCTCACGCCCGTTGATTACGAGCGGGTGGTTTGCCCCCAAGCGTGATTTGACACGCTCCAGTGCGGCGCTGAACGCGGCTTGTTCTGCGGGTTTCGAGAAGTCGGTGAGCGGCTCATTTTTGAAAACGGGCAGCATCTGGGTTAGTCCTTCCTTGAGACAAGTTGTTGCTGTGGTTGATAATCTTCGCACACAATGGCAATCGGATCGCCTTGACAGCGTGTGAGAACAATCACACGCGATTCATCGCCACTGAGTTTTAACTGAGGAATCAGCGTTTCTGGGGTGACGGCGCTCCCCCGCTTCTTCACCGTGACCGCGCCGACATTGTGATCGCGCAAATAGGCGCGCAGCCGCTTCACGTTGAACGGCATCCAATCCCGGATGCGCCATGACCGCGCCCAAGGGGTATTCGGCGCGCGTTCAGCGGTCAAATATGCGATTGTGGTATCCAACTGGTATGCCTTCCACTGCGCGGCGGCGCTTTCGACCTTCACGGCGCGCAGCAGCGCTGGATCAGGCTCGATCAACCATTGGCGCGGCTTGGAGAGCGCCCGGCGGTCATCATAACTGGGGACAGCATCCCAGTACAGGGTTTCGGTTGGGGTGATCAACGTGGCAGCGAGATTGAGTTTGTGCGCATTGGGATCATGATGCAAGAGTGCCTCTTTCAGATCACCCCCAACCGAGATGAACTGAAGGGTTCCGGGGTACGCCGCCAATTCATCGATCTCCACTCCCGGCGACAACTTGACCATCACACGCCCATCTTTGATCTTCCACCGTCGGATGATCGAAAGCGGCGGCTGGTAGCGCTCCACATTGGCGATCCGGTTGCCTTGTGCGTCACGCCTGCCGGGGTCGAAGAAAACGACGCTGTTTTCGGGCGGTGTATAGTCGAGTGCGTCCGCGACCATGAACTTCGCTTGATTGATTCCTAATGCGGCTGCATTCAAGCGCGCCATTTCGATCCGCACCGGATCACGATCAATCCCCGTGACATATTTTCCACCGCTGGCAAACGCCAGCGAATCCGATCCGATACTACACCCGACATCGACCACTTCCGACGTAACCGCGCCGTGCCCACGATAGCGCCGGATCAGCGGATCACTGGCTTGTTCAAGCGCTTCACGGGTGAAGTACATCACGGCGGCGTCCGTGCCGAACTTTTCGACCGCATCACGGCGCAGACGCGCCAATTCAACGGCGGCGCGGGCTTCGTCGCCTGTGTATGTCTTACGCAGCAGGGTGATTACGCCGAGCAGGGCAGAATCGCGCAGATCTTCCCCGCGTAGGGTTTTGAGGAGTGCTTTCCCACGCGCCGACGTGAGAAAAGCAAGGTCGTCGAGCGAGAAAGTCATCGACATGCACCGTTATTCGTCGGAGGCTTCGGCGGTGTTCGGATCAACCATGTGCCAGCCAATTTGCTGACGTGCCACTGCTTCCGGGGATGGATTCATCAGGATCGGCAGCGTCCATGTTTGTCCGGTTTCGCGGCTGAACTTCGTCACCCGCGTTACACCATCGATGCGCCGATTAAATACGATAGGCTGAAGGAA
>JAPKMU010000345.1 GCA_026645745.1 Anaerolineae bacterium | reverse complement strand
CCGTCGGCGCGATGCGCTTTGATCGCATGATGCAGGAAGATACATTCTTGTGCTTGGGTAATGATGGCTTTAGTAATGCCATGTGGGAAGAATGGAAGGCAACTTACTTCTTGCACAAAACATCGCACCGTGACCCGCGACGGGGGAATGGGGCAATGATCGAAGCGGTGGCGCATGGGAACAACAATTACCTCACATCAATGTTCTTTGATGAACTCCCGTTTGGGATGATCCTTAACGGCGCACCTGCTGACCTGATCTTCGTCGATTATCACCCGTTCACACCGTTAACGCCGGGTAATCTTCCTTGGCACATCATTTTCGGATTTGAATCCTCAATGGTGACAATGACAATGGCGGCGGGTCAGGTGTTGATGCGTGATCGCCAGCTTCTAACATTGGACGAAAGCGAAGTCGCGGCGGCGGCGTTGGAACTCGCGCCGGGTGTATGGGAACGTTACACAAAATATGCTGCGGCTGAGTAAGGATCGATCCATATCGTGAAGAACGTGTGGATTATGCTACACTTGAATAGAAATTTCACAAACCGGACATCAACTCAGCAGGGTTAACCTTATGGTCGATAACGAACGTACGCTTGTCACCATCGCCGTACTCGGCGGGACAGGTAAAGAAGGCAGTGGTCTAGCGATGCGTTGGGCATTACACGGCTACCGCGTCATCATTGGATCACGCGATGCGTCAAAAGCGGAAGCACGCGCCGCTGAACTCAACGCGCAGTTAGGCGGCGAATACTTGACGGGGATGGACAACCTTGCTGCGGCACAGCAGGCAAACCTCGTCGTCGTGAGCGTCCCGTATCAGGCGCATCACGATACACTGGTTAGTGTGCGCGAACATCTGACCGGAAAAATCGTTATTGATGTGACTGTACCGCTTCAACCACCGCAGGTTCGCACCGTGCATATCCCCGAAAGCAAAGCAGCAGCGCTGGAGGCGCAAGCGTTGTTGGGTGATAGTGCGCGCGTTGTCTCCGCTTTCCAAAATGTCAGTTCCGAGAAAATGAGCGATGCTCAAATTGAAGTGCAGTGCGATGTGCTGGTGACTGGCGATGATGTCTCTGCAAAAGAAGAAGTGATCAAGCTGGTGGAAGCCGCCGGAATGCGCGGATTTGACGCGGGACCATTGGCAAATGCGGTTGCCGCCGAAGCGCTCACCCCTGTGCTGCTGTACATGAACAAGAAGTACGGTAAGAAGGGACTGGGTATTCGCATCACAGGTTTAGAGTCGTGAACGACGCACCATCGCTCCACTTGACCGCCATCCCCGGCATTCCAAAGGTTAAGGCGGGGGATGATCTGGCGGCGTTTATCTTGGTGGGAGCGCGTCATGCTGGGTTGACGTTCGAATCGGGTGACGCCTTGGTAGTCACCTCGAAAATTGTCTCAAAAGCTGAAGGACGGCACGTTGATTTATCGACGGTAACGCCCGCTGAGCGCGCATTGGAACTTGCCGCGATTACAGGGAAAGACCCGCGCGTTGTCGAGTTGGTCTTGCGCGAAAGCGTCGAAGTCAGCCGCGCCGCGCCGAATGTGTTGGTGGTGCGGCATCGTCTCGGCTTTGTCAGCGCAAATGCCGGGATCGATCAATCGAATGTTGACGGCACGGATGAATCCGTACTGCTGCTGCCCGTTGATCCTGATGCCAGTGCTGCCCGCCTGCATGAGACAATCCAGCGCGAAACGGGCGCTTCGGTTGGGATTGTCATCAGCGATTCACATGGGCGACCGTTCCGTGTAGGCAACGTCGGCACGGCGATTGGTGTTGCGGGGATGCCTGCCCTTCTCGATCTTCGCGGAACGACGGACATGTTTGGACGTGTCCTAAAGATCAGCATCACCGGATATGCCGATATGGTGGCATCGGCGGCGGCGCTGCTGACCGGGGAAGGTGCGGAAGGGCTGCCCGTCGTGCATGTGCGCGGGCTGTCATACCCGCCGATCAACGGCAAGGCGGCTGAGATGAACCGTCCGCCAGAGATGGATTTGTATCGAAAATAAGCGTTGATTCACTACCTTGCGTCACCCCCTTCCTATCTCCGCACATGTAGCGGAGCGCGAGACTACCTGATGGGGTCAATAACCCATAACACAGGAGAGGATTTTTCCGGTGCAGAATGCATTCGGCAAGCTGTCGCCTGCCTTTTTCGAGCGCCGTTCGATTCGACGCTATACCGATCAGCCTGTTCCGCCTGAGCTGATTACGACCATCCTAGAAGCGGCGATTTGGTCGCCGTCCGCGCACAACCGCCAACCTTGGCGTTTTGCCGTCATTATGGAGGCGGAGCGCAAAGAAGTGCTTGCACGGGCAATGGGCGCAAAACTCCGCCGTGATCTCGAAGGGGATGGCGTGCCGGAAGATAAGATTGCGGCGGACACCGCGCGCTCGTATGCGCGCATCACAGGTGCGCCGGTCGCCATCGTGTTGTGTTTCACAATGGCGGACATGGACGGGTATCCTGATTCACGGCGTGCGCAAAACGAATATCTGATGGCGGTACAAAGCGCAGCGATGGCGGGGCAAAATCTGCTCCTTGCCGCGCATGAAGTCGGGCTTGGGGCGTGTTGGATGTGTGCACCGCTCTTTTCACCGGAAGTTGTACGCGTCGCGCTCGAACTGCCCGACGACTGGCAGCCACAAGCCTTGATCGCGCTCGGCTACCCTGCAGAATCACGCGTAAGTACACGGATTCCGCTGGAGGAGTGCGTGTTATGGCGCTAGAGAACATCGTTGCATTGGTGGGCGGCGTGGGGGGCGCAAAGCTCGCGCACGGGCTTGCTCAAATTCTCCCGCCAGAGCGCTTGACCGTGATCGTCAACACGGGGGATGATTTTTGGCATTACGGACTCAAGATTTGCCCTGATCTTGATACGGTGATGTACACCCTCGCGGGCATCGTTGACCGGACAAACGGGTGGGGACTCGCGGGTGATACGCGTGCGATGCTCGGCGCGATGGGGCGGTTTGGCGAAACGCCTTGGTTCGGCTTGGGGGATCAAGACATTGCGACTCATCTGCTACGCTCACAGGCGCTTCGTTCCGGCGAAACGCTCACGCAGGTGACACAGCGTTTGGCGCGTGCGTTGGGGATCAAACCCGCGCTTCTGCCGATGACCGATGCTGAAATGCCCACCATGATCGAGACCGTCGAGTACGGAGAACTCGAATTTCAGGTGTATTTTGTAAAGCACCGCTGGCAGCCGACTGTCCGTGCGATCCGCTATGCGAACGCCGAGTCAGCAGCGGTGAGCGCAGCGGCGGCAACTGCCTTGGAGCGTGCAGACGCGATTGTCATTGCGCCGTCGAATCCTTGGCTGTCGATTGCGCCGATTTTGGCAGTCCCGGGGATGCGTGATTTGTTGTGCCGCCGCGATATTCCGCGTGTGGCAGTCAGCCCGATTATCGACGGGAAAGCCGTTAAGGGTCCTGCGGCAAAACTTATGTCAGAATTAGGATATGGAGAGGTTTCCGCCCGCACCGTTGCCGCCTACTATCGCGGCTTGATCAACGGGTACGTCTACGATGAGCGGGACGCCGGACAGCCGATCCATGAGGAGGATATGCAGATGGTGATGTTTGACACCATCATGACGACGGAGGGACATCGAGCGGTATTGGCGGAAAAAATCCTTCATTGGATTGGGAGTTGGTGATGCGATGAGCATTTGGGTGATTATCCCGGTCAAACCGCTGGCGCGGGCAAAATCGCGCCTAGCACCCGTCCTTTCCCCTGAACAGCGTTCTCAGCTTGCGGAACTGCTGATGCGCCACGCGATCCGCGTGGTCAAACCGATCAAGGAAATCGCCGGGGTTCTGGTGATCAGCCGGGACACGAAGGCATTGTCTATCGCGCGTGATATGGGCGCGCACACGGTTCAAGAAAGTGGAACACCAGAACTTAATCACGCGCTGATGCGTGCGACTCAGGTGGTGCGCGGGTTTCGCGGCGATGCAGTCTTGATCCTTCCCGCCGACCTCCCGTTGATTTCACCGGAAGATGTGATCGGCATGATCGAATTAGGACATGAGGACAATTCGATTGTGATCGCCACAGACTCACGCGAGGACGGAACAAACGCTATGCTTACCCGCCCGCCGGGGTTGATCCCGTATTCGTATGGGGCGGGCAGTTATCAGCGGCATATGATGGCGGCGCGAGAAGTCGGCGCGGTCGTGCGGCGTTTTCACAGTGAACGGTTGACGCTCGATATTGATGTGCCCAAAGATTTGGAGGCGTACTACCGAATCGCCGGATCACACGGGACGATTCCGCAATTTTTGCAGGTAAACGGCAGCCTCAATGGATCAACGATGGATCGATAACTGGCAACTGGCGCAGCAGCACTTAAAATAGACGGAATTTTCTTTTTGCTGAATGTTCAACAAGGGGTACTTCATAATGGCTGACCGGGTTGCCCTCTACCTGCAAGACGCGCACCCAATTCAAGATGCGATCAAGTATGTGGAATACGCCGAACAACGCGGCTTTGAAGCCGTCTGGCAGGCGGAAAGCCGCCTTGTCCGTGATGCGATTGTGCCGATGGCAGCATTCGCCGCGCGTACCAGCCGAATCAAGATCGGCAGCGGTGTGATCAACAACTGGACGCGCAACCCGGCGGTGATCGCGGCGACGTTCTTGACGCTCGATGACCTTGCACAAGACCGGATCATCTGCGGGATTGGCGCGTGGTGGGATCCGCTGGCAAGCAAAGTTGGGATCAAGCGCGATAAGCCGCTGTTAGCGATGCGCGAAGTTGTCACAGTTGTGCGTGATCTATTGGCGCGTAAGCGCGTCACATTTCACGGCGAATTCGTTCATTTATCGGACGTAGAACTCGATGTGGTGCATGGGCGCAAAGAACCGCGCAATGTGCCGATCTATATCGGTGCGACCGGTCCGCAGATGATGGCGCTCACGGGCGAAATCGGTGACGGGGCGGTGCTGAATTATCTTGTAGCGCCGAAATATAACGAAGGTGCAATCGAGCAGCTCATGATCGGAGCGCGCAAAGCTGGTCGCAGCATTGACGAGATCGACCGCCCGCAGTTGGTGGTTTGTTCGGTCGATAATGACCGCAAGAAGGCGCTCGATGGGGCGCGCAAGTTGGTGACGCAGTATCTCGGTCAGCAGCCGCACATCATGAAGGCGAGCGGCGTGAGTCAAGAACTGCTGGATGAAATCGCCCAAGTGCTGACGTGGCCCGCGACCGAAGAACAGATCGAAGAGGCGATGCGGCTTGTCCCCGACGATGTTGTTCAGATGATCACCGCCAGCGGCACGCCTGAAGAAGTCCGCCGCAAAGTCCGTGAATATGTCGAATACGGCGCGACCTGCCCGATCCTGTATCCGCTCGGCGAGGATGTGCATCTGATGATCGACACCTTCGCGCACGGCTACAGCGGCTAGAGGAAGCGGAAGCTGCGTGGTAATTCGAGAAAACACAGCGAGCGTCTCATACAAGGGACGCTCGCTCCTCATCTGGGCAGTGATCTGTGCGCTGTCAGGTCTAATATGGATGGTCTATATCGGCGCAAGCCGCGCCAGTGCTGCCGGAAACCTGATCCTGCCGCTTGATGACGCTTACATCCATTTCCAATATGCGCACCAAATCGCGCAGGGCGAAATCTACGTCTACAACCCCGGTCTGCCGCCGACCAGCGGCGCAACCAGCTTTCTCTATCCCTATCTGCTGGCAGTCGGTGATCTGGTCGGTTTTCGCGGGCTGTCACTGGCATACTGGGCGACGGGGATCGGTGCGCTGGCGCTGGCGATCAGCGGCGGATTGATCTGGCAGATCGGGCGGCGCTTCAGCGGGGATGGGTTCGCGTTTGGATTCGCGCTGGTCTTCATGATCAACGGCGCGACCGCATGGCATTTCATGAGCGGCATGGAAACCGGACTCGCGGCGCTGTTTGTGCTGCTCACGCTCTACGGGACGTTCGCCAAACGTGACGCGGTGATCGTCTTGGGAGCCAGCCTGAGCGCGTTGATTCGCCCGGAAGGGGTGATTCTCGCGGTGCTCGTCGTCGCTTACCTGATTGTAAACGCGCGCCGTGCAAAACAA
>JAPKMU010000344.1 GCA_026645745.1 Anaerolineae bacterium | reverse complement strand
ATCAAGCGGCGACCGGGGCAGTATTCACAGGCGTGGCTGGCGAGTCGGCTCGGCGTAACCACACGCTCGATTTACAGCTATCACCGTGCGGAGTCGATCGCATCAGTGGAGTGTTTCAAGACGACTGCGCTCGATTGGGAGAATCATGAGCGGTTGCTTCCGCCGCCTGCAATTGCCGCACGCTTGGAATTCTCCACACGCGGCAGACACCTCGAAACGACATGGGGAAAACGCTACCCAGCAGCGGCGGGACTCGCCAAACGGCTGCTCATGCGCGGCGCGTTATTCCTGAAAGAGCGCACAGTGAGCGCGTATCAGTGGCGCGATCCGGATGCGGTGGTTGAGGCACAACCGATTAGTAATGCTCAAACAGCCTTTGAGGAACATCTCCATCAGAGCGATTTGCGCGTGCAAGCGTTGTTCGCGGCGCGGGCAGCGGTAGAGGACTCCGCGCCGCCTGATAAGAAAATAGAGCAATCGCCCGCCGATATCTGGTGGATGCCGAAGGCGAAATCAGAACCGGATCAAGCGTATTCATGGGAAAACCTCGCGCCGCCAAAACCGGGGGTGCGTACGCGCAAGCCATACTATCCGGATGCGCTCGATGGGGAAGAGGAGGAGCGGATCGCGCAGAAGGTGTATGAGGCGATCAAGACGTGCAGCGGACAAGCCGCGCTTAGTTTGAGCAGTGCCCGCTGCCTTGTCGATCTATACGGCGCGGAGACGGTCAACAGTACGCTCGGTCGCATGCTTGCGATGCATCACAAGGGGAAGATTACGAATCCGGCGGGGTTCATGGTGGTCGCGGCGCGGGTGCGCTGGCGCAAAGAATATCAACTTGATTTCTTCGATCCCGCGCCGAGGTTCAAGGGAGAGTGGCGGTAAAGCGTCGTTTTATTTGCGCATCAGTTTGTTAATCTTGCAATCAACTCAAGGAGACAACCCGATGCGCGTTCGACTCATTCCCCTGAACATTCTGATTCTGGTGGTGCTGCTGATTTCATCCCCGGCGGCAGGTCAAGCGGAGACTCCCACTTTGATCGCGCAGATCGGACGGGGCGCAGTGCAGTCGGTCGAGTGGTATCCGGGCGGGGAGTATGTGCTGGTTTCGACGGCGACTGGCGCATGGATTTATACGCCTGCTCTGCATGATGTTGCGCATCTTCCTGAGGCTCATCTTGCAGCACTTAGCCCGGATGGGCAGTGGATTGCCGGGATCGACTCAGGCTTTCAGCTTCACATCTGGGATGCACATACATTCGAGCCGCGCGACTTTGAATCCTACTCCCCAGATTTTCGTGCATATTCGCTTTCGTGGAATCCGATAACGGGTGATCTTTACTGCGTAGGTGAATCGGGTGTTGAGGATTTCATGATGGTATGGCGGGCATCGAATGGACTGGGGATTGAGCGCTATGTGAATAATCCAAGACTTCAACTCCAATGGAATCCGCAGGGCACGCACTTAGCCGCCCACGCTCAAAGAAGTGGTGAGGTTTGGGTGTGGGGCGATAATCCAACTTTGATCACCTCAGCAGATGCGGTTCAGTGGCAGGATGAAACGCATCTTATTACGTATTCATGGCGGGATTTTGACTATGGTGCTGATGCGAAGGTGTGGGATGTCACGACCGCTGCACCTGTACGTGAATTTGGTGTCATGGGTTATCCGCTTGCCTTTACCCATATTGGACATTTAGGGGCAGCGCGCGAGGACTCCCCTTTTGTTTTCAGTATCATCGACAGTACATCCGGTGAAGAAGTGATGCGACCGGCATCGCCTTCTCTCAATGCACCGTTGGGTCAGTATTTTGGAATCACATTTGCTTGGAGCCACGATGACCTCTCGTTAGCGATCGGAACAAGCTCGATCAATCGAACAGAAGAGGTGAGCGTTGTCCTGCTCGATTGGGCAACTCTAGAATACACCCGCGCTTTCAGCGGACTTTCAAAGGGAATCCGGCAAATTGTGTGGAGCGGCGACGATCGCACCCTGCTGGTGGTGGATGAACGGCAACGAATCAGCACCTTCGACGTTGAAACCGGGGAAACGATCGGATCGACGGATGCACACGGGTTAGTTGGCGAGTCGATGGCGTGGAGTGCTCAAGGCGATCGCTTAGCATTCGGTACTATGGACGATAGACTGCTCGTATGGGGATTGGAACAAGGGGAAATCACACACGTTTTCCCGAATAACGGCTCGCCTGTCTGGGACATTCAATGGCAGCCGAACGGCGACCGGATTGCCGTCTATACGGTTGATCACTTTCTGAATGATCCACTTCACCATCATGTGTGGGATGCGGGCGATCCAGAAAACCCGGAGGTGACTGAGCTTTACAAAGGATTTAGCAATGGCATTTCGCGTTTCGCATGGTCACCCGATGGGACTCTTCTGGCGGGATTTGGGGGCACTCTGTATCTTTGGGAGAGTCAATCGGGTGATGAGCGCGCAGCAATTCCGTTTGAACTTCCTGATTTCACTACGGGCGCGAGCTTTTCATGCGATTATATGCGGTGGAGTCCCTCCGGTCAGTTTGTCACCATGTTCGGTTTGCAGTATTCGAGCAGTAACTTTTTGACCTCCTACACCTATGACGTACAGCAGAAATCCTTTATCAATATGCATGTTGCCGACGAATTAGATAGGAATATTTATGTCGCCCGTTGGCGGCGTGATGATCAGCTCATAGGGCTAAGTTTGGCACAATTATGGGCAGGCGGATACTGGGGTAACGTTACGCTTGAGGTTGTTGATCCTTCATCCGGCGACATAATGTCTCGTGTCCTCTTGGAGGGCTTAGCTCATGATCCTGCACACGGATACCTGAGTCCGTTCGGGGCTTACGCTGGTGCAATCGACACGGGAAGTAACGGCATGATTTGGGATACATCAACAAGCGCGACCATCGCGTGGATCAATGATGCCGTCAACATGGTGTGGTCACCGGATGAAACACGGCTCGTCGTCCAGCGCACCGACGGCAGCCTGTGGATACTCGAAGCGGACGGGACGATTCTCGCGCAAATTCCCACACTGCCCGATATGCAAACGGCGGTAGGTGAGTTGTACTGGTCGCCGGACAGTCGGCAGCTTGCTCACCTGCATGATGGCGTGATCGACGTGTGGCAGGTGAGTATGTAACCGTCCGCTGTTTCATCTACGCCATGTATACCAATCTCGTGTACAATCTGTATCTACATTGTATATACGTGAGGTGTGTATGAAAACACGCATTCAGAAGTGGGGAAATAGTCTCGCGCTCCGCATTCCTAAGCCGCTGGCAGACGAAGCGGGACTCGGCGAAAATGCTGAGGTCGAACTCACGATGCGGGACGGGCAGTTGATTGTTCAACCGGCGGCGCAATACACGCTTGAAGCCCTGCTGATGCAAATCACGCCTGAGAACCTGCACGATGAGATCGACAGCGGCGCGCCTCTCGGAAACGAGGCGTGGTAATGGCGACATACATACCGGAACGCGGTGATATTGTCTGGCTCACGTTCAATCCGCAGGCAGGACATGAGCAAGCTGGGCGACGTCCAGCTGTGGTGTTGAGTCCTGCCGCCTACAACGGCAAGGTGGGGTTGGCGCTCGTTTGCCCGATCACCAACCAGCAAAAAGGCTATCCGTTTGAGGTGATGGTGCCGCCCAATACCGGAATTACGGGCGTGATTCTTGCCGATCAACTCAAGAGCCTAGATTGGCGTGTGCGTCAGGCGGAATTGATCGGGAAGTTGCCGGAACACACCCTGAGCGAGGTATTCGCCAAACTCAAGACACTGCTGGACGTTTAAGGGTGTGGTAGGTCAACCATCCTCATAAGTTTTTCCCGACGTGCCCGGTGAGCGCTGCCGCTCATCACGGCGGTACCGCGCTGAGAGGGGCAGCGGTCAACGCCAAACGGGGACACTTCACCGTTTGATGCGGTGGTTCGGGGAACCGTACGATAAACGGCAGCATGCCAAGAGAATGTTACTTGACCCAAACAACGTAGGGAAATCACTCGTTAACTGCTCAAGCTAATTTTGTGCAGTGGGGTTATGCTTGCTCAAAAATACTCTTGAAATGTAAAAGGTGAAGGGGAGGAGTCATGCGGCATGTTTTGACGCTCCAGAAGTGGATTGCGCGGTTCGGTTCGATTGCGGCACTCCTTGTCATCGGTACCGTTCGACTACACGCGCAAACGCCTGAGGCGCGGCATACGTTGGTTGTCCCTACATTTCAGCAATATTTGCGCGTCCTTCCTCCAATTTTTGCCCTAAATGCCGATGCTCAAGCATATAACTCCTCCGAACGTGGTGTGATCGATACCGAAATTGCGCTTCGCTATCCTGATCCTTTGGAAGCATCTGTCGAAACATTGGTAGAGGCATACCAAGCGGTGTACACCGCGCCGTTTCTGATGGATCACGCGTTATGGAATGAATGGATTCTGCTGAACTGGATTGAAGAAAACGGAATTGATCTGGATGCGGTTAATGACTTTACAACCGATAACCTTGAAGACCCATATACAGTCCGGGTTGAAGCTCGCGACTTCAATGCAGATGGGGTGCATGAATGGCTGCTTGATGTGCAGTCTTCTACCTATTCTCAACTGATGGTGCTCATTGGCGACGATAACCATTACCAGCTTGTGCGGACACCGCTGCCATACTTCGCTCTTGGGTTTCCCTACACCCTCATGGGAAGCGGTTTTATGCAAGAATTGCTTTTCGAAGACCTCAACGGGGATGGCATACCTGAATGGGTGCTGGCAGTAGGCGGCTACGGGGCGAACCACATGAATTTGGGAAATCTCTTAGTTTTGCAGTGGCATGACGGAGCCTTCAGAGCTGGTCTCTACATTGATTATGCTTCGCCTGCGGGAGGTGGAATGCAGTTGTTCCCTTCGGGCGTAAGCGTCCATTTTGAAGACACAGATGGTAATGGCTCTCGTGAAATCATCGTGCGGCAAGAGCAGGGGGATAACTGGGGCTGTACATGGACACTTGAGCGTGTGTTTGGTTGGAATGGAGCCATGTACAGCCTGACACGCGACACGCGTGCCTTTGATCTTGTGAGCGGATGTGAAGTGCGCGCGGCAGAAGAAGCTATGTGGAGACGCGATTACGAGTCCGCTGTTGAACACTATGAACGTGCTTACACACTGCCCCCAGTCGCAGAGTGGTGGTGGCTTGACGCGTTTGATACCGAACAGGCACGCTATACAGCAGCACGGGCGGCAATCGCCTATACGCTGATCGGTCAGCACGAAGCGGCAGAATCCCTCGTCGATTCTGTGCCTCCACGGAATGAAGACGCGCTCACTTTAGCAGCGTTCATTCAAGCGGTGAGAGAGACCCTAGGCGACCCTGACGCGATGTGTCAGGCGGCTTACAACGTATTCGACTTTAACTGTGTTTCGGGGACGGATTCATGTTTGGGTTCGCCATTCGGTATTATTGTCGGCGCGACCGCTGAAAACATCGGCTATTATCCTTCTCATCCAGCCTATCATGCGCCTGAGCCTGAATTCGCCGGGTGTAATCCTGAAACCTTCATTCCCACTACCACACCAACCTCTGTTCCTGTTGTGATTACACCAACCCTACAACTAGAGTACACGCAGGATGTTGACTCCACGCTCCGTGATAGCATGAATGCTTTTCGCGATCGTGACTTTGAGGCGGTGCTCCATATTGTTGACCAAGGGCTGATGAATCCGCATCTCGATGAGAACACGCGCGGCGCATTGTCATATATGCGCGCTTTTGCACTGGAGCAGCTCGATCAACCCGAAGAGGCACTGCGGCAGTACGTCGAGCTTCACGAGTCCGCACCGGAGACTTCATGGGCAGTGCTCGCCGCTCTCCATTTTGAGGAGTAGTAAGGGGCTTTGTGCGGATGACGGCGCGTACACCCGCACATAATCCACCGTCAACGTGTCAGGCAGGTGCACACTGATGGTCACGTAACGGAATCCATCTCTCAACCTTATAACGGATCCTCAGCGTTTAGCCTATCGCACACGGTTAAGTCCCTGTTTGTCGAACTCGTCCCAAGTGAGGGGGTAGCCCGATGACACACCATCAGCGGGAACTGGTATTTGATGAGATGCAATATTGTT
>JAPKMU010000343.1 GCA_026645745.1 Anaerolineae bacterium | reverse complement strand
GTGGCACGCATCGAGAAGCTGCGGGCATTCCCGAACATCGGTTTCTTCCCGCAATTGCTACAAACAGCCATGATCCACGCCTCAAACTAAAAGCTTTCGCAGACGAAACAGGATGCGCATGTTACCATGAAGCAGACCACATGACAAGCCAAAACAAGCGTGTACAATACGCAGAAATTCTTTCGTGAGTTGTTTACAGATAGAACTAACTGGGATTGGGCGCAATCATGGTAGCAACTAAAACATATTACAGCCGGGATAATCTCGTCGTTGACGGCAACCGTTTGAAACGGTTGCTGGGATCAGGCGTACTCTGGTTGGAAAAGAACAAAGAAAAAGTCAACCGTTTGAATGTCTTTCCTGTGCCGGATGGCGACACCGGCACAAACATGTATTTGACGATGCGGCACGCATTTCAGCGCGTGACCGAAATCACCGAAAATCATGTTGGTCAGGTCGCAGTCGCACTTGCGGAAGGCGCGCTGATGGGATCACGCGGTAACAGCGGAGTGATCCTTTCGCAAATTTGGGCGGGTGTCGCAGAAGCGCTAAAGAATGAAGAAACCCTCACCGCTGATGGACTCGCCGAAGCTTGCAAACTCGCCAATGAAAAGGCGTACAAGGCAGTACAAAATCCCGTTGAAGGGACGATCCTCACCGTCACCCGTCATATGACTCAGACTGTCATCGATCACCATGCGCAAATGTATGATCTGGTGGCACTGCTCAAAAAGATGGTGTTCGCGGGGCGTTCTGCCCTTCGTCGCACACCCGATTTGCTTCCCCGCCTCAAAGAAGCGGGCGTTGTCGACTCGGGTGGTCAGGGCTTAGTCTTGATCTTTGAAGGCATGCTGTTTCCGTTGGTCGGCAAGGAGATTGCAGAAGAAGTGGTCAGTCCAAACGAGGAAGATTCGTGGGAAGAGGCGCTCGAACCTGATGACGAGCTTGGATATGGTTATGATGTCCAATTTTTGATGCGCGGAAGCGAAATGAATATCGAGCAGGTGCGCGAGGATATCAATAACATGGGTTGGTCGACGCTCGTTGTCGGCGGCAGCGAACTCATCAAGGTACATGTTCATGTACATAACCCCGGAGAACCGCTCAACTACGCGATTCAATTGGGTGCGAGTCTTGATGATATCGTCGTCGAGAACATGCAAGCGCAGTATCACCAATACGTTGAAAACCGCAAGAACCGTGAAGAACACGATGCAGACACGACCACATTTGAAGATGTTTCCACCTCCAGTATCGCGGTAATCGCTGTTGGCAGCGGGCGCGGGATCGCACGGGTATTCCGTGAAGGGTTTGATGTGGGTGCGGCTTACGTCATCCTCGGCGGGCAAACGATGAATCCCAGCACTGGTGACTTCCTCGACGCGATCAACAAAGTCAACGCCGATAAGATCATCCTGCTGCCCAATAACAAGAACATCCTGCTTGCCGCGCAAAGCGCCGCCAGCCAAATGGACGAAAAGCAGGTGCGTGTCGTACCAAGCGCAACCATCCCGCAAGGGATCAGTGCGATGCTTGAATACGCGAATCTGCTCACCACTGGCGAGCCAACAATTGATGAAGTTGCCCAAGCGATGACCGAAGCGCTCGATTACGTCGTCACGCTCGAAGTCACTCAGGCGGTGCGCGATACCGTTACGAATGGCTTATCGATTCGCGAGGGACAATGGATCGGCTTAATCGATGATAATCTGGTGACCGCCAGCCATCGAATGCTGGACTTAATCCGCGATCTATTCCGTCTTGCGGGTGCAGATGGACGTGAACGCGCCACAATCTATTACGGCGAAGGTGTCACCGAGCGTGAAGCCAAAGCAGTCGTCGAAGATATTCGCGCAGAATACGACGGCTTGCAGTACGAAGTAATTGCGGGCAATCAGCCGCTTTATCCGTATCTCATCGCGTTGGAATAAGCGTTCGCGCCATGACAGACGGGCAGCAGCCGATCCATATCGTTACAGACAGCGGCGCGCATTTCCCTACCGCCTTGGCGCCGCTTCACCTTCCGATCACCATCCTTCCCAATCGCCTCACGATTCAGGGGCGGGTGTTTCGGGAAGGGTTCGATCTGGATACCGAAGAAGCGATTCGGCTGATCAGTCATCAGCCGACCGCACCACATGTCGAGCCGCCGTCCCCTGCCGAATATCAGGAGACTTATGAGCGGCTCGCACGTGCTGGAAGTGCGATCATTTCGCTTCACCCTTCTCGCACGATTTCCAAAAGCTGGGAAAACGCAAATCATGCAGCCGAGACGCTGCTTGGTCACACGCGCCTTGAAGTGATTGACTCAGGTTCCGTCTCGACCGCGCTTGCACTGCTGGTTCTGATGGCGGGGCGCATGGTGGAAAAGAACGATGACTTCGATCACATTGTGCGAACCGTCCGCAGCGCTATCGACCGCTTGTACGTGGTGTTCTATGTCGAAACGATGGACTACCTTGTACAAAACGGTTTCATGTCACCATCTCATGGCATACTAGGAACCATGTTGGGGACAAAAACATTCGTCACGATGGAAAACGGCGAACTCCATCTGATGGAAAAAGTGCGCACGCGTATTCAAGCCGTCGAACGGTTGGCTGAGTTCGCCAGCGAGTTCACTGAACTTGATGACGCGGTGCTCGTTCAACACAAACCCTATCCGAATGATACGGCGCGCATGCTTCAAGATCGACTTGCGGTTGACTTCCCCAACCAACCATTCCCGTCGTCGCTGTACGGAGCATCTCTCGCTGCGTTGATCGGCGCAGATGCGACAGGTTTAGTCATATTAGAAAGTGAATCCGGACGAGAATAAGATCATGACTCAAAGAATTGGCTTTATTACCGACAGCACGTGTGACCTTCCCCCGGAATTTATTGATAAATACGGGATTACGGTTGTTCCAGCATTCATCAACTACAACAATAACAGTTATGCTGATGATGGCGTCGAGTTGGTGCGCGAAAAATACTACAATGATCTTCCGCATCTTCGTCCGCATCCCACTACATCGGCAATGTCAACGGGATTAGCCGAAGAATACATCATGCGTGCCGCTCAAGATGTGGATCACCTGTTCGTATTGACGGTGCCTGCAACCCTGAGCGGGATTTATAATGCGATGAGGCTTGCACTACAGCGGCTTCCGGAAGACAGGTATACACTGATTGATAGTGGTAATCTGACCTTCGGGTTAGGCTGGCAGCTCGTCATCGCGTGGGAGATTGCGCAAGAGACGGGCGGCGATATCGACGCAATTCGCAAGGCGTTGAAGAAAATCCGTGTTCATACACATGTGTACTGTGCGCTCGAAACGCTTGAATATCTGCGCCGCAGCGGACGTGTTGGTTGGACGGCGGCGAATATCGGTGCGCTGCTGCAAATCAAGCCGATGATTCATGTTTATGAAAGTGAAGTCAAAAACGATGGGCGCGTACGCACGTTCCGTCGCGCACTCGATGAACTTGCGGAAAGAGTTCGGAAACACGCGCCGCTCGAAAAACTGGCAATTCTTCACGCCAACAATCCATCCGGCGCACGGACGCTCGCAGAGATGATCAAAGACCTCATGCCACCTGATACCCTAACCTCGATTTTCATCACGCCTGCAATCGGAACCAATATCGGACCCGGTGGCGTCGGCGCGGCGTTAGTCGAGAAAGCTTGGAGAAACGAACCCGATCATGCCATCGGCACTTGAAATACTGGTCAAGATTCTCAAACTTGAGCGTGAGCAGGGCTACAAAGACAAAGCGGTCACATCGGGCTTAGGCGCTTACGCCGACGAATGGAGTCGGCAAGCAGAGACACAGGCGCGCAAGCCAGAGCATCTGCTCCTCATTGATGAAATCGCCAGTGTTATGCGCCGCTATCCTGCTGCGGATAACAAAGATGACCGGCATACACTGATCACGTATATGCTGGATCGCATCACCAACCGCGCCCCGATGCCGGAAGCATACAAAGCGCGGATGCCGGATGCTGAAGCACGCTGGGAGGCAATGCCGCACCCGAGCAGCGCCCCGCCTTCTGAAAAATCACCGCACACGCGACCAGCCTCCGAAGAAGACGCCGGCGAAGCAGCATCCGAACGTCCTCCGCGTGGTGAACGCCCGCCTCGACAAGAACGCGGCGCGGCGCAGACCTCGCGGGCAGATCGCCCACCGCGTGAACGTGCAAAACCACCCGGTGCGGATCAGGAAGCTCGACGTGATAAGCCTCGAGATGGAGATCGACGACGTGAACAGGGGCGACCGCTCGTAGCTGCGCCGCCGCCCGCACATGATGATGCACCAATCGACAGTGCTGGGGATACCCCGCTTGCGCAAGGTGATATGACCGATGTTCCGTCGCCGCGTATCACCGCCGCTGAGTCGGCACGTCCTCCGCGCGAAAAAGACAAAAAGGACAAGGGGGGCAAAGACCGCCGTCAGGAACGCCCAAGCCCCGCCAAGCCGCCGCACGATACCATTTCGGACGGCAGCATGCGATCCGACGATGACTTTAGCAGCCTCGATGATGTGTATGCGTCGGCACGCGTTCCGGTCAAAATGGATATCCCCGTGCCGCCGAAATTGGCGCGTCCGCCGCGTATACCGCGCACGGTGCGCCCCGCCGACGAGAATGCCGATATTCTGCGCGGCTTGAGCGCCCCCATTGACCGCATGAAAGGCATCGGTCCGCAGAAGGCTAAAAGTCTAACCAAGCTCGGCATCGAGACGATTGGCGATCTGCTCAACTTTCTGCCGCGCCGTTACGATGATTACACGCGCATTCATTACATCAGCCGCCTCGAAGAAAAACAGCGCGTCACGGTAATTGGAACGGTGCGTGTTGCCGAAGTTCGTGTCGGCAAAAACAATCGCAAAGACTTCTATATTGCGGTTGATGATGGAACTGCCATGTTGGGCGTAACGTTCTTTGGGCAGTTCTATCTCCAGAAGCAGATTCGGCTCGGTCAGCAGATTTGCTTGTATGGCGAAACAACGCTGTTTAACGGTCGCATCCAAATGACAAATCCCGAATGGGATTATTTAGATGTCGAAGACCTGCAAAATGTTCGCATTGTGCCTATCTACCCACTGACCGAAGGACTCACCGCGCGCGTACTGCGTCGCTGGATGGAAACTGCCGTCGAGTTTTGGGCAGAGCGTATCCCGGATTACGTCCCCGAATCTGTCCTTGAGCGTGCTGATCTCGCGGATTTAGGTTGGACGATCCACAACCTGCACTTTCCCGAAAGCGAAGATCATCTGCGGCATGCACGGCGGCGTTTTATCTTTGATCAACTTCTCCTGCTTCAATTGGCAATTTTGGGCGGTCGCCGTCAATGGCAGCAAGTCCCTTCGATCTCGATGCCAGTTGAAGAAGAAGATATCGCCGTGTTTGCCGGAGCCGTCTTCCCGTATCCGCTGACAAATGCGCAAACACGGGTGATCGACGAAATTCGACGCGACCTTGCTAAAACCATCCCCATGAACCGTCTCGTGCAGGGGGATGTTGGGTCTGGCAAAACGGCGGTCGCTATCAGCGCGATTGCGATAGCATTGATGCACGGTAAGCAAGCTGCGCTTATGGCACCAACCAGCATCCTTGCCGAGCAGCACTACCGGAACATCAGCCGCGCGCTCGAACAGACGCCGCTCGATATTCTGCCCAATGGACGACAGCCCGTAACGGCGCTGCTGACCGGATCACTGCCCGCCGCCGAACGTGAGCGCGTCCTTGCTGGACTTGCCGACGGATCAATCGATGTGGTGATCGGTACTCACGCGATCATCAGCGAAGGCGTGTTCTTCAACGAACTCGCGCTGACCATCATTGATGAACAGCATCGCTTCGGCGTTGAACAACGCGGAGCACTGCGCGGCAAAGGCACAAACCCCCATTTGTTGGTCATGACTGCAACACCGATCCCGCGCACACTTGCGCTCACCGTCCATGCCGATCTTGATCTATCCATCCTTGATGAAATGCCACCGGGACGTATTCCGGTCAAGACGTATATTGTGCCACCGGGGCGGCGCGAAAGTGCTTATGAATGGATCGAAGGCGAGCTTCAGCAGGGGCATCAGGCGTTTGTCGTATACCCATTGGTCGAAGCATCTGAGGTAATCACTGAAGCGAAAGCCGCC
>JAPKMU010000342.1 GCA_026645745.1 Anaerolineae bacterium | reverse complement strand
AAATGGGCTACATGGCGCGAGAGGATCGGGTCGCGCGGCGGCGTGACCTCAATGTGATCCTTCCCGGCGTGCGCTCGATGATCTGCGTAGGACTCGATTACGGCGCGCATCTTCCCGCCGATCTGCTGACTGATCCGATGCGCGGACGAATCGCTTCGTATGCGTGGGGCATGGATTATCATGACCTGATCGCGCCGCGCCTAGAAACGCTCGCTGAATTTATTCGCACCGACTCAGCAACATCGCTCCACAAAGTTTATGTCGATACAGGCGCGATTTTGGAGCGATCCCACGCCTACACTGCCGGATTAGGTTTCATCGGCAAGAATACTCTGCTGATTCATCCCCGACGCGGCAGTTATTTCTTCCTCGCGGAACTGCTCACCGATCAAGAAGTCGATCAATACGACACGCCAACGACTGCGCCGACGATGTGCGGAAACTGTACCCGATGTTTGAATGCCTGCCCGACGAACGCCTTCCCCGCGCCGCATGTGCTGGATGCGCGCCGCTGCATCAGCTATTTGACGATTGAGCACAAAGGCGAAATCCCGCTTGATTTACGCCCCTTGATGGAGAATTGGGTGTTCGGCTGTGATGTCTGTCAAGAAGTCTGCCCGTTTCAACGGTTTGCGCCGCCTACGCGCGAGACAGCTTTCCTTCCGGTTGATCCCGACCGCGCCGCACCGCCGCTCATCGACTTGCTTACGCTCACGGATGCCGAATTTGACCACCGTTTCGCGGGTTCGCCGCTGGCACGGATTAAGCGCGAACGCTTGATCCGTAATGCGTGTATCGCTGCCGGAAATGCCGCCAATCGTACCCTGATTCCCCCGCTCCATAATTTACTCAGCGATCCTAGTCCGTTAATCCGAGTCCATGCGGAATGGGCACTATCATGGTTGGGTTAGGAGATGCTAAGATTTGCACGCCGAAATGCGTCTAAAGTAGAACGACCAGTCAAGGAGTCTCAAAGATGGAAAAGAAAACTTTCACCGTTCCGAACATCGGGTGTGATGGCTGTGTGCGGACGATCGTCAACGAACTGAGCCAAAAGCCGGGCGTTAAGCAGGTGACGGGTAATGTTCCCAACAAGCAGGTGACGGTGGAATGGGGCGACCCCGCCACGTGGGAGTCGATCAAGAACACGCTCAAGGAAATCGATTACCCCGCTGCCGAACCCGCATAATTACCGGCGGGGAAACGAGATCGTTTCCCCGCCTTTTTTGTGATTGATAAGCCTTTTAGCATTTCGAGTTGCAGTTGCTTAACATGCCATGTTTAATATGACATATCCCACAGAATATTTTTGTTACAGCAAGAGGTCAGATGATCAACGCTGCGACCAGCGCCCTCATAAACAATCGCTATCGGTTAGATCAGGAGCTGGGTCACGGAGGCATGAGCGCGATCTATACCGCTCACGATCGGCTGACCGGGCAAGATGTCGCGCTCAAGCGCATCTATATCCGCAGCGGTGAACGCACCTCGATCAGCCTGAGTACCGAAACGACCGAAAAACGGCTTGTACTGGCGCAAGAATTCCGCACATTGGCGACCCTGCGCCACCCCAACATTATTCGTGTGTTGGATTACGGCTTTGACAGCGAAGGGCAGCCGTTCTACGTGATGGAACTCCTGCGCGACGCCCGTACGATCACCGAATCCGCCGCTGATTCGACCACCGCGCACAAGCTCGATCTGCTGATTCAATTGACGAATGCGCTCACGTATCTGCACCGTCGTGGAATTCTGCATCGTGACTTGAAGCCGGGAAATGTCCTCGTCGTCAACGGCGTGGTGAAAGTCCTCGACTTCGGGTTGGCGGTTGAACGAGAAACAATTCAGACCGACGGCACGACTCCGCTGGTGGGAACGCTTCAATATATCGCCCCCGAAGTCTATCTCGGTGAGCCACCGTCTGAATCGTCGGATTTGTACGCGGTCGGTGTGGTCGCTTATGAAATGTTCCTCGGCGCACCTCCGTTTGACATGAGCGATCTGCGCGCCTTACTGAACCGCCCTGTTACGGTTGATCTTCCCGGCGAATCCCCACAGCTTGTTATGTTGATCACCCGGCTGTTGGCAAAGCGTCGGGTTGACCGCCCTCATGACGCGAAAACCGTTCTTGAAACGCTTGGAGAAATTGCCAACCGTCCGGTTGAAGATACGAGTGCGCGCGAGAGCTTTATTCAATCGGCGCGCTTTGTCGGACGCGAAACCGAGATTGCTCTGCTGCGCGGGACATTCAAGGCGATGATCGGCGGGAGCGGCAGTTTCTGGTTGATCGGCGGCGAAAGCGGCGCTGGCAAAAGCCGCTTGATGGATGAAGTCCGCACACTTGCCTTGATCGGCGGCGCACTCGTGATCCGCAGTCAAGCGGTTAACGCTGGCGGCGCAGCGTATCGTATTTTTGAGGATGTCGTGCGTCGTCTCGCGCTGAGTGTCGCACCGGATCACGCGGCACTCAGCGTTCTGAAAACAATTGTGCCGGATATTGGCGCGCTGTTTGATGATCCGGTGCTGCCTGACCCCCCCGCACTGGAATCGAATGCCGCGCTCACCCGCTTGATCAACGCTGTCAGTCAGTTGTTCCTCAGTCAAACGCAGCCGCTGGTGATCCTGCTGGAAGATTTGCAGTGGGCAGGCGATGGGCTGGTGATTCTCGATGGCGTAAGTAAGCTGGTGGAGGGTCGCCAAATCTTGATCATCGGCAGTTACCGGAGCGACGAAGCGCCCGAACTGCCCACACGCTACCCGACTGCGAAAGTGATCCCGCTCCTGCGCATGAGCGAAGCCGAAATCGAGCAGATGACCAAAGCCATCCTTGGAGAGCGGGTAGGACAGGAGCGCGTGGCGGAACTGCTCAACCGCGAGACGAACGGAAATCCATTTTTCGTGGTCGAAGTCCTGCGCGCACTTGCAGAAAATGCCGGTCAGCTTGATCTCATCGGTACAGCAACGCTGCCGCAAAGTGTATTCGCGGGTGGCATCCTCACCGTCGTGCGCCACCGTCTTGATCAACTCCCGCCGCGTGTGAAGCCGCTCTTGCGTCTTGCCGCCGTGATCGGGCGCGAAATTGAGCCGGAGGTCTTAAGGCAAGCCATCGAGCGCGATCCATCGCTGGTCACGCCGGAAATTGACCTTGAAGAATGCCTGAACATGTGTTTATCGCGGGCAGTGCTGGCGCTCCAAGATGAGCGGTGGCTGTTCGCGCATGACAAACTGCGCGAGATCACGCTGCAAGAAATTCCTGCCGATCAACTGCCCGCGCTGCATGAATTGGCGGCATATGCAATCGAAGCGGTTCACGGAGAAGCGGCTGATCGGGTGGCTGCGCTGGCGTACCATTGGGGACAAGCGGGGAAAACTGACAAGGAACTGCATTACGCCGCACGCGCAGGTCAGGCGAACGTCGAAAGCGGCGCATATGCACAGGCGGTTGTCCATCTCACGCGCGCATTGCAGTTGATGGGAGATCGCACGGATATTCCCGCGCTTGACCGCGCCCGTTTGCTGCGGTTAATCGGGCAGGCGTATTTTTACAGCGGGCAGATTCAACAGGCGATTGAATATTTATATCAAGCCGTCGCGTATGCGACCCGACCCATTCCGCGTGCAGGGCTTGGGTTCAAAGCCGCCACCGCCGTCGAGATGACCCGTCAGCTTTCACGTCGGATTCGCGGGATCAAACCACAGATGCGCGTCAATGCACAAAAACGCGCCGCCCTCATGGAAAGCAGCCGCGCGTTGTTTCTATTAGGCGAAATGACCGTGTATACGGGCGATACATCCAAAGGAACGTACATCGGGATGCGTGCCTTGAACGAAAGCGAGCGCGCGGGTCCATCGGATGCGCTGGTGCGCCACTTAACCGGGACGAGTTGGGTCTTGAGCGCCAATCCGCGTATGCGTTCGATGTCGCGGCAGTATCTCGATCTCGGCATGGAAGTCGCGGCACAGGTTCAAGATGATGCTGCGTCAGCGTTCGCGCATTTTATCGCCGCGCTGCTCGCCATAGGCGGGAGCGAATGGGCAGAAGTCGAAAAACATGCCGTCCCCGGCGTTGAACTTTCACAAAGGTCCGGCGATTTACGCACGCTCGTCTCGATACGGGGCGTGCAAGCAGACGCGGTCTTTTTGCATGACGGTGACCTTGAACGCTCCATCGACATGCAAACGGAAAGTTATCAGTTGACGCTGCAAGGCGGCAGTGTGAATCAAATGGCGCTGGCACAGTCGCGCCGCGCTTACCTACTTGCCTTAAGCGGTGAATGGAATGCCGCTCATGCTGATGCCCGCGCCGCCCTCGCGTTGGAAAATCCGCAGAACCTGACTTTTTTGAATGCACAGTCCGCACTTGTGATCAGTGCGTTGTTTCGTGAAGACGTGATCGCGGCACGGGAGTTTTTGACCGCGATGCTTGAGCGGCTGGAAGCGATGAGCAGCCTAAACATTTACGCGATGGTCGAAGGCGCGGCAGTATGCGCGGACGGTTGGATCATGACGGCGGAACGGAATCGCGATTATCTGCCGCAAGCAGAGCGCGCCGTCGCGCAGATTCAGCGCGCCGCCGTGAGCTATCCACTTGCCGAGCCGCGCGCCCTCTTATACGGCGCATGGCTGGCGCACATCAAAGGTGATGCCTCGGTTGAGAAAGTAGTGGAAACGGCACAAACACGCGCTCAAGCGCTTGGGCTGGTCTATGATCAAGGGTTGGCGTGGTATGTTCACAGCCGCGTGACCCCCGACGCGGAAAAGCGCCGGGAGTCCGCGCATCAAGCGGTCAAGCAGTTTTCGCGCTTGTTGATCCCTTACGATTTGCGGCGGGCAACACGCAGCGGCGGCGGCGACCAAGGCACACTTTCCACCAGCCGGGGATAGAACATGCCGTGAAAACCAAACGGAATCCGGTAGGGTAAATACGCCCGCGCCAACTCCTCGAAGGTCTGCCCGTCCAAGACGAGCAGATAGGAGTTGTCAACCGTCGCGTCGTACACCGTCGCCAACACCACGCCGTCATCCTCGGATGTGCCGCCGGGTTTGGCGACGAAGATCGGTTCGCTTGGGTACTGCTTATCGGGATGCCATATTTTCGCGTCTCCGGTCGTCACATCGACTTTAGAAAGCTGATTCGTGAAGTCAATCGTCCCGTCCGCGACGCCGACGCCATACGCATAGCGATACGGTTTCGTGTTGTACTGCCCATAATTGATGCGTGGAAGTTCAAACTGCACCGCGCCGATCTGCTCGGCGGTGATCGTCGTGCGCTTGCCCGCATTGAGTGGAATCCGGTAGCGATGGATATACGAGGGCGTCTGCATGAAGTGATCCGAGCGCAGCACATCCAAGTAGAGCGCTCGCCAAACCTCGTTCGTCTTGTACGCGGCGAGATCATGCACGATTTCATTTCCATCAACATAGCTGTTGATGTGATGGAAGGTGTACATCGCATCGGATTCCGCCTGTGTGACGACCTCCCCGGTTGTCAAATCGATCACCGTGAACACCGTCGGATCAGACCCGTACCACTGGAAATTGAAAATGAACGGGTTGCACTGGAGCGCGACCGATAACGAACCCGTAACCGGCGGCAGTTTCATCGGATTCTGCGTCAAAATCGCATAACGTCCGGTATAGCCGAAGCTGTGCATGTACGCGGGTGACCATGTGGGAATCGACGCGATTTTGGTACGTGTGCGCCCCGTGACGTGATACATATCATACGTGCAGCGCAAATTGAACTTGATCATGTAGTTGATGATCGACCCATCCGACGCATAGTGAGGGTGCGCCGTTTCCATCGTCACATTTATAGTGTCGTCATATTGGAACGGCTCAAGCGTGGACAGCGTATACGGCTCGATCACATACGAGGAGGGAAGTTCCGTTAATGCCAGATACTCCCCGGCTTGATTGTCAAACTGGATGTTACAGTTATCGGTGAACTTGGGATAAAACAACTGGTAAATACGCTTCCAGAGCGGCGGCGGCGGTGTAGCAACCCCGCCGTAGTTGATTCGCCCGTTGGCGTTGTCATCCTTGTAAGCGTTGCTTTGTAAAAACGCATTGGCAAACGAAACACTCCCCCCGGAAAACGTGTAGCGGTGCATCATGCACAAGCCGTCAAACCAATGAGGATAGACGGCGTGGGCAACCTCAAACTGACCCGGTCCATTGCG
>JAPKMU010000341.1 GCA_026645745.1 Anaerolineae bacterium | reverse complement strand
GATGCCAGAACGGCGCATCCGCAAGCTGATACCGTCCGCTGAACAGCGGCGGGAATGCCGCCTCGGTGACCGGGGTATCGAACGCCGACGTGAGTCCGCCCGCGAGGGAGCGCCCGTGCTGCTCGCTCCACAGCGCCATCCCACACAACGCGCGCTGATATTCCGCGTGCGCGTTGAGCCGCTCGAAGTGGCGGCGGTACTCGACCAACAGCGCCTGCCGCCGCGCATCGGTCGCCGCCTCCGCCGCCTTATCCAGCGCCGCGATTTTCCCCTCCAGTGTGGCGGGCATCTGCCAGCACAAAAAGCGCGCCGGTTCGGTCAGCGTCCGCAGCCACGTCGAAAACCGTGCTTGCAGGGCGTTGACCCCATCCTCGGTCGCGTGCAGCAGGATGTCGAACGGCTCGATGAGAAACGTATGCTCGCTCATGCGTCCACCTCAAGGTGAGGAGCATCCACGAACACCAGCCCATCTTCCCGATCCGCATCCGCCGCGCGGATGAACGTCGCCCACTCGCGCAGGTCGATCTCGCTCACGCCGAGCGGCGACGCGAACACCGCCTCCCCGTCAAGGGCTGCCAGTTCGCGCGGCACATTGAGCATCCGCGCGAGTTCCCGCGACAGATCGCCTTTGCCGATGAGCAGCCGCCCGCGCAAACGAAGCCACAGCCGCATCCACAGCGGCAGCCAGCCTTGCGATCCAGTTAGGATCAGCGCGCCGATGCCGACGAGCAGCCCCACCGCAATCGCCAAATCAGGCAGCGCCAGCCGGAGCAGGGTGTACGCCAGTCCTCCGGCGACCCCGCCCGCCAGCAGCCGCTTGAACGGGATGCCCGCAAAACCTTTTTCGTCGCGGCGCAAAATGTGCGACTTGAAATCGGCGGACATCGGTTAGCTGAACGAGATCAATGCGGTCACGGACGAGGCGAAAATCACGAACAGCAGCCCGATCACGACCTGATTTGCCGCGCGCGGGTTCTCCTTCTTCCACGTCCCGATGATCGGCCACGAGGAACCGAGATACATGTAGGGTAGGTAGTCTGACGAGTTACCCTGCGGCATGAAGCCGCGCGGCACTTTTCCAAAATCCCCCCTCCGAACCGTGCTTGATACTTTCATATCACACGGCTCTCCAGACTTGCATGACGTTCCTTGGGAATGGGTCTACCCGCGTGGATGTCCACGTGGCACGGGTGACACACGACCAGCGTTTTGCGCTGGATCGCCATCATCCGCGTAACCCAGATCGGTTTGGCAGTCCGACCGGCATACCGCTGTTTCAAATCTGCGAGTTTGCGCACATGATGAACTTCACATTTCCCTTGTGTGCCGCACAATTCGCAGGTGTTTGCTTGTAAGCGTTGAACCAAATCAGACCGCCAGTTTTTCCACTGCTCACGATAGGGTGCATCAATAATCACACGCTGGTAACTCGGTTTGACGACTTTCAACGGGATGCCGCCCCAGCAGATCGTCCGTTCCCCATACTTGGTCGGGACTTTCACCTGAAGCGTGCGGTATTCCTGCCCATCAACCGTCACGGTCGCGCGATATTTCCGGTAAACCTGACTCACGTGCAGCTTGTATTTGTGCGCCAGCGTTTTGACCAAAGCTGCCTGCATGACATTTTTCAGGCTGCTCAGGTGACTGCGGTCGCTCGCGAACTTGTAGTATTCCGCGATGCCCCGGAAGCGCGCCTGATAGGTGTCGATAGTCTGCGCATCCGAGAACGCCAGCAGTGCCAGTTCACTCACCGGTTTGCCGCCGCGCTGATAGCGCTGTGCCAGTTCGGTCGTCAGACCATAAGGCACACCGAGGCGGACTCTCCCGTTGGCGCTGCGTTGGCGGGTACCGCTGTCTTTCCGCCGTGAGGTCTTGTGGTCGGCATGGTAGATGCTGACCGCGTAGCCGAGAAACTTCGCGTGTTCGTCGCGGGCATGGGTGATGAGGGTTTTCTCCGAACTCAGTTCCAGATGCAGCGTGTCACGCAAGAACGTCCCGATAGCAGCCTTAATCGCTTCTGCTTCCGCCTTCGTCCCAGCGAAGCCGAGCAGAAAATCGTCCGCGTAGGGCACATACGTCAGCCGCCGAAAACCGGGGTTGTCTGTCTCTTTCGAGGGGATGGAGCGCATCTGTTGTTCCAGATGACGCGCCGCCTCTTTGTCGCCCCGTTTCCGTGCGCGGTCGAGTGTGTAGGCGACCTCGCGGTATTCAGGACTGCGTTCTTCTTCCCGCGTGTGTACTGCGGGATGAGCACCTCTTCAATGTAGGTGTCGAGTTCGTGCAGGTAGATGTTTGCCAGAAGCGGACTGACGATGCCGCCCTGCGGGGTTCCCGAACAGGTCGGTTTGTACTCCCAGTCTTCCATCACCCCTGCTTTCAATCCTTTGCGGATGAGGTTCAGCAGCCGTCCATCGTGGATGTCGCGTGACAGAATCGTCAGCAGCACCTCATGGTCGATGTTGTCGAAGCACCCGCGAATATCTCCCTCAATGAACCACTTGGTCGGGCGGAACTTGCGATGCAGATACGTCAGTGCCGTGTGGCAGCCGCGTCCCGTGCGGAAACCATGTGAACTCTCCCTGAACCGGGGTTCATAGTAAGCTTCCAACACCATCCGCAGCACCTCCTGCACCAGCTTCTCCGTGAAGTTCGGCAGACCCAGCGGTCGCTTGTCGCCATTTTTCTTGGCGACATACCCGCGTCGTGACGGTCGGAAGCGGAACCGTTCGCTGCGCATCGCCGTGATAATCGTGTCAATGCGGGCTAAGTTCATGCCATCCGCCGTGTCGTCTTGCGTACCCGGTGTCATCGCCCCCTGATTTTTGTAAATCTTGGCGTATGCCATGAGATACAGGTCGGGATTGAATAAACATCGGTACACCCTCGTGAGCGGGAGCCGTTTCTCTCCCAGTTTCCGTATTGCTTGGAGTATTTGGTTGGCATTCTGCATTCGCATTCCTTTCCAATGCTTCCAAGCACAAGTCCTGTCCCCCTTCGCCCTGTGACTGGTTTATGCGCTCAGCCGCCGTGGGTGGTCGTGACACCACCGACTACTATGGGGACTCCGTCGCCATGAGGCTCGCGCCCCGAAGGCGATCCCGTGGTACGGTCGTAAGTGACGATAGAGCGGGTTAGGGCGTCCGTTCGTGGTTTGATAGGTCTCACTGACCTTGTTCCCGACCAGAAGGATTTCACGCCTCGGCGTCAAGTGAGGCGCTGCTGTCGGGTCTTGACCTTAACCGTCGTGTCAAGGGAGGCGCTTGTCTCCAACTCACCACTAGACTTCAAGCAATCCAGCTTTACCCATACCGCTCAGGTCTCGGAACTCAGCATCGCTTCAACGGTTTCGCGGCTTGTCCCTTTCCCGACAGGCTATTGTCCGCTTCGGGTTTCCCCTCTTGCGTTAGTCGGGTGACCTCAGAGGTCTATCCTCAACCTCCCGTGTGTTTCACACAATCACTTACGCCGCCGCACGGCGCACCACGCCCAAGCCAATAAACCCTATGATCGCGGCGATCGGCGCGACGATCTGCGCCACATCCCGAATATCGTTGAACAAATCCTGTACCGCTTGCGAGAGGTTCACGCTGAAGATCCTTGATACGTTGTGCGAGAGACTACTCCCAGCGTATCAAGGCAGGCGTATTGAAATCTGTAGAATCCCACGCATCAGATGTGAAATTTCATACTGACATGCCCTTTTTGGAGCATTGCTGTTGCCGCTTGTAGAATAGTTTTTGGCAGCACCGACGATAAAAGCGAGACAATTGAGTGATGGGTTACACGCACGATGTGTTCGGTATTTATTAGTCATCGCACGGACGATAACACCCAAGTACACTACTTCTACAAGTTGTTGTCAGATTGGATAGGCGATGAAGAAGTGTTTCTTGATCAAGCGAGTATTGAGCCATCCAAGCCTTTCCCTCAGCACGTACGTCGCGCTGCCGAGACCTGCAAGTACATGCTGGTAATGATTGGACCACAATGGGCGGAGCACTTAAAAAAGCGATATACGTCAGATGACCCACGAAACCAAAGTGAACGCGATTGGGTACGAACAGAAATTGCGATAGCTATCCATCGCGGCATTCCTGTTTTGCCCATCATGGTTGGTGGTGTTGGTCGATTCCCTAGTGAAGAAGTGAACCAGTTCGCACCAGAGCTGGATTTGTTCTCGTATGTAGGTCATGTCGTGCGTTCGAACTATTTTCAGCAGGACGCAGGGCAAGTTAAGGACCTCATTGCGGGTTACATGAATAGCGAACACCCATATGTGATAACCGTGAATACCTTACCGTATAGGTGGAAGTCGGATATTGTTTGTTCCGTAAAAGTGGATAACGACGAACTTGCAAAGTTCTCGATTGGTCAACTGCGAGAATTCTCCATCCCTATTGGCAAACACACTTTGCTCATCAGCTACTATGGGGAAATACGCGGATACGGGAGCACAGCATCCTTCTATTTTGATCTCAAAAGCGAAAGTATAAACTTTACGGCTTCGCCCAGCGGAACACGAACATTCCGATGCGAGGTCGTACAACCAAAAGACATATTCTCTAGGATTTTCAGGTTTCGCCAGTTGAAGGTCACATAGGGTCACCAAAATGGGCTGTTGGGTATCAAACCATAGACTCCATCCGTCGGATCAAACGATTACGCATCTCTGGATTTCCAACGGAGCAATGGATATGCTCGTATCCATGCTCGCCATCAGTGCATCGGAATTAGCAGTCACCGAATGGCAGAAGCGGTTTGCAAGTTGGATTTGTGGTTTTGATACGAGCCGTTTAGGACTTGGAATGGCTTGCTGGGATATGGATGAAATTGGTTGGACACGAGGGGATTTTGCGGAACAGAAGTCATTTGTGTTGCAGAGTATTGATTTAGCACTTCAGCATCATAGATGGGGGGGTTCTTCCCCTTCCCACAGACCTGTACGATCGTTACGATGGCTACCTAAAGCGTGTGCGGGAGCTTGTTGCCGGTTACACGATAGAATTCATCCAAGAGCCGCCGCACGATAACTCACCTTGGCAGCGTAACACACAAAACGTGATGAGATGCCCAGAGCATGGGGTTTATTTGCACACATACGCCCAAACTGCGGAATTTAGTTGTGTTATTCACAACTTGATTGATCGGTGACCTATAGCCACATATTAAACCGCCATGTACCGACCCCGACTACCCCATTCGGTTCTCCATTCCACCCCCACACAAGCGTAACCTCTGCTTCCTGCCCCACCTCAAGATCGAACGCCGTCATCCCCTCCGCCGGGAGCGCCGCCCCGACCGGGTTTCCGCTGTAGCCCAACGTCAGGGTGATGTCATCCGGCGTGATTCGCATCACTTGTGACCCGCCGTTGTACAGCCGCAGATAAGTTGTCAACTGCCTATTTCCGTAGGTCACGCGGATCAACTCGACATGCAGCCCTGCGAACGGCAGCGGAGTCGGCGTGGCGGTCGGGATCCGGGTAGGAGACGGTTCCAGCGGCGGCAGCGCGAATGCGCTCACGAGTTCCCCGCCGCGCGCGAGTTCCTGCTCCACCGGATAGCGGGCGAGGATCAGCATCCGCTCCGCGGTCGGGAAGCCGTCCGCATCCGTTTCGCCCAGCACCACCACAATCAGCCCCGGCGTGACCTGCCGAAACATCCCCGTGTCGCTCCGCCGCACCCGCTCGCGCCGCTCAAACGTGTACGTCAGCACCGCGCCCGTGTTCATCTGCAAGCGAAACTCCGCCCCCGCGCCGAGCCGCTCAAACCACGCGGCGTTCTCGTCCGACCACGGGATGCCGACGACCGGCGCGACCACCAGCCCGCTCAGGTACGCGGCGGTGTCGGGGTTGGGGTCGTAGCGCCACTCGCTCGCGCTGATGCGCCGCCGCTGCACCACCCACACACGCGGCGCGCCGCCCGCGCGCACTTGCAGGCTGACCGGGTAGAACGCCTCGCGCCCGCCGTCGCCGCCGGTGATGATGTCGTCCTCGCCTTCCAGCGCCAGCGGCGTTTGGGTGATCGCGCCCGGCGTGGGGGTCGTATCCGTTTCGGTGGATGCCCCCCGCAGCATCAGGAAGCCGAACATGCCCACGATGAGCATTCCGAACACGGCGATCAGCGCTTTCGACGGTTTGCCCGCTGTTTTCGGCGGCGCTTCGGGTTCGAGTCCGCGATTTGCCCGCGCCGACTCCTGCA
>JAPKMU010000340.1 GCA_026645745.1 Anaerolineae bacterium | reverse complement strand
AGGAGGCAGCGAGATTGCGCCCGATGGAGTGCTGACGATCACGTTTAGCCAACCGATGGATCGCGCTAGTGTTGAGGCGGGTTTTCAACTGAGCGGCGGTGGTGTGATTACGCCCGTCGCGTTTGAGTGGAATTCTAATGGTACAGAACTGACCGTTCGCCCGCTGGTTATGCTTGCGTTGGAAACTCCGTATACCGCGATGATTGCGCAGAACGCGCACGGCGCAAATGGTGGCAGTCCGCTGGATTCACCGCTTACGCTCCGCTTCACCACGCTTCCGTATCCGTCGGTTCAAGAGACATCACCCTACAACGGAGAGATGCTGAGTTACGATCTCTACAGCGCGGGTATTGAATTCAACACGAACATGAATTGGGAGACGGTGCGCAACCTGATCACCGTTGAACCTACTTGGGCTTCGTGGTATCCCGAAACATATGAATCAGACTCGCGGACGCTTTGGGTACGCTTCGACAACACCGTGCCGAACACGGAATACCGGATCACCATCCGCGCGGGAGCATCAGACGTTTACGGAAACGTCATGCAGTCTGATTACACGTTCTCGTTCTTCACAATGACGATGGGGGATGCTGTCTACCCGATCACCAATGGCGATTTTGTGATGACGAACGCTTATAACCCGGATACCCTGTTTCGTTTGCGGGCGATGGGCACATCGAATGTGGTTTTTTCGCTGTACGACATTGACCTGAGCGATGCAGCAGGAATTCGTGCCGGTCAATACAGTGAGTTCGTGTATTCAAGTTATGGGTTGAGCGGCGAAATGCCGCCGTTCTTCGAAAGACTCGCTCCGATGCGGGATTGGGTGGAGCGCTTTGAAGTTGGCACAGTGGACTCAATGGCGACGGTCACAACCCCGCTCAACGCGCCGGAAGGCGGTCAGCTTGCGCCGGGATTGTATTGGCTGCGCATCGTTGCTGATGTCGGCGCAGGGACGAATGTGTACGGCGCGAGCGAAACAAATACTTATCAGATGGCGTTGGCAGTAGCGACGGCGAATATCACGGTCAAACGCACACCGGATGAGACATTCGTTTGGGTGACAGATTTGCAAAGCGGCGCGGTCGTTCCGAATGCTGCCGTGCGTATCGTGAGCGGTGATGAAGTGCTTGCCAACGGCGTGACGGACGCAAACGGAATCTTCCGTGCTCCACTATCGCTGAACGAAGGGGAAATTGATTTCGGCGTTGAGTATCTCGCGGTCGAAGTCACAGGCGATGGCATCTACGGCGCGTGGTTCAGCGGGGCTGACAACGATCTCCCTGTTGAACGCGGCTACCTGTATACAGATCGTCCGATTTATCGCCCCGGCGAAACCGTCTATTATCGCGGTGTCGTCCGTGACCGCCGCGATATGGATTTCACTGTGCCAGATCAAGCGATGGTGCATGTTGAACTGCGCCAAGCATACGAATCGACCGTACTTTGGGAGAGTGATGTTGATCTTACATCATTCGGGACATTCAGCGGATCGCTTACGATCCCCCCCGATGTGCCGCTCGGATTACTCAAGCTGTATGTCGATTTTGGCGATTCAGTCTCTTATCAATACGGCTATGTGGGTTATGACTATGAAGCCGAAAATGCAACGTCGGTGACCTTCCGTGTGGCAGAGTTCCGCGTCCCCGAATTTGAAGTACAGGTCACGCCGCAAACGGACACGATTATTCAGGGCGATACGCTGACTGCTGTCCTGAACGCTTCGTACTACAGCGGTGGGTCACTCAGCGATTCGCCTGTGGCATGGAATATGTTCGCGGATACTGCCACATTCGACTATCAAGGCGGCGGAAGATGGGATTTCACGCCGGAGTACAGCTACGAGGACTCGTTCTATGCGCAGTCGCTTCTTCCGCAAGGTGGTGGGGGAGCAGCAAGGACGGATGCTGGCGGAAATAACCTGTTTGAGACGGTCAGCACCGTTGCGCCATCTTCTACCCCGCGTCCAATGCTGATCACGCTCGAAGGCACGGTTACCGACCAAAACGGGCAGGCGATCACCGGGCGAACGCATGTGTTCGCGCATGTCGCAGATGCGTATGTTGGATTGCATACCAACGCCTACGTTTACCAAGAAGATCAGCCCGTTCGCGTGGATTTCATCGCCGTGACCCCGGACAGCGCGGCAATCCCGAACGCGCAGATTACATATGAAATCGAGTTGGTAGTTCGGGCAGTATGACTGGGAAGAACAATCGGTCAGCATGGGAACAGGCGCGACTCGCGTGGGTACGGATGGGATGGGTGGAACAACATTCACGCCGTCTACGCCCGGTATTTACCGTGTGCGCGCCACGATTGTCGATGCTCAAGGACGGACGAACACCGCAAGTCTACGCTTCTATGTACGCGGCGAAGGTTCAGTTACCTACGCACCAAGCCGGTACGGGATTGGAATCATTGCGGATCGTGAGACGTATGTGCCCGGTGATACTGCTTCTCTGTTCATGCAGCTTCCGTATGAAGCGAATTGGACGCTCTTGATCACGACAGAGCGCGCTGATGTGATGACAGAAGATGTTATCCGTGTAAACGGCGAATCGGTTGTCTACGAACTGCCGATCACTGAAGCATTCGCGCCAAACGCTTACGTATCGGTTACGGCGATCAAGGGTGGAGTCGGTTATTACGGTGATCCATCGCTTCCAGCGTACTCCATGACCTACACTTCGCTAACCGTGACACCGATCCATCGCATTTTGAACGTGGAAATCGAACCATCGGCTGAGGATTACGAGCCGGGGGATGCGGCATCGTTCACTGTCCGCGTCACCGACTCGGACGGAAATCCCGTAATAGCGGAGGTTGGCGCTGCACTCACCGACGAAGCCGTGCTCGATCTTGCGCCGCCGAACAGTGCGCCGCAGTTGGATGTGTTCTACGATCCCACGCGAAATTACGTTATGACGCACGTTGGCATGATGGGTTTGATCGACCTGCTAGAAGATGGGTTATTTCCGGGCGGTTACGGAGGTGGTGGCGGCGGCGATGAAGGCGGCGGTGCCTTAATCCGTGATGACTTTGAGTACACACCGCTGTGGGAAAGTATCGTCACCGATGCAAACGGCATCGCTGAAGTAAGTGTTGAACTGCCGGACAATTTGACCACATGGCGCTTTGACGCCCGCGCGGTGACGATGGATACGGATGTTGGTGATACGACGCTTGATGTGGTGTCATCTCTGCCGCTGTTAATCCGTCCCGCTGCACCGCGTTTCTTCGTCGTCGGTGATCAGGTCACGCTTGCGGCGATTGTTCAGAACAATACGGACACGGATCAAGTCGTCAGTACATCGCTTCAGGCGGTTGGTGTGCAGGTGAACAGTGCTGCCGCGCAGTCAGTGACAATCCCTGCGGGATCGCGCACGCGCGTCACATGGGATGTCATCGTCCAAGACGTGGACGGCGTTGATCTGGTCTTCTCAGCGCAAGCCGCGAGTGGATTAGCAGATGCGGCGCGTCCGCAGTTGACTGGCGCAGATGGCTTGATCCCTGTTTATGCGTACACCGCACCAGATACCACCGGAACAGGCGGTATTCTTCGCCCCGGTGATGCCGTTTCGCAAGCAGTTGCGATTCCGCCCCGCTATTTCGGTGTGGATGGTTCGCTGGATGTGCAAGTCCAAACCTCGCTCTTGGAAACCGCGTTTGGCGCGATTGAGCATCTGCGTGCGTATCCGTATACCAGTACGGAATACACCGCCAGCATGATCATCGCAAATGCGCTCACGCTGCAAGCACAGTCCTTCGCCGCACTTTCGCCTGAACAACAGTCGAGCCTTAGCAGTGCGATCCGCGCGGGCATTGAACAATTGATTGCGCAGCGCAATGCAGACGGCGGTTGGGGGTATTTCCGAATGCAGGAGTCGGAGACGTTGGTCATCGCGTATGTCACGCTCGCGCTAATCGAAGCACGTGACAGCGGTGCAGTTGTTGATCCAGCGCTGATCGAAAGTGCTCTGCAATTGGTGAGCACAGCTTCAACCGATATTGCCCCGACTTCGCTCAACCGAACCGCCTTCTATCTCTATGTCCGCGCACGCGGCGGTGAAAATATCATCAGCGCCGCTGAACCACTGCTCGCCCAGCGGCTTGATCTGAGTCATGCGGGTAAATCCTTCCTGCTTCTGGCGCTTGCGACGAGCGGCGCATCCGCCGAAATGACCGATGCTCTGGTGAGTGATTTGCTTTCAAGTGCGGTACTTTCTTCAACGGGTGCGCAGTGGGATGAACCTCGCCCTGAATGGCGCAATTGGGACAGTGATACCCGATCTACTGCGCTTGCCCTGCTGGCGCTGACGATGGCACGACCGGATCATGATCTCCTTCCAAATGCGGCGCGGTGGTTAATCACAGCGCGGCGCGGGGATGGATGGGAAACGACACAAGAGACAGTATGGGCGCTTCAGGCGTTGATCGCTTACGGGCGTGAAGTTGAAGGTGGAACAGCAGAATTTCCGTATGAAGTGACCTTCAACGGCGATGTCGTCTCTTCAGCGGACATGCTGAGAACGTCAATTCCGGTGGAGGAGTTCGCATCAGGCATGCTCAACCGTCTCACATTCACACGCGGCGGCGACAGCGGACTGTTGTATTACACCTCTTACCTGAATCTGCGTCTTCCGGCGGAGGATGTTACTGCTTTGAGTCGGGGTGTTTCGGTGCGGCGCGACTATTATCTTGGTACGAACACCGACGCAGCGATCACGAGTGCTCAGGTGGGGGATACAATCACCGTGCGCTTGACGATCACCATACCGCAAGATATGTATTACTTCGTGCTTGATGATCCGCTCCCTGCGGGCGTGGAACCGCTCGATCCAGCGCTTTTGATCACGAGTGAGAGCGTGGATGATCCTGCACTGCGCCCACTGGATCACGAGGATCCATTCTGGTTCTGGAATTGGTTTGTGTTCAACCAAACGGAAATGCGTGACAGTCGCACCGTACTGTACGCCGATTTCCTCGGCAGCGGAACGTATGTGTACAGCTACCAAGTGCGCGCCGTTACACCGGGAACGTATCAGGTGATGCCTACACAGGGATTCGCGCAGTATCAGCCTGATGTATTCGGTCGCACGGCGGGGGTGGTGTTCAGCATTTCTGAGTAGGCAGGTTATGAAGGGCATAGCAGAAAGACCTCTCTATGCCCTTATCTCAGTTTTAGGTCTTTCTCATACAGGTGCGTATCCTACGCATTGTAAGATTCGTCTTGGGGGGAGGGAAAGACGTTGACAATTACAATTGACCCGCAGTTTTCAGTTTATCATCTTGTGGATCGGGTGAAGTTGGGGAACAGCATTCTCAATCACCGCCGAACCATGTCGCTTGTCAGTCATGAAATCGAAGATGCAACGCTGACTCATGGTGCGCGCACCCGCGTTTTTGCAGGCTTTCAGGTGATGAGCAAGTTCATTCCGCAAGTGACCCGCTACACACGGCTCGCGCAGCAAGCTGAGTCCGTGTTTGTTTTCGGCGTGATGGATGTTCAACCGCCGCCGCTGGAAAATGTCACCTATGTTCCGCTTGCGCAGACCGATCAACTGGCGAAAGAATGGTTCTTGGTCAGTCATGGGCAGGACTATTTTAGCGCGCTGGCAACCGAGGAAGTTACCCGCCTGACTGATCCGGATGATCAGCGTGTATTTAGAGGTTTGTGGACATTTGATCTGTCAATGGTGATGATTCTTGAATCATGGCTGACAAGCGCGGTGGATGCGCGCCCACTTTCGATACCGGAAGCCGCACACAATTTTACGCAGCAAATTCGGCTGATGTCGGCAGCACTTGGGAACTTTGCGGCGCGGCTTGCACCACGTCAGTCGAGCGTGGATCATCCTGAAGAAATCGGTAAGCTCATGGATGTGGTGATCAAGCCATCTCTCGAATCTGCCGAATAAGCACCCACATCTTCGCAAGAAAGAGGTCATCATGCCCTGCATCGTAAAGCGGCTTACGTCGGTCGGCTTAGTCCCAGTCGATTACAGCGCGGACTCGCTGGCGGCAGCCGCCCAATATGAGCCGAATGACGGCGTTTATACCGTCACAAATACATTCGGCACGGATCGCGTTCTGAAATTGGGCGCGCATTGGGATCGGTTAGAGGATTCGGCGCGGCGTGCGAATATTCCGCTCAAATTGGATCGACCGCGCTTACAAGCCGCGCTGCGGCAGTTGATCGACGAAGCAGGGTTTGGCAG
>JAPKMU010000033.1 GCA_026645745.1 Anaerolineae bacterium | reverse complement strand
AGCGATGGAACAACGGGTGATCGCCGCGTTTGCCAAAGAAGGCATCACGGTTAAGCGCGGTCACGCGTATGACCCAGCACTCAAGCACGGATTCATCTGGAATCAACGGATGGGCATGGATGTTTTCGCCTCGATCCCGCGCAATGCGCGCTTGATCGTCGCCGAGTCGGTGTGGCAGTACAGCCATCATGTGCTGCACGGCTTACGCGATCATCAAGGACCGATCCTCACCGTCGCCAATTGGAGCGGGCAGTGGCCCGGTCTGGTGGGGATGCTCAACCTGAACGGTTCACTCACCAAGATGGGCGTGAATTACAGCACACTGTGGAGCGAAGATTTCACGGATGCGTACTTCTTGAACGGAATTCGTCAATGGATTCGTGAAGGCAAGATTACCCACGACACATCGCATGTGCGCGATTTTGTCGCCGCACAAGCCAGCCCCGCCGAACGCGCACTCGGTGAAGCGCTGGCACATCAACTGCGCCAGCAAAAAGCCATCATGGGCGTTTTTGATGAAGGCTGCATGGGGATGTATAACGCGATCATCGACGACGAACTGCTTAACCGCACTGGCGTGTACAAAGAACGTCTAAGCCAATCGGCGCTGGTCGCCGGGATGCGGTTGGTATCCGACGGCGAAGCCCAAGCTGTCCGCGCATGGCTCGATCAGCGCGGGATGCAGTTTGTCACGGGCAAAAACGAAGAAACCGAACTCACGGACGCGCAAATTCTCGAACAATGCAAGATGTACATCGCCGCCGTTCGCATCGCGCATGATTTCGGCTGTGACGCTGTCGGCATTCAGTATCAGCAAGGGCTGAAAGATATGGCTCCCGCGTCTGATCTGGTCGAGGGCTTACTCAACAATGTTGAGCGTCCGCCTGTGCGTTCCGCCGCTGGTCAGTTACTTTACGACGGTCAAGCGCTGCCGCACTTCAATGAAGTGGACGAATGTGCCGGACTGGATGCGCTTGTGACGAATCGTGTGTGGAATGCGATGGGTTTTGACCCCGCGACCACGCTGCATGATCTTCGCTACGGCGAACACTACACGGGTGACGGTGTTGACGATTACGTGTGGGTGTTCCTGATCAGCGGCGCGGCTCCAGCATCACACTTTATCGGTGGGTATGCAGGCGCATCAAGCGAACGTCAGCCTCCGATGTATTTCCGATTGGGTGGCGGTACGATCAAGGGAATCAGTAAGCCGGGTGAAATTGTGTGGAGTCGCGTGTTTGTGATGGATGGCGAACTTCATGTTGATTTGGGGCGTGCAAGTGTCGTGACGCTCCCACAAGCTGAAACTGAGCGCCGCTGGCAGGCGACCACCCCGCAGTGGCCCATCATGCACGCCGTTTTGCACGGCGTGAACCGCGATCAGATGATGGCGCGGCACAAAGCAAACCATCTGAATGTCGCCTATGCACCGACCGCTGCTGACGCTGACAAAGCACTCACCGCAAAAGCCGCCATGTTCGCGGAGATGGGGCTTCATGTCCATCTATGCGGTGATGTGAAAGTAGGCTGATGTTTATGAGCGCCCCAGAAACACTGATTCAGATGTCACGGGCGCTGGGTCAACCCGACAGGCGGTATGTCATCATCGGCGAGGGGAACACCTCACTCCGCGCCGATGATGAGACCTTCTGGGTCAAGTCCAGCGGTCACCAACTGACGACGATCAACGCCGACGGCTTCGCGCAAATCCGATTCGCCCCGATCATGGAGATGTTCGAGCATCCACCCGCCGATTTGGTCGAGGAGCGCGAAATTCTGCGGAATGCGCGGGTTGACGGTGGAAGCGCTTACCCATCCGTCGAAACCAGTTTTCATGCCATGCTGTTACACGACTGCGGCGTACAGTGTATCGCCCACACCCACCCGATCCCGATCAACAGGCTGATGTGCAGCATTCACGCTGAAACATTCGCCAAGCGGCGCACCTGCCCGGATGAAGCGGTCGTTTGCGGACCGGAATCGGTTTTTGTACCGTATATTGATCCCGGTCTGCCGCTGGCGGACGAAATTCGGCGGCGTGTTCATACTTACATGGACAAGCATGGTGATTCCCCGAAAGTCGTTCTGCTGGCGAATCACGGGTTGATCGCACTTGCACAAAGCCCCGCCGAAGCACTCAACATCACCGATATGGCAGTCAAAGGCGCAGAAATCTTGTGGGGAGCGCTCGCCGTTGGCGGCGCAGTGTTCCTCAGTGAAGCGGAAGTAGTGCATCTCGTCCGCCGCCCAGACGAGATTTACCGGCGAAAGCTGTTCACGAGTGATCCGGCGAAAGGCGAAAGCACATGAGCGGGCGCACCGTGATCGCAGTCGATCTGGGAGCAGAAAGCGGGCGCGTGATGCGCGTTAGCTTCGACGGAGTCAAATTTCAACTCCAAGAGGCGCACCGCTTCCGCAATATTCCGCTGGAAACGCATGACACGCTGTATTGGAATGCCCTCCGCTTGTGGCGTGATATTCAAATCGGGATCGACCGTGCGCTGGCAATGGGTCCCGCCGAAAGTGCTGCCGTTTCGACATGGGGTGTGGATTTCGCGCTGCTTGATGGGCGCGGCAATCTGCTTGATAACCCAGTGCATTACCGCGACAAACGCACACACGGCATGGTCGATTGGGTGAACGCACGCATTCCAACGCGTACATTGTATGATCGCACTGGCATTCAGCCCTTGAGCATCAACACGCTTTATCAATTGGCGAGTCTGCGCGCCAGTGATGATCCCGCGCTCAAAATAGCACGCCGCCTGATCACGATCCCGATGTTGTTCACCTACTGGTTGAGCGGCGCACAGGTGAACGAGTTCACTCATGCGACGACAACGCAGTGTTACAACCCGCGCACGCAAACATGGGATGCGGAAACGCTCGATACGCTCGGAATCCCCAAAGCGCTGTTTGCAGAGGTGGTGCTGCCGGGTACACGTTTAGGCTCGTATCGCGGATTGTCGATCTTTGCGACGACTGCACATGACACCGCCAGCGCAGTCGCGGCAGTGCCCGCAGCGGATCGCCGCAGTGCATACCTAAGCAGCGGTACATGGAGTTTGCTTGGGTTGGAAGTTGATCAACCGTTGACGAACGACGGGGCGTTCGCCGCTGATCTTACGAACGAAGGCGGCGCATATAACACGTTCCGACTTCAGCAAAATGTGATGGGATTGTGGCTCGTTCAGCAATCGCGCGAGACATGGAGCAGCACCGGACGCAGTTACAGTTATGAGGAATTGGTCGATCTGGCGAAACAAGCCGAACCTTTCCGCAGTCTGGTGAACCCGGATGATGCGCGCTTTCTCGAACCCGGCGACATGCCAACGCGCATCCGCGCTTTTTGCCAAGAGACGGGTCAGCCAATCCCGGAAACGGAAGGACAGATCGTCCGCACCATTTATGAAAGTCTCGCGCTTAGGTATCGCGCCTCGATTGAGAAACTAACCGAGCTAACCGGACGAAAGATCGAGCGCTTGCACATCGTCGGCGGTGGCAGCCGCAATACCCTGCTGAACCAGTTCACTGCGAATGCAATCCAGCGCCCCGTCGTGACGGGTCCGATTGAGGGAACAGCGTTAGGGAATGCCATCGTGCAGTTCATCGCGCTGGGTGATATTGACTCCATTCATCAGGCACGCACGATCCTCAGCAAAACCGAACAAACGGGCATCTATGAGCCGCAGCAAGAGAGTGCAGATGATTCGTCTTATGCACGTTTCTTGGCATTGTGCAAAGCGTAGGACAAAATAATGTCTGTTCAACCCGTAACTGACCTTCTCACCCAGCTTGTCGCGATTGACTCGGTTAATCCTGATCTTGTTCCCGGCGGCGCAGGCGAATCCGCGATAGCGCAGTTCGTCGCGCAGTGGTTCATCGAACAAGGGCTTGAGGTCACGCTTGAGGATGCCGCTCCGAATCGCCCAAACGTGATCGCCATCGCGCGCGGGACGGGCGGCGGACGCTCGTTGATGCTCAACGCGCATATGGATACGGTCGGCGTGGCAGGCATGGATGATCCGTTTCAAGCGCGGATCGAAGGCGGACGGCTGTACGGGCGCGGCGCATACGATATGAAAGGCAGTCTGGCGGCATGTATGCTCGCCATGCGCGCCGTCAGAGCCATGAAACTGGCGGGCGATGTGATCTTCACAGGCGTTGTTGATGAGGAATACGCCAGCATCGGCACGCAGGCGATCACGGAACGGTGGCGCGCGGACGCTGCGATTGTCACCGAACCCACCTCGATGCAGCTTTGCATCGCGCACAAAGGCTTTGTGTGGCTGAATATCGAAACGGTGGGCAAAGCGGCACATGGATCGCGCCCTGATCTTGGCATCGATGCAATTGCCAAAATGGGGCGCGTCTTGATTGGATTGGAAGCGCTGGCGGAATCGCTGCAATCGGGCGAACATCATCCCCGGCTCGGTACAGGGTCAGTTCATGCGTCGTTGATCAGCGGTGGGCAAGAGTTATCAAGCTACCCTGATTCCTGCCTACTTCAAGTGGAGCGGCGCACGATTCCCGGCGAGACTGTACAAATCGTCGAATCGCAGATTCACGCAATTCTTGATCAAGCGCGTGCTGCCGATCCGGCGTTTCAGGCATCTGCGCAAACATCACTGGTACGCAGTGCGTTTGAAATCGCGGAAACCGCGCCGATTGTGACGACGATACGCGATCAAGCAGCGGCGGTGATCGGTCGCACGCCTGCGATCACCGGAGCAACGTTCTGGATGGATTCGGCACTGCTTTCGGCGGCAGGGATTCCGACCGTTGTGTTTGGTCCCGGCGGCACGGGCGCGCACGCTTTAACCGAATGGGTTGACCTCGCACAAGTCGCGCAGTGTGTCGATATCTATGTGTCAGCGGCGCGTGCGTTTTGCGGTTAGGCGTTTAACCAACCAACGGTGTAGTCACGGTAAGCCCGCCATATTTCGGGAAAGCGCGTGACGTTCGGAATGTGATTGACTTCAAGCAGCCACCGCTGCCCATCGTCGCCAATCATGTAGTCGTTGGCGATCACCTCGAGTCCGAACGCTGCTTTGAGCCGCCTTGTGTCATCCAGCAGATCAGGGTCGATTTCCATAAAATCGGCGTCTGCATGATGGATCGACTTCAGCCAATCGTTACCTTCTAGCTTGATCTGCCATGCCTGCTCACCGATCATGACCACACGAACCGCGCTCCCGGTGATGAACGGTTCGATGATTGCGGTTTCCTCGCCAGACCACGCCCCTACAAAGCGTTCTTTGTTCTCACCGCAGTGCCAATTTCCCCACTTGGCAACGGATTCGCGTTCCGCTTGAAAATGCGTTCGAGCGCTGACAAACTCACGGGGAAAGCCGAACCGAGTATGGTCGAGTGCGCGCAGCAGCCCCGGCAGTTTGAGCCGCAAATCAAGCATTCCGCGCGGGTTGGGTAAGCATTGACCACCCCAGAAGCTCAAGCCCGTGATGAAATCGAGATCATCTTCATAAATCGCATGATAAACCACCTTCTGAACCGGAAGGAAACGCGGACGAGTTTCGGTTTCGACCCAAAGCTGTCCTGCTTGCACCTTCAGCGCTGGAAGTGTCGCCCGGTAGAAATTGGGGAGGTCAAGCAGCCCGCAGATTTCTTCCGCTTCGGCGTCATCCAATCCAACAATGCAAGCATAATCTTTCATGACAGACCTTTCTGACCTTTTAACACCCATCCTTAAATGCTACCATACAAGATAGCTGGACGCGAAAGCGCACTCCGAACCTTCTATCATGTCTGCGCGTAATAACCATGCTTGCAAAGCAAATGGTTATCCGAAAGGAACAGCAGCAATGAACCGCTTTCGCTTGACAAGGCTTTGCATTGGATTGTGCTTCTCTGTTTTCTGCATTTCTGCCCTTGCGCAAGACGATGCGCCCCAGACTTCACCCTCAGAGGACGTACTCGCTATGTTTGACTACGACGACACCGCACCGCTGGATATTCAGCAAGTCAGTACGGAAATGCGCGGTGATGTCACCGTGCAGGATATTACGTTCGCCGTACCGGATGGCGATCCGATCCCGGCGTATCTGGTGCTCCCGCCGAATGCCGACAGCGCCGAAGCCAACGCATTTGCAGGAATCTTGTACCTACACTGGTACGAACCGGAATCACCAACCAGCAATCGCGGGCAGTTTTTGGATGAAGCGGTGATGCTGGCGAATGAAGGTGTGGTATCGCTTCTGCCTGCAACCAACTGGGAAGAATCGGCATGGTTCAATGAAGCGCGCACAAACGACACCGACTTTGATGATTCAGTACGTCAGGTGATCCAGCTCCGGCGTGCGCTTGATGTTCTGCTCGCTCAGAACGGCGTTGATCCTGATCGAATCGCCGTCGTCGGGCATGATTTCGGTGGGATGTACGGCGCAACGTTGGCGATGGTTGATGACCGCCCGGATGCGCTGGTAATCATCGCAGCCACACCGCGTTATGTGGATTGGTTCTTCTTCACGGCGCAAGATTTGAGCGAGGAACAACGGCAGGCGCTCCGCGATCAGTTTGCGCCGATTGATCCGATCACGGCGATCCCTTATGCCGAGGGCAAGCCGATTTTGTTCCAGTTTGGCGGGAATGACCCGTATGTATCGACCGAGGCGGCAGAAGAATTTTACGCTGCCGGGCTTCCGCCCAAACTCAATCAAGCATACCCAGATTTAGGGCACGCGATGGACAGTGCATTCGTGCAAGCGGATCGACTGCGTTTCTTACGGCGCTATCTCACATTGAATGACGACTGATGCTCGAAAGACCTGAAATCACCGACGACGCAATCATCGCCTGCCTGCGCGATCACTACGAATTAACCCCGAAGCAGATTGAATTTCTGCCGCTCGGCGCGGATCGCAACACGGCAGTATTCAAAGCGCATGCCGCTAACGATGAGGATTACTTCGTCAAGCTGCGGAGCGGTGAGTTCAACGAAACTAGCGTTGTCATTCCCCGGATGCTGCATGATCAGGGGATAACACAAGTGATCGCGCCGCTGCGAAACAGGCGTGATCACTTGTGGACACCGCTTGAGTCATACCGCCTGATTCTCTATCCATTCATTGAAGGTGTCGATGGATGGGAGCGCGAGCTGTCGGCTCAAAATTGGATCGCGTTGGGGCAAGCCTTGAAACAAATGCACGCAGTCACGCCGCCGGCAGACATGCCGCGCGAAAGTTATTCTGCGTTTTGGCGAGAGAGAGTCAGAGAATTTCAGGCATCAGTCGAAACAACCAGTTACAGTGATCCGGTAAGCGCCGAGCTTGCCGGGTTCATTCGTGAAAAGAAAGCGGAGATCAGCGCACTTGTCTTTCACGCTGACCGTTTAGCATCTGCGCTGGAAAAGCGAAACCTTCCTTTTGTGATCTGCCATGCAGATATTCATGTCGGCAATGTGTTGGTGACACCCTCAGACACGCTGTACATCGTTGATTGGGATACGCTGATTTCAGCACCCAAAGAGCATGACCTCATGTTTATGGGATCGGGTATTGCGGGTCAAAACACGCTGACCGCCGCCGAGCAAGCAGATTGGTTTTATCAAGGATACGGTCAGGCAGAGGTTGACACCACCGCAATCGCCTATTACCGCTGTGAACGGATCGTACAGGACGCGTATGCGTACTGCGAACAAATCCTATTCACAAGCGGGAACAGCGCAGATCGCGCCGAGGGATTGCGGCAGTTTCAAAGCCAGTTCACGCCCCATGCCGTCGTTGAGCTGGCGCTGAAATCGGTCACAGCATTCGCCTAGCGCTTGTTGAAATCGGCAGGCATACCCGAAACGATGGTGCATAAGCGGCTGATCAAATCATCAACTAATCCGGCAATGTCCTCTGTTTCGTGATCGTACCAAGCGTTAAACGCGGAGTCGTACAACGCGCGCGTAAGAAATGCGAGCAGCATTGGCGTGTTGTCTTCGCTCGACGTCCCTAACCGCTGAATCATATACGCCGCGATTCGTTCCTCGTAGCGGTTGCGATGCTCCATTAGGGCACGTCTGAGGGCGCTCGTTTCACGCATAAGGCGCATCGCATCGCGGACAAGTTCAGGTTCTTCTAAGCCGTACTCGATGGCGGGAATAAGCGCGTTCCGTATTGCCAGCAGCGGCGGTTCATCAAGCGGGCGCGCGGTAAGCTCCGAAACCAACCGTTCCGCGTCCCGGTCAAGCCGCTCGACCATCACATCTTCTTTGGATTCGTAGTAGCGGAAAAAGGTGCGCCGCGAGACACCTGCGGTCTGAGCAATTTCCTCAACCGTGACATCTTCAAATCCCCGTTTACTGAACAGCTCGGCAGCGGCAGCGCTCAAAGCATCGCGGACAACCTGCTGTTTGCGCGCTTTAAGGTTCAAAGGCACAGCTTCAGCAAAAGGCTTGGCTTTCCGGGCATCATCGCTCATCTCTATTCACCTTTTGAATCATGCCATACAGGTGAATTATAGCACTATGTGTTGACATTGGCACTCAGTGTCACTATCATCGAAGAAAAGCCTGATGCCGCGCTGTCCCACGATTGGTTGTCGATGCGGTATCACAAGGAGATCATTATGGCATTCAAAACAAACAAAGGGGCAACTGCTCAATCAGATGCCGAGGTTACGTCGCGTGTCGAGGCTCTCCTGAGTCAAATGAGTCTTGCAGAAAAGATCGGGCAGCTCACACAGCTTGGCGTCGCAGAATTTGTACCCGGTCAAAAGCCCGAAGAAGTGATTCGCCGGGGCGGGGCGGGTTCCGTGCTGTGGCTCAACAATACGAAACGCTTCAACGAACTGCAAAAGGTCGCGGTTGAAGAAAGTCCATCGAAAATTCCTCTTCTTTTCGCCTTAGATGTGATACATGGTTACCGCACCGTTTTTCCTGTGCCGCTGGCAATGGCAGCATCTTGGGACCCGGCAGTGACCGAACGATCCCAGACGGTTGCTGCCCGTGAAGCCCGCGCGGCAGGTCTGCATTGGACGTTTGCGCCAATGTTGGACATCGCCCGTGACGCCCGTTGGGGGCGCATCGTCGAAGGTGCTGGCGAAGACCCGTATTTGGGCGCTGCAATGGCGGCAGCACAGGTGCGCGGTTTTCAGGGAAAACAACTCGGCGCATCGGATCGAGTCGTCGCGTGCGCCAAACACTTCGCGGGTTACGGTGCGTCCGACGGCGGACGCGATTACGATCCGGTCTATCTTTCGGAGAGCCAACTGCGCAATGTGTATTTCCCACCCTTTGAAGCGGCAGTCAAAGCGGGCGTTGGGACGTTCATGAGCGCTTACATGGATCTCAACGATGTACCCGCAAGCGGGAATCGTTGGCTTCTGCGGGATATATTGCGCGGCGAATGGGGTTTCCAAGGATTTGTCGTCAGTGATGCCTTCGCGGTCGGCAACCTCGTCATGCAGGGTCATGCACGCGATGGACGCGATGCCGCTTTCCGCGCGCTGAGTGCGGGTCTCGACATGGATATGGCGAGCAATACCTACGCGGATCATCTCACAGGACTTGTTGAAGAGGGTTCGATCCCGACGGAAATCATTGATGCATCCGTGCGCACGATCCTTGCGATCAAGGTGCGTATGGGACTCTTCGAGAATCCGTATACGGACGAAGGTTTGCTAGCAGAGGTGGTCGCGCTGCCTGAGCACCGCCAAGAATCCCGGTTTGCAGCCCAGCGTTCGATGGTTTTGCTGCGGAACGAAGGTCATCTCCTGCCGCTTTCCAAGACTCTCAAACAGGTCGCCGTGATTGGCACATTGGCGGACTCAAAGACGGCAACAGAAGGATCATGGATGGTGTTTGGGCATGTTCCCGCCGCTGTAACCGTCCTTGAAGGCATTCGTGCCAAACTGTCAAATGCAACAGTCGAATACGCTCCGGGTCCTGAAATTCAGCGCGATATCGCCTCATGGTTTGACAGCTTCGGCGGCGATCCCAAGAAAGAACCGCAGACCGTCGAAGACTCAGAGGCGGCTTTCCAAGCTGCACTGGTAGCGGCACGCCGCGCCGAACTCGTCATCATGGTACTCGGTGAACACGCCAATATGTCCGGCGAGGCGGCTTCACGCGCATCGCTTGATCTCCCCGGACGCCAAGAAGAACTGCTCAAAGCAGTGGTGGCGCTCGGCAAGCCTGTCGTGCTTGTGCTCTTGAACGGTCGCCCGTTGAGCATTAATTGGGCGGCGCAAAACGTTCCGGCGATCCTCGAAGCATGGGAACCGGGCACCGAAGGTGGTCACGCAGTGGCGGACATTCTATTCGGGGATGCAGTTCCAGGGGGTAAGCTCCCTGTCGCCTTCCCACGCAGCGGCAGTCATATGCCCCTCTATTATTCGCGCAACTTGACCCATTCGCCTGAAGGCAGTCCAATGTATAACCCGCGTTACTGGGATGGTCTGCCAACGCCGCTGTATCCCTTCGGATATGGACTTAGTTACACAACATTCTCTATCACGAACTTGAACATCTCAGCGCCTCAGGTAAAGGTCGGCGATGTGCTGACTGTGACCGCGGATGTCACCAACACGGGAACAGTAGCGGGTGATGAAGTCGTGCAGCTCTACATCCATCAGCGGGCAGGCAGCGACTCACGCCCGATGCGTCTTTTGAAGGGTTTTGAGCGTGTGACACTCCAACCCGGTGAGACAAAAACGATCACCTTCCAGCTTGGACCCTCTGAGCTTGGATATTGGAGTACGAACGTCGGTCAATGGCTGCAGGATGCCGAAGCATTCGATCTTTGGGTCGGCTCAGATTCGCTGGCGACGCTGCACGCGGAATTTGCGGTCGTTCGCTAAAAACGGACATTTTCCCTAATTGTCAAGGAGGGCGAAAATCGTTTCGCCCTCCTTGACATACTGGCACATCTTTAGAAGGAAAGTTGTTCATGACATCGAAAAGTGTGGGAACGCGCACTATTCTGCTTGCTTTTATGGCGTTCGCCGGTCTGGGATTGTCTTCTGGGTTGCTCGGTGTGGCATGGCCCTACATCCAAACCGAATTTGATTTGGCGCTGGATGCGGTCAACGTGCTGCTGCTGGTGCAAACCATCACGTACACGCTGGCAAGCTTCATCATTGGTCGCATCTTGGCGCGGCTCGGCAGTGGCATGAGCTTGGTGACTGGCATGTTGATCATTGCGCTGGGGATGTTCGGGATTGCGGCTGCTCCAGCATGGGCTGTGATTGTCTTTGTCGGCTTAGTTGCCGGGTTTGGCAGCGGCATCATCGACGCAGGTTTGAATATGTACGTCACGGCTTATCATTCGGCGCGCGATATGAACTGGTTACATGCCAGTTTCGGCGTTGGGATCACGCTGGGACCACTGCTCATGACTTACTGCGCGATCAATCTAACGTGGCATATTGGTTACATCGTGACCGGTACTGTACTGCTTGTCATTTTCGGGATGCTCTTCGCCTCGCGCCGCTTGTGGCGCAATGAGGGTTTCCAGAGCGCCGAAAACACGCCCGTGCAGCGGGCAAAACTGAGTCAAACACTGCGCTTGCCGGTGTTGTGGTTCAGCATGATCGCCTTCCTCGCTTATGTGAGCATGGAGATTGGTATTGGTCAATGGGCGTATACGCTGTTCACCGAATCGCGCGGCATTGCTCCTGAGGTCGCGGGACCTTGGGTGAGCGTCTATTGGGGTGTCTTTACTGGCGGACGAATCTTCTTTGGATTTATCGCCAACCGCTTTAAGCCCACCCAACTGCTTCGCTGGTGTTTGATAGGTGCAATCGCCGGAACACTCCTGTTGGCGTGGAATCCTGTGCCGATCATCGGTTCGCTTGGATTGATCATTGCCGGGTTCGCTGAGGCACCGATCTTTGCCATGTTGATGACCACGACGCCGCAGCGTTTTGGCTTGGAACATGCCGAAAACGGAGTGAGCATGCAAATGGTCGCCGTCGGACTTGGGTCTGCGATCTTCCCCGGATTGATCGGGACGATTGGCAAGACCTTCGGCTTGGAATCGATGACGCTGACATTCGCCGCGTTGGCGGGTCTTGCCTTTGTGTTCCACGAACTGGCACGCATCGCTCATGTGAGCCGCGCGGTTCTTACCGCTAGTGCGGGCGATTGATTCTCAATCCTCACCCATTGCGGCAACTAGAAAGCCCCTGAGAATATTCTCAAGGGCTTACACAAATGCGCTGAAGTTAGTATCGATCACCAATTACGGTAATCTTGGACATCGCCTCTTTGATTTCAGCAAGATCGTGTGCACTCAATTCGATATTCAGTGAGCCGTTGTTCTCGTCTAGGCGGTCGAGCCTCCGGCTTCCCGGAATCGGGACGATCCACGACTTTTGAGCGAGAAGCCACGCTAACGCGATCTGCGCCGGAGTCGCCTTCTTTTCCGCGCTGATGCGTTCCAACAATTCAACGACACCCCGGTTCGCGCGGATCGCTTCTTGGGTGAAGCGCGGATTGCGTGCACGAATATCGTTAGGGGCAAATGTCGAGGTTTCGTCAATTTTACCCGTCAAGTAGCCGCGTCCAAGCGGGCTGAACGGGACGAAACCAATGCCAAGTTCCTCGCATGTGGGCAAGACCTCATCTTCCACTGCGCGCCACCAAATCGAATATTCACTCTGAATCGCGGCGACGGGCTGCACCGCATGGGCGCGGCGGATCAGGTCTGCGCCGGATTCAGACAGCCCAAAGTGCTTGACTTTCCCTTCTTGGATCAAATCTTTCACCGCTCCAGCGACATCCTCGATCGGGACATTCGGATCAGGGCGGTGTTGGTAGAACAGATCAATCGCGTCAACACGCAGCCGTTTAAGTGACGCCTCAGCTACCCGCTTGATCTGCTCCGGTCGGCTGTCGACCTGACCGCGAAACGGCTCAAGCGCTTCACCGACCAAATCCTCATTGGTGAACGGTCCGTACACCTCGGCGGTATCAAAGAAAGTGATGCCGCGATCAACTGCCGCATGCAGAAACGCGATCATATCCTGCCGCGTTCCAATCGGCGTATCGCCGAAGGACATCCGCATACAACCGAGTCCCACTGCCGAGACTTCTAAACCACTGCTTCCAAGTTTTCGTTTTTGCATCATCCGAACTCCTCTTACTCACTGCATCGTACTGCGAGGTATGCGCGGGGTTTCGATTCCTAGATTCCAATTATAAGTAAGCGAGCGACAGCATAATTGCAGAATCGTCCAGCGGAATTGAACGATCCTCTAGAGTTTGGACAGATGGGGGTAATCAGTTGGTGAGTTTTTGTTGTCCTCACCAACTGAGGTAATGGTGAATGGAGACAGACTTCAGGGCAGTGTTGGCATCATACCGTCGAAAGATCCCATTCTTCGTGGAGTTTTGGCACATCATTGAGCAATCGGCGCGTATACGGTTCTTTCGGTCGCAAAATCACCTCATCGGCAGAGCCGCTTTCGACAAATCTGCCGTGCTCCATGATATAGACGGTATCCGACACGTAATAGGCTAACCCGATGTCATGCGTGATGAAAATCGGCGTCATCCCAATTTCAGCGCGCAGTGCCATCAACATATCGAGAATCGTCGCGCGCGAACACGCATCAATCATCGACGTCGGCTCATCTGCCAAAAGGATTTTCGGCTTGAGCAGAAACACGCGCGCGATCATCAAGCGCTGCTGCTGCCCACCGGAAAGCTCAAACGGGTATTTGTTGGTCAGCTCATCAAATTTCAAATTGACGAAACTGCACGCCTCGCGCATCATGGCAACTTTTTGTTCATACGGAAGCCTGCCGCCGCCACGCATTTGAATACAATCGAGAAGGACGGCATCAATCCGCCGGAACATGTTGTAGGCGGAAAACGGGTCTTGGAAGATCGCCTGAATATTCTTCCAATATTCTCGCTTCTGCCTATGGGAGCGGATGTCACGCTGCTGCCCCTCGAAGTAGATTGTGCCTTCCGTGAGTGACTCCAACCCCAAGAGCAGCTTTGCCAACGTGGTTTTCCCACTGCCTGACTCGCCAACGATGGAGATGACTTCCCCCTGTCGAAAGCTGAAATCGACATGATCTACGGCGACGGTCTTGCGCGATCCAAACCCAAATACCTTTGTGACCCCTTTGCCGCTCAGAATGATCGAATCACTGTTCATTTTTATAGAGCCTTCTTAGGTCTTCTTCAGGAATGATACAGCGGTAGGCACGCCCCGCTTTGGTTTCATGGAGATCGACCGATGCCGCACGGCATTCAGGCATTGCATATTTGCATCGTTCCGCAAATCGACACCCAGACGGTGGTCGTTTCAGGTTAGGCGGCGTGCCGGGAATGGCTGCCAGTTTGACCCCCCGAAGCCCTGCCTCCGGCACGATAATCGATCCCATGAGCGCTCGCGTATAGGGATGAATAGGATCAAAAACCGTCTCTTGGGCAGTCCCTCGTTCGACTACTTGTCCGGCGTACATCACCATTATGTCGTCGGTGACGTTGTACAACAGCGGAAGCTCATGCGTAATAAACACCAGCGCTTTGATGATGCCCTTCTCCATCAAATCCATCACCATTTTGATGACCATTTTCTGAGAAGTCACATCAAGCGCGGAGGAGGGTTCATCTGCGACGAGCACTTTAGGAGACAAAATGACCGAGGTTGCGATGACGGTACGCTGTTTCATCCCGCCAGACAATTCGACAGGGAACTTTTCCAGCACTTCCGGAGGCAGTCCGAGCAGTTCGAAGCGCTCGCGCGCCATATCGTAGATTTCTCGCTTTGTGGTTTCCGGGCGGTGTGCCTGAATCACATCCTCAATGAAGTTGATCACACGCCGTGTAGGGTTGAGCGCGTTCATCGCCGCTTGCGGAATGTAGGAAACCTCGTTTCCCAAGATCGTTTTGCGAACATCATCGGGATCCATACCCGTGATATTGCGCTCATCAACGATGATTTGACCGCTGGTGTAGTACAAGGGCGGGAAGTAATACCCCATTAGGCTGAGTGCAAGCGTTGACTTTCCGCAGCCTGATTCGCCCGCAATCCCTAATGATCTTCCCTCGTCAACCTTCAAGGAAACATGATCAACGGCGTAAATACTTTCCCGAAACCGCGTGATATAACGTGTCGTCAGTTCTCTGACTTCCAATACCGTTTTTGCCATCAGATCACTCATTCCCTCAACGTAGGATTAAACACGCGGTCAAGACCTGTGTTCATCAGGTTTAGCGAGAACGAAATCAAGGCAATCACGAGGATTACAGGGAAATACGCCCACCATTTCCCGAAGATATGCGCTTGATAAATTAACGCCCAGTTCATCATGAGTCCCAAGGTGGGGACTTCGGTCGTTCTAGGACCCAACCCGAGGATCGACAATCCGGCTTCCGCCAGAATGCCGGAAGAGATTTGGAGGATGAGCGCCATCACGACATACGATGCAATGTATGGAAGGATATCCATCGCCAAAATATACGCGATTGAATGCCCAGACAGCTTTGATAGGCTGACATGATCGCGGTTACGCAGTGAAATCACCTGCGCGCGCACCGCTCTTGCCGTCCACACCCACGAAGTCAGCCCGATAACGACAGCGACGGTAAATGCGCCACGCTGCTCTTGACCGATACTGAACGAAATCAAAATGAGCAGCACAAAACTTGGGATGACGGTGAAGAGGTTGGTAATAAACACGATGATGTCATCGACCACGCCGCCAACATAGCCGGAAACGAGACCTAGAATCAACCCGATTGTGGTCGCAACAATCCCCGCCACCAGTCCAATGATCAGCGAAACGCCGGTTGCGCTCACGAGTTCGGTCAGGACATCACGCCCAAAGTTATCTGTACCGAGAGGCAGCACGCGAAAATTCGGTACTTCGCTGAGGTTGACGTAGTCCGTCTGTTCAATCACGCCCTGTTCCTCAAGTTCGCCTGTCGTCGCATTCGGGGCGGCAACAATCGCGCCTTCGGTTGCAAGCAGTCCATCAAGCGAGGCTGTCAGGCGAATATAGTAATTTCGGTCTGCGTTCGTCATACCGGGAATGCGTACAGCGGGGTCAAAGCTGCTGTGCCATAGTTCGAGCAGCGCAGCCGTGTCGTCAAGATTTAGTTCACCTTCTTCCACGATCTCTGTGCCAACGAGCCATTCTTGCATTGCCGCGCGGTCATCAGCGGTCAAACGGGAGCCGATACGACGTGCTGCGGCTTCATCAATAATCAACGTGTATCGGGTTGAAGCGGTGACGCTGTCGTAGACACTGACATAAATTCCGGGGGCAAGAAATGTTCCCCGGCTGACGATTTCCAGCGGCGGATCATTTATGACAAGTGGGTAGATCAATACGGTCAAAACAATCGCCGCAAATATCCCAAAGCCAAGGCGAAAACGCCCTGATCGGAAGATTTGACCAAGCATCTGTTTCATAATGTCTATTCCCTATCCTGATTGGGCGGCTTTGATGCGCGGGTCAATCAGTCCATAGAGGATTTCCAAGGCGAAGAACGCAATCAGCGCCATAAAGGTGATGATCAGCGTCGTTGCTGAAATCAATGGATAATCCCCGCCTAACACGGCACTTAGAGTCGTTGAACCAAGCCCGGGATAGCTAAAGATAATCTCCGCGACGAGTGCCCCGCTCACCATCGTGCCAATAGAAAGGGCAAGTCCGGTAATCTGCGGCAGCATCGCGTTACGGAAGACGTAGCGAATAATCTTGCTGTCTTTAATCCCCAAGAAACGGGCGTATTTGACGTAGTCGGCATTCAATTCATAGATCGCCATCGAGCGCATCCCGATTGCCTGCCCACCGATAGTGATCAACACAATCGACCAGAACGGCAGTTGATAATGAACAATGACCGACCAGACAAATTCCCAACTCGCTGAAGGAACCATCGCGTAATCATATCCGCCAGATGTGGGGAACCATCTTAGATTGACGGCGAAGATTACGAGGAGGATCGTTGCCATGCCAAAGGCGGGAAGGTTGCTCAAAAAGAGGCTGACGGGAAGCAGGACTTTATCAAAGCCTTTTCTGAGGTAAGCCGCCAACGCGCCAAGTGTGTTTCCTACAATCCAACCCACAATGATGGCTGGAAACTGGAGTGCAATTGTCCACCAGATCGAGGCAGAAATCACATCTGCAACGGTTCGGGGGTATTGGCTGATGGAGTAACCAAAATCACCATTAAGAACATTGCGGAGGTAGATCACATATTGGTTCAGAAGGGGTTGATCAGTGGCAAACAATTCTGTGTACTGCTCGTACACTGCTTGAACACCCGTCGCATTCGACATCCCTTGTGCCATTCGCGCAACAATCGCAGCGACCGGATCACCCGGCATGAGACGCGGTAAGATGAAATTGAGTGTGAACGCAACGACCACTGTAACAACAAACCAAGCTAACTTCTTTAGAAAATAATCTCGATACCCTTTCACCCTTGCGCTCCTCACCAACTCAATAGCATGAAATAATAAAGAGGCAGTCACTTCAACCTATATGGCTCAGGGATTGGGAGTATCAACGCCTGAGCCGTTGAGGTGACTGCCCCGCTTACATATCGACTACGGATTCAATTACGGATTGACGAGTTCCAAGTTATACAGACCGGCGATGCTCCAGCCGTCCGTCAGGTCGAGCGGTGGGACAGGCGGGTTCGTGCCGTCGCCATCGAACGGGAAGTTCGTCCAGACGCTTTCATTGACGGTGTGGAAGGACTGCGGACGATACATGAGCGTGAACGACGGAATGTCGGTCAGATAGATGCGAACGAGTTCCGTGTACATCTCAACGAGTTGGGCTTCGTCCGTAACAGTCGGGATCGCCTGAATAATTGCATCGGCTTCGGGATTCGCGTAGCCACCCCAGTTACCGTTCCAGTTGCTCGACATACCGATGAATTCAGAACTCATCAGTTTGCGGATGCGGCTCCAAGGCTGCGTCGGACCAGCGCCATCACTCCACATCATGAAAATGTCGTAGCCTTCGGGCAGCGGGGTGTCCGAGCGCGTGACGACCGTCTGATATACTGCCCATTCGGGGTAATTGGTGGTAATTTCGATGCCGATGTCCGCGCCAGCGGCGGCAACGACTTCAATCGCTGCCTGCCAGTCAGACCAACCATTCGGGCATGTAGCGACATAGCTCAACTTCTGACCATCAAGTTCGCGCCAGCCGTCACCATCGGTGTCGACAATACCCGCTTCGTCAAGGATTGCGTTCGCGCCTTCAATATCATTACCTGACCACTGAAGGTCGGCAACTGCGGCGTGATCATAAAGCGCCTGCTCGCCGGCGGTCGGGTTCATCAACGAACGCGGAACTTGGTCAAACGTGGCGGATTGATTCGTCATGGCATTGGCGATAATCGTGGGATAGTCCACAGCAATCGCAATTGCGCGACGTACCGCAAGGTTATCCAAGCCATACGAAGAGCCGGTCAGATTGAAGAAAGCGGTCGGAAGGCTTGCGCCGATGCCGTACGGGGCTTCCGGCAAATAGGTCGAAATCGGCAGACCCTGAGTGAGCCACAGGTCTTGCACGTTCGAATTGAACTGCTGGCTCACGTCGACTTCGCCAGCCTGCAAAGCGGTTGTACCGGCGGCGTTGTCTTGGAAAATGTTGTGGGCGAGATAACGCGGCACAGGGAGACGACCCCACATGCTGGCATCCTGACCCCAATAGCTGTCATCACGAACATAGATGACCTTCGACTCGTCCCAGAAATAGCCATGATATGGACCTGACCACACGACATCTTCCGCCGTGTCCGCCAGAAGTGCGACGGCGTCGCCGCCCGCGCGTTCTTCAAGAATCTGTGTCCATGCCTTCTGGACGACGTAGTTGGTGCTCACATAAGCCTGAACCAGCAGCGGGTTGACTGCCGCGCCTGCATCGTCGAGCTTCGCATAAATGGTCACAGTGGCTTCATCAACCGCAACGATATTTTCGATGTAGTCAATATTGCCTGCGCCTGTCGGGGTATTGTAGGTAACATGGGTTGCCCACGTATACGCCACGTCTTCCGCTGTCACTGGCGTGCCGTCGCTCCAATGGGCAGCCGGTTTAATGCGGAACGTGAGTTCGGTACGCGCATCGTTCCAGCTGTAAGGACCATCCGCCAAAAGCGGGTAAACCTGCCCGTCAAGCATGTTGTACAGATACGGGGTTTCAAACATGATGACGCGGGCATTATCCTGCTGCGCAATCGCCAAGGCGTTGTTATTGCTGTTGGAATACGGATTCCAACCAACCACTGCGCCCCACTGCTGACCGTTGAAATAAAGTGTCTCATTACGCGGGAGGGTGGTGTCTTGGGCGACTGACGGCGCAAACGTCACCGCCAACATTGCCACAAGCGCCACAACAAGAAGGACTAACCGTGTGGACTTCATCAGATTGTCTCCTAGCAAAGTCTCTAAGAATTTAGTTGAAACCGACTCCAATCGACGAAGCGAAGGAGTCGCCAATCACGATCGATCAGATTATACAGTGGGTGATATGGGTGGGGGTAAGTTTCATATACCCCCACCCACTTACAGAACCCCCAGAATGATTGAACAAGAGTCTATCACGCTTGTATAATTCTCCAGAATCTACACATATGAAGTCGGAGAGCAGTATGGGAGCGTTTTCATATTATCCGCAAGAACGCGAAGCGCGGCGATTGCACGCGAGTCGAGAAGAACTGATTGAACAAATAACCCACGCCATCCCTAAAGATGGTGTCATTCAGCCATTCAAAGGATTACATTTAGCGCGCGTATCCACGCCAATGAAGAAGATTCACAGCGTGTTGGAGCCGTCCTTCTGTGTGATCGCTCAGGGAAGTAAAGAGGTATTGCTAGGTGAGAACCGCTATCACTATGATCCCGAAAACTACCTGATTTCGACGCTCGACCTGCCACGCGCGAGTCAAGTTTTGGATGCATCTACTGAAAGACCGTATCTCAGCTTTCGGTTGGAACTCGACCCACAGATTGTTAGCTCGGTCATGGCGGAGTCGAGCGCCGCCCTGTCCGCACGTACCTCGTCATGTGTGCGTGCTATTGATGTGAGTCCCTTGGATGCCGACCTACTTGACTCTGTTGTTCGGTTGGTCAGGCTGATGGACTGTCCTACCGAATCCTCTGTGCTCTTGCCACTCGTAAAGCGTGAAATTGTTTACCGCCTGCTGATGGGAAGCCAAGGAGCACGACTGCGTCATCTAACCGTCCTAGGAGGCAGTGTTCCGTCGATTGTGCGGGCAGTTAGGCGCATCCATCAAACATTCGATCAGCCGCTGAGGATTGAAGAACTTGCACAGGAAGTAGGGATGAGCGTTTCCGGATTTCATTACCACTTTAAGGCGGTCACAGCCATGAGTCCGCTGCAATTTCAAAAGCATCTTCGATTGCAAGAAGCGAGACGGTTGATGTTGAGTGAAAACCTTGATGCAACTACGACCGCCTATCGCGTAGGCTATAACGATCCATCCCACTTCAGCCGGGAATATAAAAGCCTTTTCGGTTCCCCTCCAATCCGTGACATCCAACAAATACGCCAAGCAGAAATCACAGTCGTTAGCTGAAAGGACGCAGCCCAGTGACATCCCCCGCTCGTTATCTGCTCGATACCAATATTTGCAGCTACATCGCGAAAGCGCATGAAAATGGAAACATGCTCAATCACCGCGTGAAAGCCCATTACCAGCGTAACGCGGATCACGTCTATATCAGCGCGATTACAGAGCGCGAGATGCAAGCTTGGATTGCACTTTCCGCTGTTCCAGAGTGGCAGCGTCAGCATGCCTGCGCGCTGCTCAATGAACTATCGGCGCGGATCATCCCGTTGACGATAGAAGCGGAAGCCCTTGCGCGGATAATTGCGATCGATCTTCAGAAACGCGGGCAGAAACTCGAAACGGCGGATATTCAGAACGCCGCCGTCGCGATTCACGGCGGTTATGTGTTCGTCACGCATGACCGACACTTCGACCGTATCACGGATCTAGTGTGCGAGGATTGGGTAGAGTTACTGCTTTAGCAGGCAGGGTATCCGTGTGTCTCCAGCACTTCACGAATCCGTTTCATGCTCGCATCAAACCATTGATGCCCCGCGAGTTCATCCGCGAGTTCGTCTAGTTCATGGGCACGCTGCGCGTCATGCAAACCGTCTTGAAGCAGCAGTTCGACACGCTCGACGATGCCTTCTAACTGCCATTCCATGCTAAAGAAGATGAACGCGTCGCTGTGCAGCGGATACCTATCAACGGCGAGATAACCAGCTAGAAAATCTGGTAGTTCGTGCATATCTGAGAACAACATCACATCTTCCTCAGCCATTCCGATATGAATCCCTTCCCAGTCGATGATCCGAATCGTTCCATCTGAACCAAATATGATATTTCCGGGGCTGAGATCGCCGTGAACAATGACGGGGCGATGATTATCATGCCGCAGTTTGCTGCCCAATTGCGCGTATGTCTTTAAGTCCTGCCGCAGCCGAGTTTCCAATGGACGAAGGAGATCGTAAACCGGGCGCAGTTGAGCGTGCGCGGCAAATGCAGGCAGTTGATCGAGCAGCGGCGCAAGTTTGTCGGCTGTTTTCGTATTGAATGTCTGGCGCTCAAGCAACGAGTACAAATCGGGATCGACATGATGGAGTGCGCCAACAAGTCTTCCCAATTCGGCATACTGCTGCGGGGTTGTTCGGCACTGCCGCTGCAGCGTCCCTTCAACAAACGGGTAAACCACTAGGGAATGCCCCGCAAACGTACAAACAAAACGGGCATCATTTTTGGGTATCGGGCTAACGATGAAACCGAGAGAAGTCGTGTGCGCTAATTGGTCAAGCGAACGGAGCGTGTTTTCGAGCCGCTGTTTGTCTGTACCGCGTCTGAATCCGACGATTTTAGCGACGTACTTCCGGTCACCTGATAGAAATGTATAGAGAAGTCCGTCTTCGCCAGCAGGCAAGAACATCAGTTGATCAGGCACTAAGCCGTATTCGAGCGTGAGCGTTTCCGCTAACTGCTCCAATTGATTTAAGGCGTCGGTCTGCATCAGTTTTCCATCCTCCACATCATCGTGAATTGAAGTACACCCTCTTGACAATACTGTGCGCCGTACAGTATATTGATACTGTGTGACACACAGTAAGCGACGTGACACAGTATTGTAAGGCGCACAGTTTATGGCGGATACAGGCGAACATGTTGAACAGCTTCGTTTGGAACTTCGGCGCGGGATCGTCGTCCTTGCAGTCTTGAGCCTGTTGGACAGCGCAAGCTACGGTTATAACCTGATTCAGCGGCTCGCGGCATTGGGGCTGGATATCGAAGAAGGCACGCTTTACCCGCTGCTCCGACGTTTGGAGAAGCAGGGGCTTTTGCAAAGCGAGTGGGACACAACCGAGTCGCGCCCACGCAAGTATTATCGAATCAGCACCGCCGGGCTAGACGTTCTAACAGCGCTGCGGACGGAATGGCAGGAGACGGTTACGGTGATGAGGAGGATTTTGGAGGGGGAACATCATGAGTGAGTTAATCGACCGCTATGTTCATCAGGTCGGATTGTACGTGCGTCCAAAGGATCGCGCAGAAATCGAAAAAGAACTGCGTTCGCAGATTCAGGATCAGATTGAAGACCGCTACGGGGATTCACCTGACCGTACGGACATCGCCGCAGCGCTGAAGCATCTCGGTGATCCGCGCACGATGGCAGCATCCTACAGCGGTGAGCAGTCACTCGTGGGACCAGAGCTGTACCCGTTCTTGATGACGGTGCTGCGGTTTGGACTGCCGCTCGTTCCGGCAGTGATCGTGATTGCTAACATCGTGGGTGCGGCACTTTCACCCGATGACAATGACTGGGTGCGGCTGCTGCTCGACTCGATTTTCACGGGGGCGCAGGCGGCGCTCATCTTCTTCGCAATCGCGGTGATCTTCTTCGCGATCTTGGAACGCTCAGGTGAAGAATTTCGTGATCCGGCGGCATCCGAATTTAATCCGTTGGAGCTGCCTGCGGTGGACGACCCCGCCGCGGTGGATCGCTTTGAGTCCGGTATCGGTATCGCAATCGGGATGTTGTTCGGGATCGCCATTCTCTATTTCCTTCAAGTGGGCGGCTTGACACTGCGCTTTGACTTCAACAATCCGGGGGATGTACTGCCTGTTCCGACCGGCTGGTTGATCGTCCTGTTCTTCACGACGATCGGTGCTGTCTTTCTCAACCTTTGGGCTCTCATCCGCCGACGCTGGACGCTGGGAACGTGGCTTGTGCAAACATTACTTGACCTTACGGGCGCCGTCGGTGTGTACTTCGTGCTGCTCGTCCCGGTAACGGAGCGTTTATCACAAGCTGTGCCTGAGTTACGGGATGTGCAGCTTGAGAACGTGCCTGCGATCCTCACCGTGATCACCGTTGTTCTCATGGTGATCGCCAGCGGCAGCAGGTTGATCCGGCTTTGGCAGCAGCGTCAAGGTGTGAAAGCCTAGCTCCTATCGTTTTGACCCACATCGCGTCATAACCGAAATCGTACGCGACTCGTCCCATCCGCGCAGGATGGCAGGCAGGGCAGTGCCTTGTCACTGCCCCATCGTTATGAACTTATCCAAGGTGCTCTAAGAAAGGAAATCGCAATCATGCTCGATACCCGCATCACTCTATCTGGCGTATGGATTACCGTCATGCTGATCTACTTGTTGGGCGATGTCCTGCGCATCTACAGCGGTGACTTTGCACGGATGGCTGAAACGCAGGAGTTCTCTAGCTCGATGTGGTTGGGCGCAGCCATTCTCATGCTCATCCCGATCTTGATGGTTTTCCTATCGTTGGTACTCCCACAGCCAATCAACCGTTGGGCAAACATCATCGCTGCTGTTGGCTTCTGTCTTTTTAACCTCGTTGCTCTGCCAAGCTACCCCTCCGCCTACGACAAATTCCTGCTCATTGTCAGCATGGTTTTTAACGCCGTCACGGTGTGGTACGCATGGAATTGGTCGTAAAGGACATGAACATGAAAGCGATGATCTACACAAAATACGGCTCACCGGACATGCTGCGCCTTGCGGATATGCCGAAACCAACTCCGAAAGCGGGCGAAGTGCTGGTCAAAATCCATGCCGTCGCCATCAACAGCGCGGATATTCGCCTGCTGCGTGGAAAACCTTTTCTTGTGCGGCTGATGGGCTACGGCTTGTTGAAGCCGAAGCAGCCCATCCTCGGTAGTGACATCGCGGGAACGGTCGAAGCAGTCGGCAGCAGCGTCACCGCGTTCAAACCCGGCGACGCTGTTTACGGCGACCTTTCAAACTGTGGCATGGGCGGTTTCGCGGAATATGCCGCCGTCCCAGAAGAGATGCTCGCGCCAATGCCTTCTAAGCTCAGTTTTGAGGAAGCGGCAGCAGTGCCGCTGGCGGGTGTCACAGCACTGCAAGCACTTCGCAAGGCAGTTGTGCAGCAGGGGAATCATGTGGCGATCAATGGTGCGTCAGGGGGTGTTGGCACGTTCGCGGTACAGCTTGCGCGTGCGATGGGCGCAGAAGTGACTGCTATCGCCAGCGGCAGCAAGCTGGAGATGCTGCGCGGATTGGGTGCATCCTACACTATCGACTACAGCCGGGAAGATTTCACCGAACGTACAGGACAGTATGATGTTATTCTCGGCATCAACGGCTATCACCCGCTGGCGGACTACGCACAGGCGCTCAAACCCGGCGGTCGCTATGTAATGGTCGGTGGTACGGACGCAC
>JAPKMU010000339.1 GCA_026645745.1 Anaerolineae bacterium | reverse complement strand
AGCACGCAGGGTAAAGTGAAATGCCGTGCCTTTCCCATAAACCCCTTCACTTTCAATCCATATGCGCCCACCGAGCTTGTTGATAATCGTTTTCACAATGTGAAGCCCCAGCCCGTACCCGTCTGCACTATCTTTGTGACGATCCAATCGTGAAAATGACGTAAACAGCCGCCGCTGCTCGGAAGCCGTAATACCGTCTCCGTTATCGCGGATTGTATAGCGCACAAATGCACCTTCAATGATGCCGCTCACGCGAATGACTGGTGGATTCCCGCCGTATTTGACCGCATTGCTGATCAGGTTCACCCACACTTCTTCCAGCCAATGCGCATTCGCCAGCGCAGGAGGTAGATGACGAACTTCGATCAGTGCGCCGTGCGTTTGGATTGTTTCGGCGAGCCGCGTCCTCACCTCCTCGATCACGACATACATATCAACAGGTTTTGGCGCAAATTCTTGACGGCGCAAGCGTGCGACTTCGAGCAAAGTATCGACAATTTGAACGGCTTTGGATGAAGCCGAGAACATAATGTTGTTCAGGCTTTCTATCTGAGCAGGGTCAAACTCTGCGGGATTTTGCATCAGAAGTTCGCTGCTTGCTTTGATCAAGCTTAGAGGGTTCTTCAAATCGTGGGCAACATGGTGCGCATACGCATCCAAGTCCGCGATGATCTGTTCGTGTTCTTCAAGTTTTCGACGCAGCGCTTCGCCGCGATGAATAGCAGCCTCCCGCTCTAAGCGGGCAGTTTGCAGATCATGAAGGGATTGAATCGTCTTCAGCCGCGTATCCGCTTGCTCATTAAACAATGACTCGCGGGCAGAATGGTACGCTTCAAAGTGCTGAAGGGCAGTTTCAAATGCGCCTTGCTTCTTTGCCAACAAGTAAAGCTGTTCATGCGTTTGCGCAATTTCGGAGCGTGTCCCCAATGATTCAAACAGTCCCAATGCCGTATGCAAATGGGTGTGCGCTTGCGAAGTGTTCCCCCGCTCGAAGTAGAGGATGCCAAGATGCAAGTTGAGCAATCCCATCCACAAATCACCGCGCATACCAGCAGATGTTGTTCGAGCACGCTGCATCAATTCATGTGCTCTGTCGTAATCGCCAAGCTGCTGATGGGCTTTTCCGAGCATGAGCAGCAGCGAGTTCTGAACGGGTACGCCGACGGCTTTGCAGTACGCGATTCCCGCTTCCGCGCTCCGCTTCGCCGCTTGTGGATCGCCTCGCTTCAAATGAATATATGTGATGTTGTCGTACACATTGAGAGTATGACGCTGGCGTTCGGCTTGCGGCATCGCATCGCTGGTTTCCAGCGCTGCAACACTTTCGTCAAGTGCCCGATCCCACTGCTCCATTCGGATGTAAATCGTGCCTATACTCGCTCTCACGATGGGCGCGTAGGCGCGCATTCCATCCCCATCAATTTTGAAGAATTGGGTGAGCAGTTCAAGTGCTTCGACGTAATCACCGATCATGCCGTAAATCTTGGCGAGCGTGTTCAGCGCTTGGTATTGTTGAAGTGGATCACCGTATTCAAGCGCCAGCATGTGCGCTGACTTTGCGAACGTTATCGCGGGCGCGTACTCGGCACGTTTAAAATGCCAAGCCGCTAGCGCTGTCCGCGCGTTCAACAGACCCCTTCTGTAGTTGGTGTCTTCGGCTAGCTTTTCCGCTTCAGAGAGAGAATTGAATGAAGTTCGACTGTCACCTTCATCACGTTCAATCTGTTCCGCGAGTTCGATCAATGCATCCACCCGGCGTTCGGGCGAAAGTTCCTGTTGCTGCATTTCAAGATCGCTTTGGCTTCCAAGTTGTTGCGCGGCAATCATCACATCACCATGCGGAACTTTGGTATGACGAATATTGTCTATCAATTCTGTAGCGTAGAGCCATAATTTTCACCGAAGAACATATAGATTTCCGCTCATGTATCGTTATGCTCCCCCAATTGTTGTTAGGAGTCGTCGGCGTGCGCATCCAGTCTCGCGCAGTAAACCTCATCCAGTGGGCAGCACGCTTGGGTTTGCTGATCATGATCTTGTCATCGTTCCTACCTCCGCCCCCCCGGGCAATACTCGGAGAAACGCACACAGTCGAAACCATGCGACCACAGGTGTGTGTCCACACCCGCCTGATTGACGAAGTCGATGAATGGAAAATTGCGCAGTCGCTCCAATACGTCCGCGAAATGGGCGCTGCCACTATTGTCGAGTTCTTTCCTTGGGCTTATGTTGAATCATCACGCGATCAGTACAACTGGGCAAGCGTTGATCGTATTGTCCGCCATACGGAAAACCAAGGACTACGCGTGATTGCCCGATTAGGAATCGTGCCAGAATGGGCACGCCCAATCGATCAAGAACACACCAGTACCCAAAACACACTGACGCCCGAATTCTACGCGGACTTTGCCGAATTCGCCGCCGAATTTGCATCCCGTTACGCAGGCATAATTGATGAGTTCATCATCTGGAACGAACCAAACCTCGCTTTTGAGTGGGGCTTTCAAGCAGTCGATCCGCTTCGTTATGTCGAACTGCTCCAAACGGTGTATCCGGCAGTTAAACGCGCCAACCCGAATGCGGTTGTGATGGCAGCGCCGCTTGCGCCCACGCTCGAACCTAGAGGCAGTCCAAATGGGCTAAACGATCTCCTGTATCTTGAAGCCCTCTACGAGAACGGCGCGGCGGATTACTTCGATGCGTTGGCGATTCACACTTACGGCTTTACTCGTCCAGCCGATGATCCACCTAGCGCGGAGACGCTGAATTTTCGCCGTGCTGAATTGCTTCGGGCGATTATGATCCGCTATGGCGATACCGACACGCCTGCTTACATTACCGAGACTGGCTGGAATGACAGCCCACGATGGGCAAATGCAGTTTCACCGCCTCAGCGGATCGCGGAAACAATCCGGGGGTACGAGATCGCGGAATCATGGGATTGGCTCGAATCCATGTGCGTATGGGTATTTCGGTTTCCTGCGCCAACATTCAACTACCCGGATTATTTCACATTGGTCAATGTTGATTTCCAGCGGAAGCCGATCTATTACGCGCTCCGCTCGTATGCGCGCGGTCTCGCGCAGTCAGAGACGTTATGGCTGCCACCACCCGTCGAATAATCGCACTGCTTCCGTTTACGTGGGTGTGGTGGATACTCGGCGCACTGCTCCCAGTCATTGCAATCCCGCGCACCCCCGCCCCACCAACAGCTTGCGACGCATTCCCGCGCGGTGAAATCCGCGTCGGCGTTGATGCCAGTCATGCGCCATTCGCCGCCTACGTGAATGATACGCTCGTCGGCATTGATATTGATCTGGCGAACGCACTTGCAGCCCAGATTGGGCTCCCAGTGCGCTTTGTGCCGCTTGGCTATGATGGGTTGTACGATGCGCTGTATGCTGATCAGATTGATGTGCTGATTGCCGCCGTCCCCCGTGATCCAGCGCGCACGAATCGCGTGCTCTATACACCTTCGTATTTTGAAGCGGGGATTGCACTTGTGACCTCCCGTTCCAGCACTGTTTCGCAAATGTCGGATGTATCCGGGCGGCGGCTTGCTTACGAATTCGGTTCAAGCGCACACAGTGAAGTCGATATTTGGGCACGACGCATCCTTCCCTTCACGCGAATGCCTTATCAATATGCTGCCTATGCGCTGGATGCAGTACGCTTAGGGCAAGCTGATGCTGCGCTTGTCGATACGATTACACTGCATCAATACCTCGACGCCCATCCAGAATGGGACGCGCACACGCCCCGCATCATCCTTTCAATTCCGTATGTCATCGCGCTCCGCATCGATCGTCCTTCACAAGCGGTCATGGTTACTGCGGCGCTGGAAGAACTCCGCAGCAGCGGCGCACTCGACACCTTGATTGCACGCTGGTTGTGATGCCTCTGGACAAGCCAAGCGAAGGGCGTTTATACTCCTCGCCTATGCACATTGGACTTGACGCACGACTTACCTACTACCGCATTGGTGGTATCAGTACTTACATCCGCGAAAGCGTGAAAGCGCTTGAAGCACTTGATCACGATAATCGCTACACCGTCTTTCACAGCCGAAAAGCACGGGAGACGGTAACTACGCGGTTTCGCCGTGCTAACTTGTGGACTCCGTCACATCATCGGATTGAGCGGCTGGCGTGGTCGGTCGAATTGTCGCGCTTTCGGTTGGATGTTCTGCATACGACGGACTTTATTCCACCCTATTGGGGAGCGCGGCGGCATGTCATCACGATTCATGACTTAACATTCCTGCTCTTTCCTCAATACATCACGGCGGAGACAAAGCGGTATTATAGCGATCAGATTCGTGCAGCAGTGACAAAAGCGGATCATGTGTTGGCGATCAGCGAAGCGACGAAAACCGATATGATTCGTCTGCTTGATGTCGCGGAGGACAAGATCACGGTTCAGTACTGCGGCGTGGACAGCATCTATCGCCCCCTACCTGCTTATCAGATCGCCGCCGTCCGCCGCGCCCACAATCTTCCAAACGAGTATGTTCTCTACGTCGGCACGATTGAGCCGAGAAAGAACATCGTTGGGTTGGTCACAGCCTATCGTGAACTCCTCAATCGTATGCCAGATTTGCCGCCGCTTGTGCTGGTAGGAAAACCCGGTTGGCATTACGAAGCACTCATGAAATCAGTCCACGAAATTGGTGTCGAAGATCATCTGATTTGGCGCGAAAATATCTCTCGTGATGACTTACCGGCTGTCTATAATGGTGCATTGGCGCTCGTTCTGCCATCCCATTACGAGGGTTTTGGTTTGCCACCGCTCGAAGCGATGGCTTGTGGAACTGTCCCTATCGTGAGCAATCGTTCATCGCTCCCTGAAGTGGTTGGTGACGTTGGATTGTTGGTCGATCCCGATCAACCATCCAGTATCGCTGAAGCGATTCAGAAAGCGCTCAGTGACACAGCATGGCGAATGGAGATGCGCCAGCGCGGATTGCTGCGCGCTGCACAGTTCACATGGGAACGCACAGCGCGAATCGCCTTATCGGTTTATAACAGAGTTGTCTCTTAATTATGCGTGTTCTCATCGTTACATCGAGTCCCCCTTATCCGGCACAGCAGGGCGGCGCTCTGCGTGTGAGCGGAATCATCCATGGCTTGCATCAGCACGGGCACGAAGTCACGCTGCTGTGCTTCGTCGAAGAAGCAAATCCGGCAAAATACGCGCCGCTCAAAGCGATCACCCACCGTATCGAAACCATTCCGATGCCAGCGCGAAGCAAATCGGATCGTCTGCGCGATCTGGCATTCAGCACTCGCCCAGATATCGCGGGACGGCTTGACAGCCCCAAGATGCGCGAGCGTCTCCGAAGCCTGATTCAGGATCAGGACTTCGATGTAATTCAGTTTGAAGGTATCGAAATGGCGATCTACCTGCCATTTGTGCGCGAACTCAAAGACCAAAAACTCACACGCGCCGCACTGATCTACGATTCTTTCAATGCCGAAGCTGCGCTTCAACGCCTCATCGCATCTGTGGAAAAACGCGATGTCAAACGGCTGCCAATGGCGGTCTATTCGCAGATTCAAGCAGTGCGAATTGGGCGCTTTGAGCATCTTATCTGTCAATGCGCTGACGCGATAATCGCGGTTTCCGCCGAAGACGCCGCCGCGATGCGCGAATGTGTGGGCAGCAAACCTATTCATATCCTCGCCAGTGGTATCAACACGCGCGAGTATGCAGAACATCCGCAAAAACTCGATTTAGGCGATAAGGTGTTGGTATTCACAGGCAAAATGGATTATCGCCCGAACGTTGACGCGATGCTCTGGTTTACAGGTGATGTACTCCCCCGTGTGCAGTCGCGTCATCCCGATGTAAAACTTTATATCGTCGGGCAAAAACCACACGCCCAGTTGGACGTACTCCGCACGAAGTCCAACATCGAGATCACCGGCTGGGTTCCACATGTGCAACCCTATCTGCACGCGGCAAGCATCTATGTCGCTCCGCTGCGCATGGGCAGTGGAACACGCCTAAAGCTGCTCGAAGCGATGGCGTCTCGATGTGCGATTGTCGCCACAACAATCGCTGCATCCGGCTTAAGCAGCCGCGTGCGTCAGACACTTTGTCTTGCTGACGATGCCGAGACGCAAGCTGCGGATATCGCGCGCCTGCTCGAAAACGCCGACGAACGCCGGCAAATGGGCGCAGCGCTTCAGCAGTTGGCAGAACAAGAATATGATTGGCGGGCGCTCA
>JAPKMU010000338.1 GCA_026645745.1 Anaerolineae bacterium | reverse complement strand
TTTGGGCGTGATCCCCCGGATGAACCGGAGCTAGAATCCCCTGAACTACTGCCTGATGAACCGCTGCCGCCAAATGGATTCGGGCGCGGCTGCCCAAACGAACCGGAGCCGCCTGAACTGCCCGATCCGCTCGAACTGCCAGAGCCGCTCCCTGATGAACCGCTGCCGCCAAACGGATTCGGGCGTGACGGCGTACCGGAACCCCCTGATCCGCCAGATGAGCCAGATGAACCGCCGCTCCCACTCCCGAAGGGTGACGCGCCGCGTATCGGGCTGGGGGTTGTTATGCCGCCGCCAGATGAACCTGAACCACTCCCCGGTGCAGGGCGCGGCGGCAGACCAGCGCCGGACACACCTGACCGACCGGACTGACCTGAACCAGAATCGGAGCGACTGCCGAATGGATTGGAAGCAGATTTAGGAGGCGGAGGAGCATCCTCATCGTCATCATCTAAATCATCTTCATAGGTGTCGTCGTCTTCGTAGTCGTCCTCGTAATCGTCGTACTCGTCGCGGTATTTGCTCATCGCCCACCACCAAGGACACGTTCACATCGGTAGCATAACACAAAAACCTGTGCATGTACACAATTTCCGCACTTTTGTTCTATTAGAATTACATCAATTCCTGTACGGTTCAACAGCGGCATTTGTGTTATCATCCGAAGGTAAGTTACACCGCCTTATTCTTCAGGGGATGTGTGAGGTGTCGGCAGACGTTCTGTGGCAGTTGAATAATGAATATACACAGCGACTCAGCCGTGCCCGCACCGCGCTTGAAATGGTCGGGCGGCTGCTCAATGATCGCGTCGGGAGTTTATTGGAACGCGGCGAGGATACGCCAGACAAGCGTGCTGCCGAACAGCTCCTTGCTGTATTGGGCTACTGCCATGATCGCTTGACGATCTTAAACGAGGAACACCGCGATTGGCGCTACCGCTATTTTTATGAATCGCCGGACAGCAAGCGCGTGGTGCAGGACGATCTCGCCGTGAATCAGGCGATTGCGCGTTTCAGCCGGATGCGTGCCAAGCACGAGCGTGTCTTAAAAGAACTTGACATGTTGATCGACGCAGTGCCGCAACCAGAATCGACCATGACGACGGTTTCATTAGGCGACTTGTGGACGATCCTGCGCAATGCGATTGAGAATCTCCTCAGCTTTGGCGATTTTATGCAGCAGTTCAGCGCATAATGCTCGTTCTACCAGATTTGGGTGAATTTCTTTTACCTCCCCCTTCCCCCTCCACTTCGTAGAGGGGGAATTCACGCGCGTGCGAAGTCCCTCCCTGCGCCAGCGGGGAGGGGTAGCGCCTGACCAGCGAAGCGAATGTAGGATGTAGAGGCGACTTCGCGCCTTTGCGTTGACGCTCTTCTTTTCTTCTAGCATTTGTTTTTGGTGCGTTTGCCTTGTTTGCGGTTGATCTCACACGGTTAGAAGTGGCATAATCGCCAGAGATTTCGTCCAAAATCCACAAAGCAGGCACACCAGCATGACTACCCCTACGAAGCGCGTTTTCCTAACGGGCGCGACAACGATGATCGGACGCGAAACTACGCGCCATTTGGCTGCCCTCGGGCATAAGGTGATCGGGACGGGAGCGTCTCTCGCAGATGCAGGGAATATCCGTGCTGATGGCGGTATTCCGACGTATCCTGATCTCACCCGTGCGGGTGAAACGCGCGCCGCGATGCTGACGTTGGGGCGCGAAAATCTGGTCGTCGTGAATTTGGCGGCGCAGATCGCCAACGGCGCGCCGTTTCTTCCCGCAGATTGGGCGCTTGCCAGCAAGCTCTTGATCGACGGTACGGCGGCGATGCTCGAAGCGGCGAAAGCGGCGGGCGCGGCGTATTTTCTGCACGGCAGTTTCGCGGTGGCAGATGTACACACCGAAGATGAAGCGGTCGCGGCAGTCGTGAGCGCGATCAAGCGCGCCGAAGCACTGGTGATCGAGTCCGGTCTGTCGTATGCGATCATGCGGTTCGGGTATGCGTATGCAGACGCGCCGGAACTTAAGCAGTTGACGGATGCGATTCGCGCCGGACGTGGGGTATTCACCAGTGACAAACACGCGCACGCCGGATGGATTCATGCGGCAGATGCGGCGGAGGCAGTCGGGCTGGCGCTCGAAAGTCAGCCGAACGGCGCGCGAATGGTGGTTGTGGATGATTTGAGCGCATCCCCCGCCGACTTCTTGGCATATTTCAGCAGCAGTCAGGGGATGGGCGCACCGTCGAATTCGGCGCTGGGCGCATCACTGGCGCGGCTGTCATTGGGCGCGGCGCAGTTTGGTTTCTTGAATGCGTCGTCGCATCCCTCAAACGCGGATACCAAAACGCTGCTCGGTTGGCAGCCGCGTTTCCCCACGTACAAACAAGGGGTAGATGATGTTCTGCTTTCATGGCGGGCGGCAATGCAGGTGAAGGGCTAGGGTTTGACTGATCTTAAGGCAGTTCTCTTTGATGTAGACGATACGCTGCTCGATTGGAGCGGTTTCCGCGATGATTGGATGATGCTGGAAAGCCAACACTTGCAGCATGTCGTCGATTTCTTGCGCGCCGAATTCAACGGCGTGTTTACCTATGGTGTTGAGGCGTATACGGCTGAATTCCGCAACCGGACGATTGCGGCATGGACAGCGGCACGCGGCACAATGGTCGCCCCGAACGTGGGGCGCGTGCTGCATGAGTCAGCGGTGGCGCTCGGATGCCCGGCGGAACGGTTGGATGCGGCGCATCTGCTCACACATTATCACTGGCGCAAAATACCCGGTACGACGTTGTTTCCCGAAGTGCATGAGGTGATGAAAGCGCTGATTGACGCAGGGATCAAAGTCGGGTTGGTGACGAATGCGTATCAGCCGATGTCGCTGCGCGATATTGAGCTTGAGGGGTTCGGCATTCTGCACTACTTCCCCGAATGCCGCGTTTCGGCGGCGGACGTGGGGTATCTCAAGCCGCATCCGGCGATCTTTGAACATGCACTCAAGAAAACTGGCACGACGCCGGAGCAAACGGTATTCGTCGGGGATGACCCGGAAGCGGATATCATCGGCGCGCAGCGCATGGGCATGAAAGCCGTTTTGCGCTACACCACCCGCCGCGAGCATGATTATTCGGGCGTCAAAGCCGATGGAGCCGTCAACACGCTCACGGAACTGCTGCCGAAGCTCGATGCGTGGTATCCCGGCTGGCGTTGATGTTCAGATCGGTTTCCCCGCTTGATCACAATCTCATCCTGACCGGCTACATCGGACCCGGTCAGGTGGGAATTGCGCGGCGCTGCGCGGAGCGGCTGCGGATTCCATTCATAGATTTTGCCGCCCGTTTTGAAGAACGCGCCGAAATGACCGCTGATGACCTCAAAGCGCAGTACGGTGATGCGCGCTTGCGCAGCGTCGAAAGCGATCTTGTCGCGGAACTCACGCTGGCGCGCGGCTCACTGATCCATGTCAGCGGGCAAGTGCTCCAGTACGGGGACCGGATCGCGGCGCTCGGCGCGACGGGTCCCGTGTTCTGCCTTGTGGCGACGCTCGACGCGGTGCTGACGCGGCTGCATGTCGCCTTAGGGGCACGCTATCACAACCCGAAAGAGCGCAGCCTCGCGCTCGGCAGTTTGCGCCGCGAATGGGAAATTCGATCTCACCCCGGTATTCAAGAGATCGATGCGACCGATTTGGATGACGCAGCGCTGATCGGGTTGATTACACAGCGCTGGCGTGACCTGACGGGCGTGATCGACTGGCGAGGTTAGCCGATTAGATCAGTGGTATCCGGGGGAACGTCCGCGACCGCGTCTAATGCCGCATCGAACTTCGTGCGAGTACCGCGACTCGCGCGCACATGAAGATAGTCTTCCGTCATCAACGCGGAGACTTTTTCTGCAATCGCAAGCGTGATGAACTGGTTGAGGGATACATTATCGCGCTTTGCCAGTTCACGCACAGCATCGTGCAGTGATTCCGGTAGTCTTAGGTTGATTGCACTCATAAGGACATTCATTCCCCGTCAGTTGTTCTAAAACCGGCTTTTTTAATCCCCATCAGAATTTGCCAAAAGCTGTCCTCTGTCGGAATCTCGAATTCAACGGGCGGGTCTGCATAAAACCACAATCGCATTGTAAACGCGCTTCTAAATCCTATGCTTTTGTACCAGTCATAGAACTCTTTATGGGCATCCATGTACTGTGACCCTAGTCGTCTCCGTTGATCCATCAGGAAATTCTGGTAGCACGTTTCAAAGTCGATGAACTGTGGATTGCCCCCATCATCAACGTAGTTGATACCAGTCATAGTGACAGACGTGATTTGTCCCACAGCCGCATCCAAAGAATATAAGTTCGTTTCAAGAGCGTACCACGCATTCGCCCGATTCATCCGGTTCGCGGTAGAATAATTCCTAACAAACACTCTAAGCAGCGTTCGTGAGGAAGTTATGGCGAAACTGGTGATCAGCCTTGCACAGATGAATATCGCGCTCGGTGATGTACGCAAGAATCTTAAACTTGCCGAGGAATGGATCGCCGAAGCCAAACGGCGCGGATCACATCTAATCGTTTTCCCGGAATTGTGGTCAACAGGCTATGACCTCTCCGGTGCGCGTGAACATGCCGTCGCGCTGAACGTGGGCATCTTCGCGCAGCTTGCGACTTTGGCGACGAATCACGGGATTTGTATCCTCGGATCGCTGCTGGAAAAGCGCGGTGTTGAGGTCAGCAACAGCGCGGCATTCTTCGCGCCCAACGGCAAAATTTTGGGCGTGTATCGCAAGATTCACCTTTTTCGGTTGATGGACGAAAATCGCTACTTGCAGCCCGGTTCCGCGCCGTTGATTATGGATTTGCCTTGGGGCGCGACCGCGATTGGCGTCTGCTACGACTTACGCTTCCCGGAACTGTTCCGGCGCTACGGCGTGCAAGGTGCGAAAATGGTGCTCGTTCCTGCTGAATGGCCCATTGAGCGGATCGAGCACTGGCGGACTCTGATGCAAGCACGGGCAATCGAAAATCAGTGCTTCATGGTGGGCGTGAACTCCGCCGGACAAACGGGTGACAAGATTTTCGGCGGGCATTCGATGATCGTGGATGCGTGGGGCAAAACGGTGATCGAAGTGGGCGAAGCGCCGACGCTGGCGACTGCCGAAGTTGACCTCGATTATGTCGATCTGGTGCGCGGGCGTATCCCGGTATTTGAGGATCGACGGACGGATATTTATCAGTAGAACTGATCCTGATGATGCACAAAAAACCCCTGACGCTCACGCGTATCAGGGGTTTTTTCGTCTAAACCTACTGCGCGACCGGCGCGGTGCGGCGGGCGATTTCTTCGCGCACGACTGGCGCAACTTTCGTGCCGAGCAGTTCAATCGCGTGCATGAGCTTATCATGCGGCATTGAGCCGACGCTCAACTGAAGCATAAAGCGCTGATGCCCGAAAATCTGATGCTGGAACAAGATTTTCTCAACGATGTCATCCGGCGTGCCGACGAAGTTCGCGCCGCGCAAATGAGCGGAGGCTTCGTACTGCGGGCGCGTCATCGGTGACCACCCGCGCTCACGCCCGATCTTGTCCATCACGACTTTCACCGCCGGAAATGAGTCGTTAAGTGCTTGTTCGCGCGTATCCGCGATAAACCCGTGTGAATTGATGCTCAACGGCGGGTTGAAGCCGTGCGCCTGTGCCGCTTGGCGAAACAAGTGCGCAAATTGGGCGAAACGCTCCGGCATGCCGCCGATGATCGCCAGCGCCATTGGGAGATTGCGCTCGGCAGCGCGCACGACGGACTCCGGTGTGCCGCCAACGGCAACCCAAACGGGGAGCGGGTTTTGCACGGGGCGCGGGTACACACCGAGATCATCAAGGCGCGGGCGATGCTTGCCGCTCCATGTGATACGCTCGTTTTCGCGCAGTTTGAGCAGGAGATCGAGTTTTTCGGTGAAAAGCGCGTCGTAATCGTTCAGGTTGTAACCGAACAGCGGAAACGATTCGATGAACGAACCGCGCCCCGCCATGATCTCCGCGCGACCGTTTGAAATCAGGTCAAGCGTGGCGAAGCGCTGAAAGACGCGCACCGGATCATCCGAACTTAAGACGGTGACGGCACTGCTCAAGCGGATTTGTTTGGTTTTCGCCGCCGCCGCACCCAAAATCACGTCCGGCGCGGACGACACATATTCTTCGCGGTGGTGCTCACCGAGCGCGAACACATCCAAGCCCACTTGATCCGCCAGTTCGATCTCTTCGAGCAGATCGCGGATACGCTCGGCTGGCGTGA
>JAPKMU010000337.1 GCA_026645745.1 Anaerolineae bacterium | reverse complement strand
AGCGCAGCGAGTGGGGGAGAGGTCGGTTTTGAGTATCGGACAAGCCCCCTGCCCCTCTCTAACCGAAGGTTGGAGAGGGGAGAAAAACGGGCGCACTGCTCCTCCTCTCTATCACACGCGATAGAGAGGGGCATCCTTACTGACTGATAAAAGCGCCTTCCGTTTCCATCAGGCGGCTGTTCGCATCCATCACGCAGACGGCGGTCATGGCGACAATATCTTCTACGTCGTCGCCCGCTTGAATCACGTGCATGGGCGCACCCACGCCAAGCAGAATCGGTCCGATTGTCTCCGCGCCGCCGAGCCGCGCCAAGAGCTTATACGACACGTTCGCAGAGGCGAGATCAGGGAAAACCAGAATATTCGCATCGGTCACGCGGCTGAACGGGAAACGGGCGGCGATCATCTCCGGCACAACGGCGACATCTGCCTGCATTTCCCCATCGATCACGATATCGGGGCGGCGCTGTGTGACCAATTCAACCGCCTGCTGCACTTTTCGGCTGTGCGGGTGCGGCGTCGAGCCGAAGTTTGAGAACGACAGCATGGCGACACGCGGTTCAAGTTCGAGCGTGCGCGCGAAATCCGCCGCCAAAATCGCTATCTCCGCCATTGTATTCGCGTCCGGGTCAATGTTCACGGTCGCATCGGTGAACAGATACACGCGCCCTTTCACGATCACCAAATAGACGCCGCTGGCGCGAGTCGCACCGGGGCGCGTGTGAAAAAGCTGGAGCGCTGGACGAACGACATCGGGATATTCAAACGTCAAGCCGCTCAAACAGGCATCGGCATCCCCGGCATGAACCATCATTCCGCCGAAGTAGTTCCGGTCGCGGAGGAGTACGCGCGCCCGCGCCAAGCTGACCCCGTGCCGCTGGCGGAGTTCAAATAAAGAACGCTGGTAGCGGTTGCGCCAATGATCATCATACGGATCGATGATCTGCGGCTTGAAGCGATCCAGCCCAAGCTGCGCGATCATCGGCAGAATCCGATCCGGTCGTCCGAGCAGAATCGGCTGCGCAAATCCGTCTTCCTGTGCTTGCGCCGCCGCGCGGATTACCTTCGATTCTTCGCCTTCAGCATAAACGACACGTTTTGCGCCGCCGCTCTTCGCCTTGTTGATGATGAAATTGCGCACTTGACCGATAAATCCCTGCCGCCGGATCAGTTCTTCGCGGTATGTGCCCAAGTCGATTTCGCGCCGCGCCGCACCCGTCTCCATCGCTGCTTGTGCGACCGCCGGAGCAACATACAGCAGCACACGCGGATCGAGCGGTTTGGGGATCAGGTATTCGCGCCCAAAACGGATCGCGTGCAGGTTGTAGGCATTGAGTACGCTGTCAGGGACATCCTCATGCGCCAACTGCGCGAGGGCGTAACATGCCGCGAGTTTCATCTCCTCGTTGATCTGCCGCGCGTACACATCGAGCGCACCCCGGAAGATGTACGGGAATCCCAACACGTTATTGACCTGATTCGGGAAATCGCTGCGACCAGTTGCCACGAGCGCATCCGGTCGCGCTTCGCGGGCAAGATCCGGCATGATCTCCGGCGTCGGGTTGGCGAGCGCAAAAATGATCGGCTGCGGTGCCATCAGCTTGACCAGTTCTGGGGCGAGCACGCCGCCCGCCGACAAACCGAGGAACATATCCGCGTTCACGAGCGCATCCGCGAGGGTGCGTTTGCCTGTATCGCGCGCAAAACGGCTCTGGTAAGCATTCACCCCTTCCGGGCGACCTTCGTAGATCACGCCGTGAATATCCACCATCGTGATCTGCTCACGCGGGACGCCTAAACGCACGTAGAATTCGGCGGTTGATAAACCCGCCGCCCCCGCGCCGACGACGACCAGATTGAGTGATCCGATAGCTTTTCCGGTGACTTCGAGTGCGTTCAGGAGTGCCGCGCCGCTGATGATCGCCGTTCCGTGCTGATCATCATGAAATACGGGAATATCTAATTCTTCGCGTAAGCGCTGTTCAATTTCAAAACATTCCGGCGCTTTAATATCCTCTAGGTTGATGCCGCCAAACGTCGGCGCAAGCGCGCGGCACACGGCGATCACTTCTTCCGGCGTGCGCGCATCAATTTCGAGATCAAACACATCAATATCCGCGAATCGCTTGAACAGCACCGCCTTGCCTTCCATCACAGGTTTGCTGGCAAGCGGTCCCAAGTTGCCCAAGCCCAAGATCGCTGTCCCGTTGCTGATCACCGCGACGAGGTTGCGCTTGGTGGTGAGTTCGTAGACGGCAAGCGGATCGCGGTGGATTTCGTTCACTGCGTCCGCAACGCCGGGGGTGTAAGCGAGGGAAAGGTCGCGCTGTGTGAGGATGGGTTTGCTGGGCGTGACTTCTAGCTTCCCGGCACGAGGGAATCGATGATAGTCAAGCACGTCCTTCTTAGTGATGGTGGACATTAGCCTAATTCCGTTTCATATTTTTTGCCGCACTGGATGCAGAACTACTGTATCAAGGTCGCACGGATTTGTCAGCTTGTCCACCCAAAGATGAGTATTCGATGAGAAGGCATGGCTGGATGTCGAACAGCGCCTGTGCCGAACGACATTGCATTAGACGTGCAATCGTGCGCGTCGGACGTACACTTTGAGGAGAATGATCACGATGAAGTACATCATGTTGATCTACGGCGACCCGGCTCACGATACCAAGATGACACCGGAAGAATTGCAGGAAGAAATGGCACAGTACAACGCCTTTGGTGCGATGCTGCGGAATCGCGGCACTGCCTACACGGGGGAAGCGCTCATGCCTGTCAACACGGCAACAACGGTGCGCGTCCGCGATGGCAAGGCGCTGACGACGGATGGACCGTTTGCAGAGACCCACGAGGTGCTCGGCGGGTTTTATATGCTGGACGCCAACGATCTGGACGATGCGATTGCGATTGCCTCGCAGATTCCCGGCGCAGCGAGGGGGAGCATCGAAATTCGCCCGGTCGTGGTGTTCGAGTAAGAGGTACGGGCAGCCGATGACGAGTCATGTGCGCGAAGCGATTGAACAGGTGATCGATGCGGAATACGGGCGGGTGCTGGCGGTGCTCACGGCGCAGTTGAATGACCTTGCCGCCGCCGAAGACGCACTGCAAGATGCGCTGATCGCCGCGCTTGATCAGTGGACGGCGAAGGGGATACCCCGCAGTCCTGCCGCATGGCTGACCACCGTCGCCAAACGCCGCGCCATCGATCACGTCCGTCGAGATCACAAACGCGCCGCTGTACGTGATGACGATCTCGACACGCTGCCCGCCTCCGATAGTGAGGATGATCCGATGACCGACGAGCCGTTCCCGGATGAACGCCTTAAGCTGATGTTCGCGTGCTGTCATCCGGCGCTGGCGCTCGAAGCACAGGTCGCGCTGACTCTGCGAACGCTCGGCGGTCTAACGACGGAAGAAATCGCACGCGCTTTTCTGGTCGGTGAATCAACGATGGCGCAGCGGATCACGCGGGCAAAGGCGAAAATCCGCGCGGCGGGGATTCCGTTTCGCATCCCCGATCCGAGTTTGCTCCCGGAACGGCTCGACGCGATCCTCGCCGTCCTGTATTTGATCTTCAACGAAGGGTACGCTTCCCCTCACGATCAAACACAGAAGCGCGATTTGTGCGTAGAGGCGATTCGGCTGGCGCGCATCGTCGTTGATCTGCTGCCAGACGCGCCGATCCGCGCCGAAGCGGAAGGACTGCTGGCGCTGATGCTGCTTCATGAGTCGCGCCGAGATGCGCGCTTGGATGCGTCCGGCAGTTTGATCGTGATGCAGGATCAGAACCGGGCATTGTGGGATCATGCGCAAATCCGCGCCGCCGAGCATCTGCTTGAACGCGCCCTTCACCGCCGCCGACCGGGAAGTTATCAAATTCAAGCGGCGATCAGCGCGCTGCATGCTCAAGCACCCACCTATGCGGACACCGATTGGGCGCAGATCGCTGAACTCTACAGCGCGTTGATGAGCCTTTCGAATTCCCCCGTGATTGCGCTCAACCGCGCTATTGCCGTGAGTATGGTCGATGGCGCGGCTGCCGGAATGCGGCTGCTTCGTCCGCTGGCATCCGCGCTGGACACCTATTACCCGTATCATGCCGCCCGCGCCGACATGCTGCGCCGCTTAGGCGAGCGCGAAGCCGCTTCGGATGCGTATGAGCGCGCTATCACGTTATGCCAGCGCCCCCACGAAGCGGATTATTTGCGCAAGCAGCGGAGCGCGCTTGACGGCTGACGGGCTACTCTGCCGCAGCAGGTACGGGCGTCCCGACGGCGGGTGATGCTTGTTCGGCAGGAACGTAATCCGGTAAGGATTGCTCAAGCCGCCGGATAGCAGGGATGGCATACACGAGGGCGGTCAAGACCGCCAGCACCGCCCCGGAAATCACCAAGATCAAGCCCATTCCCGCGCCGGGCTGACTGCCCACCAGCGGCGCGAACCGCTCCCAACCGGGGGCAGTAACGGCGGGTTCAAACACTTGGTCTGCGAGTGGTCCAACGAGCAAAAATCCGACGGGCATCAAAAACATCGAGATTTGCGTCAAGACGGCAAAAACGCGCCCCTGCACATCCGGCGCGACTTTCGCTTGCAAAAGTGACATCGCGCTCGCGTTGACCATCGGCAGCGGGACTGCCATCATGAAAATGAAAATGCCAAGCGCCAGCGAACTCTGCGCCGCGCCGCTCATGACCAAGAAAATGCCAGCGGCGAGTATGCCGAGCATGATCGTGTGGATACGGACTTTTGTGCCGCCCCATACCCCGATCGTGATGCCGCCGATGATCATGCCGAGATTGAGCACGCCCAAGATCGCACCCATCGCGGCTTCGCTGCCCGTGCGCGCCAGCAAATACGGCGTGAGCAGGACGCTCGCGGAAGAAAACAGGAAATTCACGAGCGAAATATGCAGCGTTAACCCCAACAAGCCGCGACGATCCAGCAGGTAACGCAGCCCGCCGAAGGCTTCTTTGAGTACCGAACCCTGCATCTTGCGTCCGGCTTCGGTTTGCTGTGGGCGGGGAATCTGTACGAGGAGCACGACAACCGCCGCGACCACAAAGGTGATCAGGTCGAAAGCGATGATCCCGCTCAAACCGATGATCGCATACAGCGCCCCGGTGAGCGCAGGAGCGACGACCCCGGCGGCAGGTCCGGTCAGTTCCATGATCGCGTTCGCGCGGGTGCGCTGCTCATCGGGAATGAGCATGGTCACGGATGCAGTGAAAGCGGGTGTTTGAAAGACGGCGAATATTGCTTTCAGCAGCGTGACGACGTACAAATGCCATAACTGAAATGATCCGGTCAAGAAAACCACGAGCAGGATCACCGTGCCGACCGCCTGACCTGCGTCCGCGATCATCATCACGTAGCGGCGATCCCAGCGATCCGCGAGTACGCCAGCAAATGCCGCCGCGATCACCTGCGGGAGCATGGCGAACACCGATACCAGCGCCAGCGGCGTGACATCGCCCGTTTGGTTGAACACATAAATACTCAGTGCGAGACTGCTCATATGGCTGCCGATCAACGACAGCGTTTGCGTAAGGATCAGCGTATAAAAGGTGCGCTGTTTTCCTGATGAATGCGTCATGGTCATATTTCCCCCTCTTGGATGCCATGATCGCATATACGTGACCGATGTATTTTGGTTCTAAGTTGCTAAATCTTACCTGCCGCCCGCGCCCGTGCGATCACGGTTTCGGCGGCGCGGACGATGGGCATATCGACCATTTTGCCATCCAGTGCGAACACGCCCGATCCCGCCGCTTGATGTGCCTCATGCGCTTCGATCACGCGCCGCGCGTGGGCGATCTGCTCGTCGGTCGGCGTGAACACGGCGTTGATCGGCTCAATTTGGCGCGGGTGGATCGCTAATTTGCCCGTGTAGCCCATATGCAGCGCGGCGGTTGTTTCGGCGGTCAAGCCGTCCACATTTTCAAGATCAAGGTAGGGGGTATCCACCGCTTGCAAACCGAATGCCTTCGCGTGTAAAACTACGCTCTGACGCGCAAACAGAACTTCCATGCCGCCGGGGGTGCGGATCGCGCCGAGTTCGCCCGCCAAATCTTCCGCGCCGAACACAATCGCCACCAGACGCGGCGAATTTTCGGCAATATCGCGGGCATTGACGATGCCGAGCGTGGTTTCGAGCAGCGCCAGCAAAATAATGCTGCCTTCATCCCAGCCGTTGCGCCGCTCCGCTGCCGAGATGCGCTCGGCAACCTGAGCAACCTGCCATGCCGCCTCCACTTTGGGGATCATGTAGCCGTCCGGGCGCGAG
>JAPKMU010000336.1 GCA_026645745.1 Anaerolineae bacterium | reverse complement strand
GCGCCCGGAAACACTGCGCCGACCATCAGCGACATCACCGACCAAACGATCATGGTGAACACCGCGACTGGCGCGCTCGCCTTCACAATTGGCGATGCTGAAACGCTCCCGAATGCGTTGGTTGTCAGCGCAACCTCAGGCAATACCACCCTGATCCCGAATGCGAACCTCGTATTGGGCGGCACAGATGCAAATCGCACGATCACTGTGACCCCTGCTGCCAACCAAACCGGCACAGCCATCATCACAGTGACAGTGATGGACGGCAGCAACGCGACCGCAGCAGATACGTTCACCGTAACGGTTAACAACCCCGCCGATCCTGACAGCGACGGCGATGGTTTGACCGATTCGGAAGAAGCGGCGCTCGGCACTGACCCGAACAATCCTGACAGCGACGGCGATGGCTTTACAGATGGTGAAGAAGTCGCCGCCGGAACGAACCCGAACGATCCGAACAGCAAACCGGCTTCGCAGCAGAATGTTATGCCGCCGCCCCCGCCGCTGCCGCCGCTGGCAGATTACAATGGCGTTACCCTGAGCGACGTGTTCTTGGCAGGTGTCCCCGACTCCATCCATTACACCGTGTTCGGTCGTGTGATCGCACGGAACGGTGTGTTCATCGTGAACAGCGGACATTTGGGGAATGCCCAGATGCTTCAGCAGGGTGTTATCCACGCGATTGACATCTACGGCGCGGAAGGTGTGAACCTGAATGCAGGTGTGATGGTCTGTATGCAGGGTGCGGGCAGCCTGTACTTCCTCGATGCAGCAGGAGCGCCTCGCGTACCCGTGCTGATCCCGACTTGGATGTACAACGGCTACACCTGTACGACGATCTACACGGCAGGTATGCTGGTGCTGACCCACACGCCTAACGCCGCGTCCGCCGCACCCGCAAGCGCAGCCAGCGAACAGGCTGTGACTCCGCTCGCAAGCTGCACGGTGACGACGTTGTATCTGGCACGACTGCGTGCGGAACCGAGCACGTCATCCGAAATTCTGGCGTATGTCCCCTACGACTTTGATCTTCAGGCGACAGGAATGGTTTCAGGATGGCATCGAGTGATCTTTGAAGGCAGTGAGGGATGGATTGCGACCGAGCTTCTTCAGCTCCGTCTCGGCTGTCTCGGCTAACGCAAGGTTAAACAAACGGGGATGTTCGAGTGTGAGCATCCCCGTTTAATTCGGTGAGCGGTTTACGCGCATCATGCGCTCAAATAGTCGGAGAAGTGCGTTGTCATCGTCGCCATTCCGTTTCGGTCGATCATGTATCCCTCAAAATCCGGCAGCGATTCCACGAAGTAAATCCCGTTACGCCCCATTGCAAACGCCGCTGTTGCGAATCGATCGGCTTCCAACACATCGGGTCCAATCACCGTGATGCTGACAATCTCTACCAGTGCGTCCGCGTCACTGCGCGGGTTATAGATATGTGCGCCCCGCATGTAACTCCCTGAGGTTGCGATTCCCCGGTCATCGAGTATCACAGTCTTGACGATCTGCGAGAGGTCAAACGGGTTGCAGATACCGACTTTCCACGCTTGATCGTGCGCATTCCGACCGTATACCTGCACATCCCCCCCGGCATCGACATAGAAATTGCGGAAGCCTTTCATGTAGAGCAGAGATGCCGCCTCGTCAATCGCCCAACCCTTGACGATGCCCGATGGATTGAACACGCCGTGATGCCACACATCGAAGTACCCGCCAGTTTCTGCCTTGGTTTGTTCCGCCAAGTCGAGAATTGTGTGCATGTCATGACAGGTTTGAGCAAACGTCAGTTCACGCCGATTGATCCGTGAAACCTCGCTGGTTTCTTTGAACGGGCTAAAGGTCTGATCCACGTAATTGAAATAGTCGTAGACAGCGTCAAACGCCCCGGCATCTGCCGAGGCGTCGACGATCTCGACGGTGATGGGCATCCCCATCAACCAGCGAGTCTGTTTCATAAGTCCATCCCAATGGCGGCATCCAGCAGCGCTGATTCAAGCGACTGGACGAACGCGCGGCTGCTGTCGGTCGCCCGTGACACGAAGTCAACATCGTAGTCCTGCGCCTCAATCGCTTCGCTGATCAGCGTAGGGAGCGCATTGCGCGTGATGATGTCCGATTCATACGTGCTGCGCGGGTAGTCAGCGATCAGAATGTCCACCAATTCACCTTCTTCGATGACCGCGACAACCTGCATGTAGCCCCAGCGTCCCGCCGCTACGGCATCCCCGTAGTAACTGCCGTCGTAGTATTCCGCACCGTCGACCAATGTCGTTGATTGCGTCGCCTCGACGGTCGATTGATCCGGTGCAAGTTCGACTTCCGGCGGGGTCGTGTCCATTCCCGTGAGGTGATGATTCTCACCACCTATGCCGCGACCGCCGCGCCCACCACGCCCACCGCTCACAGGCGGTTCTTGCGAAACAGTTGTGCCGGCGTCAGTTGTCTCAACGGCGGGGTCATCGGCTGCATTTGCCGAATAGGTAAGGGCTGCGCCAGCAACGAGCACGGATGCGCCAAATGCGCCGATTTTCCAGTTCTTGCGAAGGTTTGCGTTCATGGGGTACTGCTCCTTATGCGTGAATATGCGTTAGAAACTGAGAACGATGGTTCAACTGCTGTGGGTCTTTTACGAGAGCATCGTGCGCGGCGACCGCTTGATCCGGTTGACGATCCAACCGGCAGGGCGGGCGATCACGATCACGGCAGCGGTGGCGGCGAGCATCACCCACAGGTTGTAGGCAACACTGCCAATTTCATCCCAGCGAAAGTCAATCAAGCTGGTACTCGACTCACCACTCGGCGGCTGTGCGCCTTCGGTGGAGGTCGCATCCGTTGTCTCTCCGCTCAAACGGGCGGCGAGTTCTGCAACGCTTGTGCGTCCGCTGTTGACAACGGCGAGCAAGTTTTCGAGGCTGCGTCCTTCAGCGCTCATGGTGGTGGAGACAGATTCCACATCTACACCAGCAGCAGCCAACTCAGTGGTGAACTCCTCCAGCGTCATCGTTCCTTCGCTGGTGGTTTCAGTAACGCCGGACTCCGCGTCCACAGCAGCCGCTTCGGGCTGTTCGGCGGTGAGCACGGTGGTTTCCGTGCTTGCTTCGGCATCATTAGGCGGTTCAGAGCGATCACCGACCATTGCGAAGCTGTCATCACCGGAAGCCATGCTGATCAACATCGTCGTGCTTTGGATCGGGCTGATCAAATCCCCTTGTGATGCCAAGATCACACCACTGGTGATGACCACTATGACGAGGACGGCAAATCCTAAGAGGCGGCGTGGGCGTTGTTGTGCGCGTGCCATGTGATTGTTTCTCCTTCTGCGTTGGTGCGAATGATCACTGGGCGTTTTGGCGGCGAAATTTCGGAATCCAGCCAAACAAGTATTTCGAGGCGTTGGCGGCGATCCATTTCCAGTGCATGGCGACATGCAGCGCGACGATAATCAACACCAGTTCTGAACCGACCATATGGAGCGTTTGCAGCGTCCGCTGAAATTCTTGATCCAGCGAAAGGCTCAAACCGAGCGTGCGTGAAATCAGGATGCCGCTAATCGTCACGAAGATCATGTCCAGAAACAGCGCGACATTCAGGGCATAATTCAGCCGCGATTCGTGCAGCAGTTTCTTGAAGAAATTGCGCGTCAGATTGACGACCCAATCCCAGTGCAGGATGATGTGCAGCATGAACGCGGCGGCAAACAGCAGTCCGAGGAGTTCATGCAGCGCTAACCCTGTGAAGTGCTCTTCCATTTCGACGATGAACACCCCCGTCAGGATCAAGTCAAGGTACACGTTGATCCGCGTCTTGTTAATTCGAGGCTTGCTGGTCGCGCGCGTTTGCGGGACCGTTTTTGGGGTGAGAAGCTGCGCAGCCATTGAGGGGACTCCTTAGGCGTTTTGCGAACACGTCTTTCACTTTAGCCGTACTCGCGTCGCCTATGGTTATCCTGACCTCAAATAACCTCAAATCTGATTTAAGGTAGACTGCAGCAATGTTGAACACTGTTCTCTTGTGCTGTACGAAAATCTAGGAATAAGCCGGGCATGGGGGTCTTGCACGCTGATTAACACAGCCCCAAAAGAATCAGTCCTCGCAGAAGCTCACCGCCGCACCATACCACAAATCTTATATTCACACAAAATAATAAGCAGGTATTTCACGCTTGGACTCATGGCGTGGTAAATCAGCTCTCGACTAAAATTGCCGAATGATGCTCCACGAACAGCCATCGGGTGATAACACGCTTGATCCGCAAAAATACCATTGGGTTTCTCGTCTACAGCATGATCTTCTACGTCGGCATGCTGGGTTTGCTCGACGTACTGGTGAATTTTTATTTTGCCAGTCTGGGTAACAGCTCAGAAACGATCGGGCTTCTCCAATCGCTCCCCCGGTTGGCAGGTTTCTTAACCAGCGTTCCGCTCGGATTCTTGACGAATCGCATCGGTACGCGGCGCATGTTAGTTCTTGCTACTATTGGCTGCGTGCTTGCGAATTGGATGCAGTTGATTCCGATTCTGCCGATGCTGGCGATCAGTCGTTTCTTCTTTGGGTTGGCGTATGGCGCACAGCAGATCGCCAATGCGCCGCTGATCGTGGAATTGGTCGAACCAAGGCTGCGAACAAATTTCTTCGCGCTGCACAACCTGTTGACGATGGGCGCAATGGCGTTTGGGAGTTTCATCGGCGGCTATCTGCCGGGATGGATCACCAGCGCCGCCCAGTCCTCTGTCCCGGAAGCGTGGACGGCAACCGCGACAACGCCCTTTGCCTACGGAGGCGCAATTTTCATGGCGGGGCTGATCAGTTTGATCGGTATCTTGCCCATTCTCACCATGAAGCCAAACGTACACCGATCCGACTTTCCAGCCGTTCAGTCAAAACCGGCGCTCCGCCCTGCAAACACGCCTTGGTTGATGCTGGCGTTAGCAGCTTTGCCAATGCTCACCTTCGGCTTTTCCGGCGGGTTGACATTTCCGTTCTATAACTTGTTTTGGCGTGAACAATTCGGGCTAAACGATCAGACGGTCGGTACGATTTTGAGCATCGGTTGGCTCGGCATGGCGGCGATCCCGATGGTGAATTCGATGATGGAAACACGCTTCGGGCGCGCGAATGCACTGCGCTTGCTGATGATCGTCAGCGCGGCAGCATTCTTCTTACTTGGGCTTCTGCCTGCGCTCGTGATCAGCGTGACCGTGTTCGTGATCGCCATTTCCAGCCGCAACACGATGAATCCACTTTTTCAGCCGCTTGTGCTGGAGTCGCTTCCGCCGTCGTTATCGAATCTTGCCAGCAGCATGATGCTCGTCATGTGGAATATCGGCTGGTTTGCGGCAACGGCGACGGGGGGATTCATCGCGGAACGCTTCGGTTATGGCGTGATCATGGCTCTAACCGGGATCACCGTATTGATGACGGGTTTCTCCATCCCCATGATCTTTCGCCAGCCGAGTCTGTTTGGGAACAAGCTTGCATTGGATGAATCCGCTAGATAAGGAACGGGATCAACCACTTCGACTTGCGCCGGTATTCAGCATAATCCGGGTAGCGAGATAAGGACTTGTCCTTTTTCAGCATGTTCGGAACCCAAATCAGCAGAACAATCATAAAAATAACGGCGAGAGGAAGCCAGTGCATCGCCAGCAGTCCATAGCCCAGATAGATCAGGAGTTCGCCTAAGTAGTTTGGATTACGCACTCGCGCCCACAATCCCTCTCGCAGCAGTGTACCGGGATGCACAGTTAAGACCATGTGTTTCTGCATATCCGAGGTATAGTGGAGGAAGATTCCCAACGTATAAAGCGCGATACAGATTGCTGTATACCAGCTTGGGGCTTGAGTCCCATTCTGCATGATCAAGAGCGGCGCGATCCAGTAGAGCGCCAGCGTGCCGAATAAGCCAATCCCCTGCGGAATGCTCACGGGAGCTTCCCAACGCTTATCGGGAAATGTCCGGCTTTTGATGAGCCAGATCATGCCGTAAGTGCCATGCAGGGCTAAGTACACCCACGCCGTTGTATTCGACCATTGGTCATAAACTGCCATTAGTCCCAAGACGACAAATGTCGTCAAGAATTTGTGTGTGTCTACGAGGTGACGCTGTCGAATTATCATCGTTTTACACCTTTTGCTGAGATGCGTTTGATTGACACTAAATTACGGCATAGGCTGTGCAACATCACCTAACAACCACTGCTTAAGCGTGGTGGATGGTGTACCGAGTACCTGCGACGTTTGCGCGGAACTCTCCGTCTCCCCTATTGTTTCCGTCAACTCCATCAATTCGATCACATGG
>JAPKMU010000335.1 GCA_026645745.1 Anaerolineae bacterium | reverse complement strand
GTCGTGCGCGGGGACACCGGTTCGTAGAGGCGAACGCCTTGATTGCGCTTGGGATTGTTGAGGTGGATCGCGGGGCGTATGAGTCGGCACGCGACTATTTGGAAGCCGGTTTGCGCATGAGCCGCGATCTGCGCGATCCCCAAAGCACTGTGTTTAGCTTGAACAACCTCGGCAGACTTGCGACGATACAGGGCAGGCTCGCTGAAGCGGCGGCGCTGTATCAAGAAAGTCTGTACATCTGCCGCGAAATTCATTACCGGTATGTGTTGGTATATGCCGCTGTCGGCGCAGCCATCGCGCTGATTTTGATGCACGAAACTGCCAGCGCGCGTGACGCTCTGCTCGAAGCGGTGCGCATCACCCGCGAACAAGGCACGCTCCCGCTGACCGCGATCACGCTGCTTGGCGCGGCATATTGGCAGTATGCACATGGGCGCTATAAGACGGTGGCGCGTCAGCTCGAATGGATGGCACGTCAAGCGGAAGCGGATATCATGACGGATGCGCGCTTTCAGAAGATCATGACCGATGTGCGCGCCGTATTGGGGGATGCGGCATTTGAGCAGCACCCGCCATTTGATCCACAAGCCGCGCTGGATTCACTGCTAGAAGAATTGGGGTATTGGGGAGAACCGAGCGCTTGATCACCGGCGCAGGGGTGGTTACGTTATGACAATGTTTATTCAAACCGTCACCGGAGCGCTTCCGGTCGAATCGGTGCGGATTGCGGACGCGCACGCCCACGTATGGATTGATCCGCCGAGCGGAGTTACGCCAGAAGCGCGCATCGACCTCCACGACTACAAGCGCATCTATCAGGAAGTGGTGCAGTTTGCGAACGCGGGCGGTACGCTGCTCGTGGATTGTCAGCCGGGGGGCGCAGGGCGCGATACGCGCATGCTCCGTCGTTTATCGAATGATACAGGGGTGCGGATCACAGCGGTGACGGGCGTGCATATCCGCAAGTATTACCCTGTGGCAAGCTGGCAGTGGCGCGCAAATGTGGACGAAGCGGCACAGTATTTCATCGACGAACTCATGTACGGCACACGCGAGTCGCTGGACATCTCCGCCGAGCCAATTCGCGCGGCAGTGATCAAGATCGGCTATGAAGGCGTCATCGAAGGGCAAACGCAGATGCTCATGGAAGCGGCAGCGGTCGCAGCGCATCAAACCGGAGCGGCGATCCTGTTTCACACGGAACAGGGACGCAATGCCGAAGCGCTGATCCCGTTCTATGAGCGGCACGGAATCGCGCCGAACCGCCTGTATATGTGCCATGTCGATAAACGCCCCGATATTGGACTGCACCGCGAATTGGCGCAGGCAGGGGTGCTGCTCGGCTATGACACGTTCGGGCGACCGAAATATGACCCCGAAAACGGCGTCTGGAAGCTGATCCCGGCGCTGGCAGAAGCAGGACTCACGCACGCAATCGCGGTTGGACAAGATTTCGCCTTCCCGTCGATGTGGCGTTCGTATGATGGTGAACCCGGTTTAACCTTCCTGCAATCGAGCATTGTGCCGCGTTTGCGCGCAATCGGTCTGAATGACGATGTGATCCAGCAGATGACGGCGCGCAATATTGCGGAGCGGTTGGCGCTAACGCCGCGCTAGTGGGCTGCTATTCCGTGCGGCGACGATTTCCGCCATGATCGCCAATGCGGTTTCCGGCGGAGTGCGCCCGCCCAGATCAAGCCCGACGGGACCGTGCAGCTTGTCGAGATCGGCTTCGCTCATGCCGCCCGCAAGCAACCGTTCGCGCCGCTGACTCTGCGTGGACTTGCTGCCGATTGCGCCGACATAAAATGCCGCACTTGGGAGCGCGATCCGCAGTGCCGGATCATCCAATTTCGGATCATGCGACAAGATCACGACGGCGGAGCGCGGCGAAAGCGCGATCTCGCTCAGTCCCTGCGTGGGGAAGGCATGGATCAAGCGGTCGATATTCGGGAAACGTTCATCGGTGGCGAATGCACCGCGCGGATCGATCAGCGTGACTTGATAATTCAGCACTTTTGCCAACTGTGCCAACGCGACGGCAGCATGGACGCCGCCGACGATCACCAGTTCAAGCGCGGGGGCGATCACATCAAGAAAGACTTCGATCAGCGGTTCATCGGAGAGGATGACGCGGTTGGGCTGTGCGCTGATCGCGGCTTTACGCGCGGCGGCGATCACCTGTACATCCAGTTCGGCGTTAAGTGTTCCGGTGATGCTGCCATCATGCGCGAGGATCATGCTTCGCCCAAGCAAATCGGCTGAACCTTGTATCACGCTGGCGATCACGGTCACGCCGTCGGCATCGAGCGCCGCGCGCATATGATCCAGATGCGCAGGATCAAACCGCGAGACGAATACCTCAAGCGAGCCGCCGCACGCCAATCCGATCTCCCATGCTTCGTCGTGCGTGACGCCAAAATGCAGCAGTTCCGGTTTTCCGGTCTTGATGATGTGAAAAGCGGTGTCGATCACGGCGGTTTCGACACAACCGCCGCTCACCGATCCGCACACCTGCTGACTGGCGCTGACCGCCATTTTTGAACCCGCTTGGCGCGGTGCTGACCCCCATGTTTGGATCACAGTGGCGATGGCGATGGATTCGTGTTCGTGTGACCAGCGCTCGATATTGGCGAAAATGTCTCTCATCAGTCGGTTTCCTAAGAAAAATTTACGGCGAATCGTGATTGACAAGCTGTTTGCGGCAGTCTGCCAGCCATGCAAGTACCGCGCTCAATTGATGTACGCGGAGTTCCAGCCCAATCCGGTTAAACACTTGATCCGGCGGGAGTTCGGCTAAAATCGCCTGCATACGGGTGAGCGCGGCGCGCGTATCCGCGATTTGTGCGGCGATCAACTGCCCGGTAGTTTCCGGCTCTGCCGCATGGACGAAAAACAGGCGTGTCAGAAATTCAACACGGATCGCGTGAGCGCTCGGTTCGGTGGATTTATGCAGCCATACTTCAAAATGCCGCCGTCCGCTGATCGTCAAGCAGAAGCGCCGCCGCGCCGGGGCTTTGTCTTGTTCTTCCAGCACCCCGGTGATCAAACCGCGCTTTTCAAGGCGGTTGAGGATGTTGTACGTCTGACTCAAACTGATCGACCAGATTTGCCCTAACTGCTGCGCGACGCGCTCATGCAGATCATAGCCGTGCGCGGGCTGCTGGCGCAGCATCCCCAAGAGGACGTATTCGGGCGATACACTGCTCGCCTGCGGCTTTTTAGTCAATGATCACCCCCAAATCTGCGATCACGCGCTTCGCCATCGTCAGCTTAATCTCGTCCACTGGCGTGATCTCCACCTTGACCCCATCGGGCAGCGTTAGCGCCGCGCGGATTGCTTCGAGTGCAGCGGGAATATCCCCTACAACCTGAACGGCTATCGTGAGTCCATCATGTGTAACCGCACTCGCGACGACAACGGCATTGACGACGTTTTCGACGCTGAACAGCATCCGATCCAGTTCCCCGATTGTGATATATCCATTCCCTAACGGAATTTGCCCTTTCAGCCGCCGTGCGACACGTTCCAATGTTTTGAGCGATGTCCCACACGGACACGCCCCCGGTATGAATCGTCCGTAGTCGCCCGTGCGGTAGCGGATCAAGGGCATGCCTCGGCGCGTGAGCGTGGTGAACACGATTTCGCCGTATTCGCCATCGGGGAGCCGTAATTCCGTCTGCGGATCGATGATTTCGAACAGCAAATCAGCTTCGCGGAGGTGATACCCGCGCCGCGCTTCGCATTCGACACCGCCGCCGAGTCCCATTTCGGTCATGCCGTAATGATCGTATGCCTCACAGCCCCATGTGCGCGTCACAGTTTCGCGGATCGGGTCAGGGACGTGATCAGTCGCAAATAAAACGCTTTTGAGCTTAAACGCGGGCTGTGTGCGCGCCAACACGAGCAGATGCACAGGAACGCCCACCACCACATTGATCGACTCGCGCCGGATCACGTCCGCGACTGCCGCCGGATCATCGACCGCGCCGTATTTGAACGGAATCGCGCCGAGCCGCTCTAACGCCGTCGCCAGCAGATCGCCGACGCTGCCGGGGGTCTGACCGGGCAGCAGGATCAGCACGCGGTCGCCGGGGTCGGTAAACGTGGACATGCCGACATGAAAGAAGTCAATCGTGAGTTCTTGATCTTCCCGCGTGAAGTACAATCGTTTCGGGCTGCCCGTCGTGCCTGTCGTATCGAGCGTGACCACACGGTGTATGTCATCTTGCGAGACGCACACCAACTGAAATGGATCGCGGCGAATATCGTTCGCAGTCGTAAACGGCAGCCATTTCAGATCGCCTAATCCCGTGATCGGCGGCAAGCGCCCCCGATAAAACTTACTGCGCGTCCGCGCCCATTCGACCGTTTCACGGAGCTTTTCACTTTGATAAGCGGCGAGATCGGTGTGATTTGTTTTGGCAGCGATCCAAGCGTCAAGCGGGGTGCGCTTCATGAGAGCGCTCCGGCTGAACTCGCTTGCGGACGGTGCAGCGACTCGCCGCGCTGGTTGGTCAGGTTGTAAGCACAAAACGGGATCAGCCGCCCATCCGGGCTAACCGTGTGAATGCAGCAGTCGCGCAGCCGTTCAAGATCGAGATTCCACGCATCTTGAAACGCCATACCGGAAATACAAAACGTGTGCGTCTTGGTGCGCGCGAGGAACACATCCCACTCACCAAACGGGGTTTCGCCAATGCTGCCGAGCGCAATCGTGTTCGAGCTTGCTGCCCAATGCTCCGCGACAAACTGGCGCGTTTTCTCCGCGCCTTCCGCCGCTGATGTGGGGGTACAGCACCCTGTCTGCTGTTTGATCCACGCACGCAGTGAACCGTCGGGCATAACGACGAAATTCCCATGCAGCGAACACAGCGCATTTTCGCAGCCGGAAGTCGTAAAGTTTTCGACTTTGATCATTCCCCCCGTTTGATCCTCAACGGCGCGCATCACATCGGGAATCGTGAACCGATCCACGTCGGCGGGGGCTTGTGGATAGCGCCCGAAGTAGCTGACAGGCTGAAAATGTACGCCTTTCACCGTTGGAAAGTGTTCAAGCGCGAACCGGATGATCGCGCCGATGTTATGGGTGTTTACGCCGGGGATCAACACAGGCACGAGGACAACGCCGATTTCGTTTTCGGCGCACGCGGCGATGGCGGCACGTTTCCGTTCGATCTGACGCACGCCGCGAATCGTCTTGAGGATGTCGTCGTCGGTGCCGTCAAACTGCAAAAACACCGAGGCGAGTCCGGCTTCTTTCAAGCGCTTGACATAGGCTGGATCATGGGCAAAGCGCATCCCGTTCGTGTTCACCTGAATGAACTCGAAACCGAACGCGCGCCCCATCGCTACGATGTCCGGCAGATCATCGCGCATCGTCGGCTCACCGCCTGAAAGCTGAATATTCGCCTTCGTTCCCGCTTCGAGCAGCCGCTTGTACCAACCTTCGATTGTGTGGAGATCAGGATCGGGAATGACAAATTCGCCCGCACTGGCGAAACAAAAATGACAGCGCAGATCACAGCGCTGGGTGATTTCAAGGAGCGCGGTGCAGGTCTGCTGGCGGTGATCCGGGCACAAGCCGCAGTCAACCGGGCAGCCGTGCTCGATCTGGGTGAACGGGTTCGACGGATGCGCGGGGATTTTCGGGCGTGACCAATCGGTATAACCGGGGGTGTCGCCGCGCCAAAGGATCGTCTTGAATTCACCGTGATCGGGGCAGGTTTTAACCATAAAAACATCGTTCCCGATTCGGATGCGCTGCGCATCGATCCGCGCCAAACAAACCGGGCACACGCTTTCGGTGGCGGAGATTACGTCAATCGTCATCGCTGCCCGCCAGATCAAACCCATTTTCGATGAGGAGGTCTTTCACTTTTTGGAATGTCCCCGCGACCATGACCGGACAGCGGATTCCGGTGTTATTCGGGTTGCCTGCAAGGATTTCGTCACAGCGGATGCCGCCGTATTCCTGACCGTAACCCGCTTTGAACCACTTCACCAAATCTTCGATCATGAAGTTCAGGCGCAGATTCTCCTGCTCCTCCGGCTCACCTTTTCCCGCGTACAAGCCGAGCAAGCACGCGCCTCCTGTGAGCGCGCCGCAGGTTTCGCCCGTGAAGCCCAAGCCGCCCGCCAAGCCCTGCATCGCCCGCACCAGATCAGGATTTTCTTTGCCTTGTAATTCCAAGCCCAGCGTGATCAACACTTGGCTGCAGAAAAACCCCTGTGCTTTGAGTTCGCGCATCCGTTCAAGAACATACTCATCCATGAAAATCTCCCCCTAATTTTTTCGTGCAATCACC
>JAPKMU010000334.1 GCA_026645745.1 Anaerolineae bacterium | reverse complement strand
TTCGTCTAGGTTGTATGGCACGGAAATGGATGTGGTATAATCGTCAACACTCTCCCGTAAGAGATGAAGGAAGCACGAGTGTGAGCAATAAACCACCGGAGCAGCAGCCCCCGACCCCTCCCCCTTCCCCCTTTGGGAATCGAAACACACAGCGTCTCTGGTTGATCGCTGCGGTGATCATCGTGATTCTGTTTGTGATTATCTTCTCGCAGCCGAGCAGTCTCCCGCGTGGCACCGCGATCACGCTGGATGATCTGGCAGCCTACATCCGAGAAGGCGATGTCGAGCAGGTGTTGGTGCGCGGCGGTACGGATGTGTTCGTAACCCTGCGCAACGGGGGTCAGGCGTATGCCTACAAAGAGCCGCAGAGCAATATTTTCCTGATCATGGAAAGCTACGGCGTCACAGCCGAACAGTGGCAGCCCGTCGAATACAGCGAACGTGCGGGCGATACGACAACCGGGCTTATCTTCCAGTTGTTCATCGCCGTGATTCCGACACTGTTGATCGTGTGGCTGTTGTGGCGCATGATGCGCAGCGTCCGCAGCGGGCAAGATCAAGCGATCAGTTTTGGTCGCAGTCGTGCGCGCGTCGTCCGTGATATGGAACGCCCACAAGTGACGTTCGCAGACGTAGCAGGCGCGGAAGAAGCCAAGCAGGAACTCGCGGAAGTTGTCGAGTTTCTCAAAGAGCCGGAAAAGTTCATTCGCCTTGGGGCGCGCATTCCTAAAGGCGTGTTGATGGTCGGTCCGCCCGGAACGGGTAAAACGCTGATGGCGCGCGCGGTCGCGGGCGAAGCAGGCGTGCCGTTCTTCAGCATCAGCGGGTCGGAATTTGTCGAAATGTTCGTCGGCGTCGGCGCGAGCCGTGTCCGTGATTTGTTCGAGCGTGCCAAAGCCGAAGCCCCGGCAATCGTCTTTGTGGACGAAATCGATGCGGTTGGTCGGCATCGCGGCGCGGGCTTAGGCGGCGGTCATGACGAGCGCGAACAAACCCTCAACCAGATTTTGGTGGAGATGGACGGTTTCGAGACGGGCACGAACGTGATCATCATCGCGGCGACCAACCGCCCGGACATTCTTGATCCGGCGCTGCTGCGTCCCGGTCGCTTCGACCGTAAAGTGGTGATGGATAATCCTGATCTGCGCGGTCGCCATGAAATTCTCAAAGTGCATGCGCGCGGTAAACCGCTCGCCGCCGATGTCGAACTGGAGATCATCGCCAAGATCACCCCCGGTTTCAGCGGCGCTGACCTTGAGAATTTGATCAACGAATCGGCGATCCTCGCGGCGCGGCGCAATAAGAAATCGATCTCCATGAATGATCTTCAGGAGAGCATGGAGCGCGTGATCATGGGACCGGAGCGCAAAACGCGCATCCTAAGCCCCAAAGAAAAGAAGATCACCGCGTATCACGAAGGTGGACATGCGCTTTTGCGTCACCTGCTGGAGTACGCCGTCCCCGCACACAAGATCACGATCATTCCGCGTGGGCGTGCGCTCGGCTATGTGATGGGCTTGCCGGAAGAAGATCGCTTTATGCGGTCGCGCGAAGAATTTGAAGATGAAATCTGTGTCGGCATGGGTGGACGCGCCGCCGAGGAGATCGTTTTCAATCACTTCACGACGGGCGCATCGAATGACCTGCAAAACTGCACGGCGATGTCACGCAACATGGTGACTCAGTACGGCATGAGCGAGGCGCTCGGTCCGCGCACATTCGGCGGCGGCACGGGATCGCTGTTCTTGGGGCGTGACCTGTACGAGCAGCGCGACTACAGCGAACAAGCCGCAGAAGAAATCGATCACGAAGTCAAGCGGATTGTGCAGACGCAGTACACCCGCGCCAAGAATTTGATCCTTGAGCACCGCGACAAGCTGGAACGGATCGCTCAGATTTTGATGGAACAGGAGACGATTGATCGTCCGATGTTTGAAGAAATCATGGGATCACCGGCGGCATCGGTGATTGCGGCGCAAAATCAAGCGAACGACGTGGCGTAACCCCGCTGTTAAAAGGACACGCTCGCAAGGTGTGTCCTTTTTATCCCCCCCACAAAAAGCCCAAACTCTGTAGTTGTCTCCAGTATGTGTCTATCACCATGCAGAACGATAATATTACGTTTGTCAACTCTGATCTAATGCTGCATGCAACTTGACCTGCTGCCTCCCTCAAGCCATGCTGAAGATGTATATGGCTTGAAGTTTCTTTCTCTCCAAGTGTGGAGGCAAGTCTATGTGCAGCCGAATGTTTGCAGTTACTGTGATCGCGGTACTTGTTTTTTCGCTGTTCGGCGCTCCCACGACCTTTGCTCAAGAAGCAGGCGTGATTTCCATGAATGAGAATACATCGGGTTTCTTAGAAGCAGGAGAAGTGGAATATTGGTCGGTTAGTGCCAGCGCACTCGAGCAAGCGGTTATCATCGGTCACAGCGACGATTTTGATATTGTGCTGACCTTGTATCACGATGATATTCCTGTTGCATCTGATGATGATGGTTTTGGCGAACTCGATGCGGCATTCATCACCGTTTTCACCGGCTCGCTAGGGAATTATTACCTTGCAGTGAGTGCTTTCAATTCCTCAAGCTCTGGCGCATATGAGCTTTCCATGCAACCGGGGCTTTTCTACGGGCAGCATATCAGCCACACCAGCCGAAATAGAACCAACGACAATTATGCCTTTTATGGCTATGAAGGGGATCAAATCACCTTGCTGCTGCACAGCGATGATTTTGATGCCGTTTTGGGATTGTATAATCGCTATGGTCAGGTCGCGGTAGACGATAACAGTTGGGTCGAAGCAGGTTCCCAAACGGATGCCAGAATTGACCTCGTGATTCCCGCGAATGGCGTGTACTTCATCGATGTCAACAGCACTGGTACTGCCCTAAATGGCAGCTACCTATTAAGTATCTGGCCCACCTTGCATCAAGGTCAGGTTATTCGTGGGTTCTTGCCACCACAAGGCGCACATGTTTTTCACATCATGGGGCAAAGTAACACCAGACTTTACATCACTGCCTCAAGTGATATCCAATATCGGATGTTGGATCTGATTATCTACGGACATGGTGTCAATGATGAACAGACGGGGGAGTATGTGAGTCTCGACCTAACACTGCCCTACCCGGATCATTCGATCGAAGTACGTGCATCCGGCAATTCGTCCGACAGCGGTTGGTACGAACTCACAGTGTTTTCCTTAACGGACTGAGATTTGATTCGTAAGCCTTGATTTCACCGAGACGCGGAGATTACATAGCGAAATCTCTCATTGTGATCTCCGCCTCTGCTGTAGTTTGCTTTTGTTAGCTTATGTGCGCGCAAACGACTTCAACTGTTGTCCCCGCCCCCGGTTGACTGCGCACGGTGAGCGCCGCGCCGATGGACTGCGCGCGTTCGCGCATGGTTCCCATGCCGATCCCGTCGCGCCCGTTTGCCGGATCAAACCCTTTGCCATTATCCCGCACGATTAAGTGCGTACCGTTTTCGGTGCAGGTATAGGCGACGGTGACTTGACTCGCGTCGCTGTGCTTCATCACGTTGTTGATGGCTTCTTGTGCGATTCGATAGAGGGCGATGTGGGTTTCGGGCGGGAGAGGTCGATCAGGCGCGCTCATATCAAAATGCGCTTGAATGCTCTTGCGGGAGCGTGCCGCGTCGAGAAGCTGGCGCAGCAGTTCGGGAAGTTGGTAACGTGTGATCGAATCCGGGCGCAGTTCTAAGAGGAGCGTGCGCATCTCCGCCAGCGCCCCCCGGTTGAGCATGACCAGTTCCTCTAAGTAAGTCTCGCCGCTTTCCGGGTCTTCGTGCCAAGTGCGGTACAGCGTTTCGGCAATATTGCTTGATGCGAACAAGGATTGACTCACCGCGTCATGGAGATCACGCGCCAAACGCTGACGTTCCTCGTTGGCGGCGGCTTGCTTCAAGCGCTCGGTGAGCAGCGCCCGCTGGAGCGCTTGCGCGCAGTGATTGGCGAGTGCATTGGCGAACTGACGCTCTGACGGCGTGAACGGCGCGCTGGTGGTGAAACTCAAGCCCATGCCGCCAATCGCCTCGTCATCGACGATCAACGGGAGCGCCGCCCATGACTTATGACGGGCATCTTTGGCGTGGATGCGGTGTGCTTCTCCTACCCAGATCAAACGCTTTTCGCGGACACATTGAGCGATTGGCGCGGTATCGTGCGTGATCGGAAACTGCACCCATTGTTCGACCACTTTCGCATCGTACCCAACCGCCGCAAGAATATGCAGCGTTTCTTCGTCGTCATCCAGCAGCACAACCGATCCGGCATTCGCGCCAAGCGCATTAATCCCGCGTGTTAAGATGACACGGGCGACTTGAGCCGGGGTGAGTGCTTGCGACAGCGAAAGCGCGAGTTCTTGGAGTGTTTGCAGCCTCGCGTCAAGGTCTTCTCTTTCAGCGCGTGCACCCCGGCGCTTTTCCTCGACCCAGCCTAATGTCAGCGCGCACACTGCAAACAGCGTTATCGAAAACATTTCTCCGAAATCGAGTGCGTTGAAGAAATACGTCAAGCCGATCACGGTTGCGATGACCGCAATGAGTCCAGCCAACAACCCACGCCACAGAATCGCGATCAAGGTGGCGGTTGCAAAGATCATGATCGGCTGTTCGTCGGTGATCTGCGAGAACAGAGCCGCGCCTGCTGCTGCCGCGCCCATCAGCAGTACGGTTACAAAAATCGTTTGTGCGTGTTCAGCCGCTGTGCCCTCCAGCAGGCGTGGTTTGCTGATTGTCTCCATTTTGATTTGTGCTCGCTCGTTCTACGCAAATAGATAGACTGGAACGGTAAGCCATTAAGCGGCATCCCCAAGATTTACGAACAACTTAGCGATTTCCTATCCACGGTTAGGGCAAAACCGGTATAAACAAGGCAGCAGAGGAAGATGAGTGAGCGGCAATGGGTGAACGAACCCCGACGATTTTTCATATTGTAGCGATTCAATCACAAAATCCACTCTACCGGGCACTCCAAAAAATGAGCGAATGGTTAGCCTTCGATTTGGTTATTCTATCATGGGATGATGCAAGGGCGGCAGAATTGATGACTGCGCCTCAACCAACCGGGCTAATCGCAGTAGACTTAAGTATACCAGTGAGCGAACTCAAAAGGATATTCCCAACTATGCCCATTTTCGTCGCGGCGGATACCCCGGCGGCATGTGCGGCGGCGTTACAAGCGGGCGCGGTGGATGCAGTCACGCTTGAGGGGTTAAACGCAAGTGACGCGGAACAGGTGCTGACGGCGCGTTTGTCCGCGTGGGTTGAACGCGCACGTTTGACGGCACGTCTTGGCGAACAAGAGGCGCAGTTTCGCGCTTTGATTCATGGCAACGGCGACGGGATTCTTGTGATCGACGGCGAAGGTATCGTCCGCTTTGCGAATCCGATGGCGGGGATGTTGTTCGCACAAACGCCTGAGGAGCTTATCGGCGCGTACTTCGGGTTTCCGCTCGTTTTGGGCGAAAACACGGAGATCGATATTGTTTCGCCGCGTGGGGCGCACCGCGTGGTTGAACTGCGCGTCGTCGAGGTCGAATGGGACGAGGCGCGGGCGCTTCTGGCGTCACTGCGCGATATTACCGCGCGCAAACTGCTCGAAGCGGAGCGCACGGAGCGCGAAAAACTGGCATTCGCGCTTGAAAAAGAACGTGAGATGCGCGCCCTCAAAGAGCGTTTTCTCACCATGATGTCTCATGAACTGCGCACCCCGCTGGCGCTGATCCGCTTGAGCTATGACATGCTGCGTCAATACGGGTCACGCGCTTCGGAAGATGAACGCGCCCAATTCATGGAGAATATTTTGACGCAAGTCGAGCACATGACCGGGATGATCAGCGATGTGATGGCGGTCAGCCGCGCCGAAAGCGCCGATCTTGAGTTTGACCCTGAGATCACCGATCTGGTGAACTACTGCGATCAAATCGTGCGGGAGTTTCACGCTAGTTCGCGGAGTGCGCACTCAGTCACGTTTGACTCGGATCATGAAGTGATTCGCGCGTCGGTGGATCGGCGGCTGATCCGTCAAGCGCTGATGAACCTCCTCAGCAACGCGGTGAAATATTCGCCGAATGCCGCGCCGATTCGTGTTCACTTGAGCGCGGATCAGCATCATGCGATTCTCAGCGTAAGCGATCAAGGAATCGGCGTGCCGCCTGATGATCTGGCGCGGATTTTTGAGCCGTTTCACCGGGGAAGCAACATCGACACGATACCGGGGACGGGCTTAGGGTTGTCGATTGTGGCGGGGGCAGTCAAGGCACACCGGGGGCAGGTTGAGGTCGATACGGTGCTTGGCAGCGGTTCGACG
>JAPKMU010000333.1 GCA_026645745.1 Anaerolineae bacterium | reverse complement strand
ATGTCAATGTCGTGCCATCGCCTGATGGCGACCACCTCTTGATCACACATTGGGCAGATGACAACACCACCTACCAATTGAGCTTGTATTCCGCCGCTGGCGAATTCATCTCCAAACTTGCCGACAATGTATCCACCCTGTATCCGGCATGGTCACCGGACAGCCGTCACGTCGCGTTTTTGGATGTTAACAATGCGCTTTCCGTCGTTGATACGGAAACCCGGCGTATGACCTCGCTCGATGACGTGATCCGCCGTGATCCGAATGCAAGGGGCGTGTCTTCGATTCAAGGCTGGACGCGCGATGGAAGCGCTGTGCTGGTTCACATGCGTGTAGACGATCCGCTGACCGGAGCGGTCAACATGAATCAAGCGTTGTACGCCGTGGCAGCCGATGGCAGCGGGATACAGGAATTGGTGACGGCAGTCTCCGGCGAAATCGGGTTTTACTGGTATTTGCCGTGTGATGGTTAGTTTTGCCATTCGCGCAGAACACGGGGGATGGGGTATCTTTGGCGGGGAGCGCCTACCCGCGCTCGTTTCGCTGAAATTCATCTCCCGGAGTCTGCACGATGTCCGCTGTTTCTTTTCCGCTCGAACAAACCGTCGATTTCCTCGTCGGGCTGCTGAATACCCCCAGCCCGACAGGTTACCATGTTGAAGCGATTGCCTATGTGCGCCGCGCCTTCGAAGCGCTCAACTTGCCGGGGCTGTCCTTGAGTCTGACCGGAAAAGGTGCGCTCTACGGCATCTGGGCGGGCGAATCGAATCGCCTGCCGCGCGGGATTACGGCGCATGTCGATACGCTTGGCTTGATGGTCAAGGAGATCAAACACTCCGGGCGGCTGAAAACCACGCAGCTTGGCGGATTCGCGTGGAACTCGGTCGAAAACGAAGGCGTGACGGTTCGCACATTTGACGACAAGCGCATTCGCGGCACCGTCGTTCCGGTCAACCCCTCCACACATGTGAATGCGAATCTGCGCACGATGACCCGCGATGCCGACACGATGGAAGTCCGGCTCGACGCGAAAGTGTTCAACGAACGCGATACGCGCGCACTCGGAATCGATGTCGGCAGTTTCGTCTTTCTTGATCCGCGTGTCGAAGTCACGGAGACAGGCTTCATCCGTTCGCGCCATCTCGATGACAAAATTTCAGTGGCGTGTATTTACGGCGCGATGCTGGCGATGCGCGATGCCGGGCTGCGCCCCGCGCAAGAAACGCACCTCTTGATCGCCAATTATGAAGAAGTTGGTCACGGCGGCGCGGCAGGTTGGCGGGCATCACTCGATGAACTGCTGGCGATTGATATGGCGGCGCTCGGTGACGGGCAGAACAGCACCGAATATCACTGTTCGGTATGCGTGAAGGACGGCGGCGGACCTTATCACCTTGAGATGAATAACAAGTTGATCCGCTTGGCGCGTGAGAACGGCATCGAGGTCAAGCCGGATATTTATCCGTTTTACTCATCCGATGGCACAGCATACTGGCGTTCCGGGGGTGATGCGAAAGTCGGGTTGATCGGTCCCGGCGTGGAGTCATCGCATGCTTACGAGCGTTCGCACACGGATTCGATTCGGGACTCGGTGGCGCTGATCACCCATTACCTGTCAAGCGAATAAAAAAGATCGTAATCTGCGAAATTCACGTGAAACTAATTCTGATTGACAATGAGAAGTAGCTCGGATATAGTTTTTAACATCATAGAACATGAGCGTAACGCGCCTGTTCTATTGGCATCCTCGTAGGAGCTATAAGCAAGGAGCAAGTTCGGCGATGGCGACCGAGCGGATTCAAGGCACAGTGAAGTGGTTCAATGCGACGAAAGGTTATGGTTTTATTTCGCGCAAAGGCGGTCCCGATGTCTTCGTGCATTACAGCGCGATTGAAGGTTCGGGATATCGGTCGCTTGAAGAGGGGCAAAAAGTAGAATTCACCCTCGAAGTCGGACAAAAGGGACCTCAGGCAAGCAACGTCATCCTGATCCCTTAATCGAATGAATTTATTCATGAACTGGTTGTGAGGCGCTGCCCAAAACGGGCAGCGTTTTTTGATTCTTCTCTTGAATGCTCATCACCCGTTTAACTGAGTCCGCTATCATCAGCAGCATTTCTGAAACACAGGAGCAGCGATCATGCGTGTGGTGATCACAGGTGGCACCGGTTTAATCGGTCGGGCACTGGCGGCAGATTTGGTCAGTGATGGGCATGAAGTGATCGTCCTCACGCGCAACCCGGCAAGCGCAGGCGATCTTCCAGCAGGGGCACGCGCCGTCAAATGGGATGCGGTGAGTGGTAAAGGGTGGGAACCGTCCGCCGACAGCGCGGACGCAATTGTGAACTTGGCAGGTGAAAGCATCGCCGGAAATGGTTTTCTGCCAAGCCGTTGGACAGCAGCACGCAAGGAGCGCATTCTGCAAAGCCGCGTCAACGCAGGGAAAGCGGTCGTCGACGCGGTACGCGCCGCCGCAATCAAGCCGCGTGTCGTGATTCAGGCGTCAGCAGTCGGGTACTATGGCAGCCAAGATGTGAAGGCACAACCGCCGCTGGGCGAAGACGCGCCTTCGGGAAATGATTTCCTCGCGGATGTCGTCCGCCAATGGGAAGCCTCCACCGCGCCGGTTGAAGAAATGGGCGTGCGCCGCGCGATTATTCGCACCGGTTTGATCCTGACCTTCAAAGGCGGGACACTGCCACTGTTGGCACTGCCCTACCAGTTTTTCGCGGGCGGTCCCATCGGATCAGGGAAGCAGCCGATGTCATGGATTCACCTTCAAGATGAGGTGAAGGCGATCCGCTACCTGATTGAACACGAAAACGCATCTGGAGTGTTCAATTTGACCGCGCCGAATCCGGTCACGAATGCCGAGTTCGGGCAAACGCTTGGCAAAGTCATGGGGCGTCCGTCATGGCTGCCCGCACCGGGATTCGCGTTTAAGTTGGCATTCGGTGAGCTTGCCGATGCACTCGTGTTAAGTGGTCAGCGCGTCGTTCCGACACGGCTTGAAGAAGCAGGGTACACGTTCGAATTCCCAGAGCTTGAAGGCGCGCTCAAGGATTTGTACTAGGCTGTTCCCACCACCGTTTATAGGGGCGGAGCCATCCGCCCCTACCAGTGCCTTCGCGGCAGTCCTCTGTTTAAATGCGTTTCCGCTCAAGATCATGCAGGAGTGCGGCAGCGGCGTTGCGACCCGCCGCGCCCATGATTCCGCCGCCGGGATGGGTACTCGCGCCCGTGAGATATAAACCCTTCACAGGAGCACGGTAGTAGCCCATTGTCAACGCGGGACGCAGCATAAACATTTGATCGATGCTCATTTCGAGATGCATCACGTTGCCGCGATGCAGCCCTAATTCGCGCTCGATATACAGCGGCGTTTCGACCAGTTTGCCGATAATTTTGTCGTCGGTCATGTTCGGAGCGTATTGGCGGAGCGTCGCAAAAATGTTCGCGGCTGTGCGCTCACTGATGTCGTCCCACGATTCGCCGGATGCGAGTTGATACGGCGCGTACTGCATCCATAAGAACATGACATGTTTCCCCGCCGGAGCGAGTGTTTTGTCAATCGAAGACCATGTCATGCTGATCAGCGCGGGATGTTCGGACGGCTTGCCGAGCAGATAATCCCCATAGGCATGTTCGAGATATTCCATGCTGGGGCACATAAACTGCAAGGCGACATGCTGTTCACCTTGAGTTTCGCCCGCGGCGAGCGGCTTGGCGGTGTAATTCGGCAGTTCTTCGACGGCGGCGCGGATCACCATGCCGAAGCCGTTGCCGATGCGCGACCGCTCGATCAATTGGCGGGCGGTCGGCGGCGCAGCATCCCCCAAAAGCTGCAAGGTGGTGTGAATATGCGCACCACTGACAACGGCGCGGCGGGCGGTGAAACGCTGCCCACTTTCAGTTTCAGCGCCGATCGCTTTCCCGTTTTCGACGATGATCCGCTTAACAGGCGATTCGAGCAAGATTTGTCCGCCGTGCGCGGTAATCATCTTCGCCAGTGCTTGCGTGAGCATCCCCGATCCGCCTTGCGGACGGCGCACGCCGCTGATGTGATACATCGGATGCCAGAGCGCGAACGGTGCGCCGAATGGTTCACCGGGAGGTGGACCGGACTGCGCCGCCATCCACGCGATCAGCGCAGGAACTTGAGGGGTTACGAAGCTTTCGCGCAGCACTTGACCGTATGACCGGATCACGCTGTTGATCTGCGTGGCTTTTGACGGATCGATCCCACCGTTAAAAACGAGATAGCGCGCCAGATTCAGCGGCGTAGGCGCATGATTAAATGCCTCGACCATCCCTTCCGCCATCGGCATCCATTCACGGATGAAGCGGCGGTAATTTTCGGCGTCTTGGGGCGAAAATGCCGCGATGCTCTGGCAGGTTTGATCAACACTCTTATAAATCGTGAAGTGTGACCCATCCGGGAACGGCGCGAAGAACAGCGGATCGTAATCGAGATACGTCAAACCGTAATCGGTCAGATTCAGATCGCGCACAATCGGCGTGTGATTGATCAGGATATGCGCAGACCCGCCGAGATCAAACTGAAAACCGGGGACGATTTCTTCCGTGACGACCGCGCCGCCCGCTTTGTGACGACGCTCCAGAACGAGGACTTTGTAACCCGCTTTGGCGAGATACCCCGCAGTGACGAGGGCGTTATGACCCGCTCCTATGATGAGAATGTCGCAGTCGGACATGGGGTAAACCTGTTCGGTGTGGAGAAAACTTGCTTAAGCCTAGCGACAGATGGTGAGTATGAGATGAATACAGCGGAAACGACTCCGCGTTATACTCACCGTCGGCTTACCCTTGAGAAAGGATGACTTTGATGTTCCTTCGCATTCTTGCCGTCGTCCTGATCGCGTTGTTGGGCGCATTCGCCGCGCTGATCGCCGTGTTTTATCTCGTCGGGCTTCAGCCGATTGTGCTGATCGCCGCCGCTGTACTCGGAGCGCTGGTGTGGGGATTTCTCGCTTCACGCCGCAAACGCGCAGTCACCCTCATCGCACTTTTGATCCCGCTGATCATTATTGGTTTGTTTATCGGCAGCACGCTCCGCACGCTGTACACGATTGGTCAGCTTGCGCTTCCGGTCGATGATCCGGTGGCGAATTATGATCGACTGTGGGAGGCAATCCGCGATACCTACCCGTATTTTGACATCAAGCCTGTCGATTGGGAAGCGGTGCGCGAACCGTACCGTGAGCGAGTCGCCGCCGCCGCGAACGAAGCCGAGTATTTCGCGGTGATTTCGGAACTGCTCGGCACGCTTCAGGATTCGCATACGTCACTTGCTTACCCATATGCGATTGTGCGACACCAGTTCGCGCGGCTGATGGTCATTGACGGTCAATATGTGATTCGCTCGGTGTACGGCACGGATGCGATCACCGCAGGCGAGGTCGTGACTGCGATCAACGGCGAACCCGTCGAGACGCGGATCGCCGCGCTTCCGGCAGATTACCGGATCGGCTCGACGGCGGCGAACTCGGAAGCGCTTTCGGCAGCGGCGGCGATGGCGCTGTTTGACGATGAAACCTCGATGGATGTCACCGTGATCGGCTTGGACGTCACAGAGCGCACGGTCACGCTGACGCTGCCCGAAGCAGAACCGGGATCAAACGGAGACGAGAGTACACCGGAAATCACCGGAACGATGCTGGAGTCTGGTTACGGATTGATTCGCATACCGAGCTTTGGCGGCAGCCGCGAACGATTGGTCGCGGAATTCGATGCAGCGCTGGAGTCGGTCAGAGAAGTGCCGGGGATCATCCTTGATGTGCGCGGCAACGGCGGCGGAAACAGCCTCACCGCGTCCGAGATGGCGGGGCGCTTCTTGAATGAGTCGTTCGCGTATGCGCGCGAATACTACCGCCAGAGGATGCCGGGGTTCTTCTGGTTGAGCGATTCTACACGGATTGTAAATCCTCGTGCCGCCTACGATGCTCGCCCGCTCGTGATCTTAACGGATGCACGTGTCGTCAGCAGTGCCGAGGAATTTGTGCTGATGCTGGTTGATTCGGGGCGCGCGGTTTCGATTGGTCGCACGACGGCAGGCGGCACAGGCAACCCGATCCGCTTTGCGCTGGCATACGGCGGCGAAGCGAGTTTCTCGTCAGGCGATCTGCGCCGTGTAGATGGCTCACGGTTGGAGAGTGCGGGGGTCGCGCCAACTATTCAAGTCGAATGGGAGCTTGAAGATGTGCGTGAAGGGCGCGATCCTGATATCGCAGCGGCAGAAACATATCTGAGCGGATTAGGCGAGTGAACAAAGAGCCGGGATAGGGATGCAGCGCGTCCCTATCCCGGACAAAATTGATAGTAATCCGCGAG
>JAPKMU010000332.1 GCA_026645745.1 Anaerolineae bacterium | reverse complement strand
ACCTTGGTTTTTCCCCTCTCTATCGCTTGCGATGGAGAGGGGTGGCGCACCGAAGGTGCGACGGGGTGAGGATTTAGTGTCGCCCCCTCAGCCCCGCTTGCGTGGGAGAGGAGGTCAGGGGTGAGGGGTGAAAAAACACCGCGTTAGTATCCGATAAGCCTACTTCCGCATCCACTCCGGCAGATAAGGCGCTTCGACTTCCGCCATTTCATCGAACATCTGCCGGATTTCTTCCGGTGAGCACACCGCCGCCGTCAGCGGATCGAGCATGAGCGCGTAGAATGCCGCCTCTCGATTACCTTCCAAGACTGCCGTCGCCACCAGATCATGCACTGCCATATGCGGCAGATCAAGCGCCGCAAGCTGAGTCGGGAGCGCGCCAAAATACGTTGGGCGAATCCCACTGCGATCCACCGCGCACGCCACTTCGACCACGCCGTTCTGCGGCAAGTTGGTCACTAAGCCTGTATTCGGGACGTTGCCGTAGATGATCGCCGGGGTATCGGTTTCCATCGCGTGAATGATGTCCGCCGCGTATTCAACGCCGCGTTCAAGGTCGAGTTCATCTTCGCCGGTGATCATGCGCCGGATTTCTTCAGCGGCTTCTTCGCGCCACTGGGGCCAGTTATTCGCATAAAAGCCGGTTTCGCCCAAGTATTCCGCCCGCGCATACTTTTTGACCAGATCAGGGCGCTTGCGGAAATACGGCACATACTCCGAAAAATGCCCGCTGCCTTCGGTCACGAACGCGCCGAGATGCAGCATCATTTCAAAGCGGATAGGGTCTTGCTCGTAGATCGCCGGTTCTTTGGCGGCTTTGCGCAGCCACACATACATATCCTGCCCGCGATAGGTCAGGTCAACCAGCCATGCGAGATGATTGATCCCTGCCGCGCGATAATGGAGTTCTTCCACTGGAATGCCGAGATAGCCCGCAAGCTGTTCGGCGGTGTTTTGGATCGAATGGCACAAGCCGACGATGGGCAGCGACGACGCGCGCACCCCGGTTAAGCAGGTGAGCGACATTGGATTCGTGTAGTTCATCACCAGCGCTTTGGGGGCGAGCCGCTTGGTATCGTACAGAATATCCAGCCATGCCGGGAGCGTGCGCAGTGCTTTGAAAATCCCGCCGGGTCCAATCGTATCGCCGATGCACTGATCAACGCCGTATTTCATCGGAATATCGAAGTCGTGGCGGACATTCGCCATGCCTGCCACCTCAATCGTGTTGATCAAATAATCCGTTCCGGCGATCACCTGCGCGCGGTCGGTTGAGGCTTCGATACTCCAGCGGCGTCCGGTCGCGGCGATCAGTTTTTCCGCGATTTGATGCGCCAATTCGAGCCGCTGCGGGTCAATATCAACCAGCGCGAATGTTCCTGTATCCAACCCCGGTGTGACCAGCACATCGCGCATGATCTCATACGCAAAGACGGCGCTTCCTGCACCAATAATTGAAATCTTCGGCATATCCATTCATCCTGTTTATGTGATTGAATCTGCGCGGTTTTGTACATTTTAGCTCAATTGTATGCCGCACCTCCTTGCACGTCAATCAAAAACCATATATAGTGAGCAAAATCGCTCATTTTCAAAACGATTCGCGCAGTTAGATTCAACGACAGGAATTGTGATGGGGCATACGCAGAGTGAAATCATCGCGCAGACCGCTGCGTGGCGGGACGCTCAACGGGTTCTCGCGGAGCAGTCCGCCGCGCTGAACACCCTTTGGCAGCATAACCGACCGGACTCGATCATTGTGACAGGATGCGGATCGACGCATTACTTATCGATGATCGCCGCGTATCTGCTGCAAGTCCATACGGGCATTCCCGCCCGCGCTTTTCCCGCCTCCGAATTAATCTTTCATCCCGAAGCGGCGTACTTCGGCAAACGCACGCTGCTGATCGCCATCACCCGTTCAGCGACAACGAGCGAAACCGTCCGTGCGGTCGAGCAGTTCAAAGCCGCGCAAAAAGGCGATGTGATCGTGATCTCGTGCTACGGCGATAAGCCGCTGAACACATTTGCGACGATCAATATGGTTGCGGAGGGCGCGCAGGAGCAGGGTATCGCGCAAACGCAGTCGTATTCCGCGATGCTGATCATGGCGGAAGGGTTAGCGCGGTTGTGGGGCGGCGCTCCGGCGATCCGCGCATTCTCGCCCGATTACGATACGGTCGTGCCGCAGCTTTCGGAGATCGCCTACCCTTACGCCGATCCTGATCGCTTCCACCGTGTTTTTTATCTGGGCAGCGGTGAACTTTACGGGCTGGCGTCCGAGGGCATGCTCAAGATGAAAGAAATGTCGCTCACGAGCGCCGAAGCCTTCCACCCGATGGAGTTCCGTCATGGACCCAAAGCGATGGTCGATGCGCATACGCTCGTCGTCGGGCTGATGCACGAACACGGGCATGAGGTCGAACACAGCGTGTTTGCAGAAATGGCACAGCTTGGCGCGACCGTGATCACCGTCGGCGTGAATCCGGCGGCATCCGTGCGCATTATGGCGGATCAAACCCCTGCGCCGCTCGTGCTGACGCTTCCGTTCTTGCAGTGGGTGGCATATCACCGCGCGGTGCGCAAGGGGCTAGACCCGGATGTGCCGCGTAATCTCGATGCGGTTGTCCTGCTTCAGCCGGGGCTGACAACGTAGGGGGAATATGCGCAGTGCTGCCCTCACCTCCCCCTGCCCCTCCACTTCGTAGAGGGGGAATTCACGTGAGCGCAAAGTCCCTCCCTGCTACAGCGGGGAGGGATTTAGGGAGGGGTAACACATGACTACCAAAAGCAGTAGAACAAGTGTGTTCCATCCAAAAGGATGTTTAACAGCGTAGAGGAGAATTCCAGATGAAACGTGTGGTCTTTTTCGTCATCGCCGCCGCTTTTTTGCTGTCGAGTATGACCGTCGTCGCGCAGGATGCGCCCGTTAACTTAAGAATGTGGGTGCACCAAGAGGCGAACTTTAACACCGCTACCCAAAATTTGATCGACGCTTACACCGCGCTTCACCCAAATGTCACGATTGAATTACAAACCTTTGAGTACGATCTTTTTATCCAAACCCTGCAAACATCGCTCCCGGCAGGGGATAACGCCGACATCCTCGGCTTGTTCGGCTCATGGACATGCAGCTATGCGGATCGTCTCGCGCCGATGCCGGAAGGCTTAGTCGATCCATCCGTATTCTTTGAGGCGGCGGTCGGCGGCTACATCTGTGACGATCAGGTCTATGGGCTGCCGCAAGAATTCAATATGGAATACGGCACGGTACTGGTCAATCAAGCCATGTTTGAAACCGCCGGTTTGACCTTCCCGCCCGCGTGGACGACGTTTGAGGAGCTGCGAAGTGATGCGGTCGCGCTGGCGCAGCACGGCGGCGACGGCTTGATGACGGTCGCGGGCTATCACTTCACCAATCAGGACGCAATCGCGTTTGGTTTCCTCGCCGGAATTCTCCAAAACGGCGGCGATTATTGGAATGAAGATCGCACGGCGTTCACGTTCAACACGGACGCAGCGCGCACCACGCTTGAGGAGATGATCAGCCTTGTCGAATCCGGCGCGGTCGATCCGGTGCTGTTCAACGACTCCGCCAATTGGAGCGGCAGCGCGTTCTTCACCAATCAAGCGGCTATCGCGCTGATCGGACCTTGGGCGGTGGCGTTCGGATTGTCGGATTTCCCGGACTTCGGCGCATTTGATTATGTCGCGCTGCCTTCGTTCGGCAGTGGTGATCCGTTGTTTGCAGCGGACTCCGGTTGGGGGATCACGGTTGCGGGGAACAGCCCGCACGCGGACATCGCGTGGGATTTCGTCCAGTTTGCGACAAGCGACCCGGCGAATGCGCTGGGCTGGAATATCACTTCCGGCACGATTCCGGCGCTCCGCGCAGTCGTGGATGACGAAGCGATGCGCGGCGAACTGCTGGCGGCGCTGCCTTGGCTGGATGCGAATCTGCCGCTGCTTCAATACGGGCGCTATATCGGTCACATGCCCGACCGCGATCTCGTGTTCTATGACATCATTTACCCGTACATCCTCGATACGCTTCAAGGCTTGATGACGGTTGATGAGGCGCTGTTGTTCATCGAAGAAGACGCCAACGCATCGTTTGAGTGATGAGGGAGTAGTTGGTTTTTGCTGGTTCTACCGGATTTGGTGATTTTCTTTCACCTCCTTCTGCCCCTTCCACTTCGTAGAGGGGGAATTCACGCGTGTGAAAAGTCCCTCCGTGCGACAGTGGTTCACGGGACGACACTTTTTCCTAACCCCCCGACCCTCTCTCCATCGCAAGCGATAGAGAGGGGGAGCAGATCACTTGTTTTCTCCCCTCTCTAACCAAAGGTTGGAGAGGGGTTGGGGGTGAGGAGCAGTACGTCAAGCGAGAAGTGTCGTCCTCTGAAGCGCCAGCGGGGAGGGGTTGCACATGCGATAGACCGAGGTTTTTTTGAATGATTTTACGAACTCGTCTTTAGGTGCTTCCCCATGCCCGCAGTTAACTACGATGCGTTTTCGCTGTATTGGCTGATGATCTCGGCATTCGTCGGAACATCGGTCACGCCGTTGATCTTTGATCGCAAAGGGCGCAGCCCTTGGCAGGGAGCGCTCCTCGGCTTGATCATCGGGATCGTGTCCGGTCAGATATTCGGGCGGCTGGCGCTCATGCTCGGCGGCGATTTCGCCCCTTGGCTGAGTTTGCTCGGCGGGCTGGTCGGATTGGTGGCGCTCTGGGTCTTGATCCCCAAAAGAGATGTCTCGCATCTGCACCGCCGGGGATTCGTCGCCGGAACAGTTTCGCCGATGCTGTTCTATCTGGTCACGTTGAGCGTGTTTCCGCTGCTGTGGGCGCTTATCCTCGCCTTTTTTGATTACAGCCCACGCCGAATCGGCGGTCCGATTTTGGGGCTTGGCGGCGATAATCCGTTCGTCGGCTTTGAATACTTCGCCCAGATGATCAGCGGCGAAGGGCGTGAAGCGCGGGTCTTTCAAAACAGCTTGACGAATACCCTGATGTTTACCGCGCTCGTGCTGCCGCTCAATATGCTGATCACGATTCCGCTGGCAGTGTTGATCGAATCGACAAGTTCATTTTTTCGCAGCCTATTCCGCACGATCTACTTTTTGCCCGTCGTGACTTCATCCGTAGGCGTGGCAGTGATGTGGGGCTACATCTACAATGCGCAGTATGGACTGCTGAATAACGCACTGCGCACCGTCGGCGCGACTCCCGTTGCATGGATTCAAGACCCAACGGCGGAGATTCTCGGCATTCCGGCGGCAATGCTGGCGGTGGTGATCGCGTATTTGTGGCAGGATTTCGGCTATAACCTCGTGATCTTCATCGCGGCGCTGCAAGGCATCCCCGACAGTCTCAAAGATGCCGCCCGCGTGGACGGTGGTCGTCCGCTGGATGTATTTTTCTATGTCACGCTGCCGCTGCTCCGCCCCACGATCCTCGTCACATCCGTGCTGACGGTGATCTCCTCGTTCCAAGTTTTCGACTTAATTCAGGTGATGACTCAAGGCGGACCCGGACGCATTGGGATGACTCGCGTGCTGGTGCTGGATATTTACGAGAACGCCTTCCGTTTTGATCGCATGGGATGGGCGGCGGCGATTGCAGTTGTGATGTTCTTGTTCGTCGCCGTGCTGACGATCATTCAAACGCGGGTGCTGCGCACCAATTGGGAGTACTAGGCGATGATAACCCTTTCCGGCGCAGCGGTGCGCCGTAAGCGCCTCTCAGGTAAACCCGTAATCTACATCCTCCTGACGATAGGCAGCCTGCTGACTCTGCTTCCGTTCGTGTGGACGATCCTCGCCTCATTCAAGACGCACGCCGAAATCATCAATCCGGCAGCGCAGTCATTTTTCCCGCGTGAATTCACGGCGCAAAATTACACCACGATCTTTGATGACGAAACGCTCCCGTTGGAGCGTTTTTACCTGAACAGCGGCTTTGTCGCGCTCGCCAACGTGGTGACGAACACGTTCACCAGCGCCCTGTTCGGCTATCTGTTTGCGAAGTTCCATTTTCGGTTTAAACGGGCAGTCTTTGCGTACATTTTGATCACGCTGATGATCCCGTTTCAACTGACGATGATCCCGTCATATCTGGTCATGCTCAAGTTTGAACTGACGAATAACCTGCTCGGCTTGGTGGCACTGAGTTGGTTTAACGCCTTCGGAATCTTTCTGATGCGTCAGTTTATGTCGAGCATTCCCGACGAATTGATTGACGCGGCGCGGGTGGATGGCGCGAATGAGTGGCAGATTTTCTTGCGGATCGTGCTGCCGCAGACGAGCGCGGTTTTGGCGACGTTTGGCGTATTGGTGTTCATCTCGAATTGG
>JAPKMU010000331.1 GCA_026645745.1 Anaerolineae bacterium | reverse complement strand
CCATCGTCGCAAACATAAACGTGCGATACTGAACATCAACAAACCCGGCTTGGCGCATCATCCCCGCCAATTCGTCGGGGGTTTTGAATGCTTGTGTGCTTTCCGGCAGATACTCATAAGCATCCGCGTTCCCGCTGATCATTCGCCCTAGCAGTGGGATCACAAATTTCAAGTGAATCAAGATAAACGGACGCAGTAGGTTATGCGGCGGCGGTGATGTATCCAATATCACCACGCGACCGCCGGGTTTTAGCACGCGCCGCTGTTCCGTGAGCGCGCGTGAAATATCACTGACGTTGCGCAGCAGATACCCCGCTGTTACCGCGTTGAACGTGTTTGCCGGGAACGGCAAATTGAGCGCGTCCGCACCGCTCCATAAGACGCGCTTGCCGAGCGGCGCTTTCTGCCCTTCAATCATCATCCCCAACGAAAAATCACCACCCACCGCCTCGATTCCCGGCACCGTCTTGATCGCTTCAAACGCGATGTCACCCGTTCCTGTCGCCAGATCAAGCAGGCGATCACCGGGGGATAAATTGGCTTTTTTGACGACGAATTTGCGCCATTGGACATCCTGCCCCAACGTCATCAAGCGGTTCATCAGGTTGTAGCGAAACGCGATCCGGTCGAACATGTTTTGCACGTAAGCGGAGCGTTCGTGTCCTTGCAGCATTGCCATAAGTTCTATCCCTTGAGTCCGTAATCTTCCCACACGCGCGGCAGCGGCGGGAGGTTGTTAAGCGGCATCATCGATGCAGCACTTTGTAATGCCTCATCGCGCGAAAGATCAGTCGCACCGGTTTCTGTGAGCTTCAGCGCTTGCGCGGCAGTGGCGGAAAACTCGTTGATCACCGTCAATCGTTTGAGATGCGGAATAATACCCCAAATCGCATACCCCACCCGTAACAATTCCTCTTTGTGCGCGGCACGCACATGTGCGACGGCATGATCGGCGCTCAAGTGGTAGAGATCGCTCAAACGGGGAATTACGGTTTTCAACAGCGGGATGAGCAAGCGCTCAACCGCGCGGCGTGACCAGAACAGTTCACCGGGGCTGGAAAACTGCACCGGAATAATCGCCCGCTCACGATGCGCAATCGCCGTGACATGAAAACGATGCACCGTCTCAGTCACGAGCGCTCCCTCTTCGATCCATTGAACCGGATGTGTTTCGCCCGTAAGAACACCTTCGAATACAGCCTCGGCATCAGCAGGAATCGTGACTGATTGTGTCACCCCGTTCGCCTGCGGGATCGCACGTCCGCGCAGCCATCCTGCGAAAACAGCAGGATCAAAACCTACGGGCAGCGGCAGATGCGCGCTCCACAAAAACGCGGGATCAACGCCAAGCACAACAGCGGCAGGCGCTCCGATCATCCGTTCTTCTGCATCTTTGGGGAGGCGTAACGCCAGCGTATCGCGGTTGATCACAGCGGCGCGGGTGGTGTAAATTGCGTTGGCGCGTGATTCTTTGTCATATGCGACGATCAGCGCGTGTGTGAAAGAAGTGTGCGACTCGTCAGCCGTGAGTTTGACCGCTGGAAACAGGGATACATCCAGCGATTCACGATGCACATGATCATAGATCGGGGGGTTACGCACAATCGGATTGCTGGTGATGCCGATGCTTTGCGCGATGTTCATCAGTTCAGCCAAGCGCGAGATGATGCCCATCGCACCCTGCGGTATTTTGAAATCGAACAGCGCCTCTGTGCGGGTGCGCATATCGTCCAGCGTGCGTACATGCAGCGCAAGCGCCATGTGATCGGCGGTGCAAGCCAAGTTCGTCACCACACGGAACGGACTGCCGCTCACCTGTTCAAACATGAGCGCAGGGGATGTGCTGAGATGATGTTCCGCGTGTGCCGCCACTGCCGCGAGTTCAACTTCGGGGCTGATAGGCACTTTCACACGGGTTAGCTGTCCTTGTGCGTCCAGTTCGACTAGAAACGCACGCAAATCACGAGAGGGCATGGTTTTTTCTCCACGCCCCTATTATACGCCGTCGGGTTAGACGCTGATGAGCGAAAAATCAGGTGTTCGGCAGGCACACCGGGCGCGCACCGTCCGAGTCGGCTTCAAAACCCGACGGCAGGGTGACGCGGACTTCGGTCGGCTGAGAGAAGAATGTATAGAAGTGATAACGCTCAAGCACTTGCTGACCGCGCACACTGCGCACATATGCCAGAAAGTCGGATGCCAATGCTTGAACATTCGCGTCAATGCTGCTGCTGCCAAGCGCATACAGATACAGCGGACGGATCAAAGCGGACGGGTATTCCTCAAGGTCAACTTCGTCGGTCAGCGGATTGACCGGGCGTTCGTCGCCGCGCAAAATTGGCATCACCCGGATGTATTCGGTGGGCTGCGTGCGCATCCACGCTGTACTCACCCAGTAGAGCGATCCGGGGGTGCTCAACGTCATGTCAAGGCACTGCTCATTCGATTCGCAGGCGGTGTAATTGGTGTTTGGCGGAAAATATTGATCGTCGGTGATGTCGGGATCACTGTAACGGGCGACATTGATCAAAACGACCTCGGTTGTGCCGCTGCCGGGGCGCGCCAAGATACGAATTGAGCGGTCATCCCCGCCGACTTCCGACCAGTTGCGGATTTGACCGGTGAGAATGCTCCCAAGTTGGCGCGAAAGGAGCGCGGCGAGATCATTGTTGATGTCGGTCACAACAGCGATCACGTCATAGCCGATCACCGCCGCACACTGGATCGAAACGCCAGCGTTCAACAGCGAGGTGTACTGCGCATCGGTCATCGGTTCGCTCATCGCCAGTACGTGAACACAACCGCCGCGCGCTGCTTCTTCGACACCGCGCACCGACCCGATCCCGCGAATCGTGACACGGGCGTCATGCTGGGCTTCAAACTCTTCTGCCCAATCCGCCGCCATCGTGATCCCTTCACCCAAGATCGTGTTGCTGCCGACGATACACAATTCCGGGTTGAACAGATCACGCACCTGCTCGACGGTTGCGGCAGCGTCGCCAAAATCTGCCGCGACGCCAAGCAGCGATCCGAGCAGAGTCGCCACAAAGATGATCACCCCTAAACCGATACGAGGCGCACTCCGTTCTGACTTGGCGGGGGGTGCGGATTTGCGCGGCGGTGTGCTTGTTTCACGCAGTCGCGCTGAAAGGGAACGTTCGTACTTGTCTTTATCGGGGGTGTTCATGAGGCGTTTTCCTTCCGCTGCAATGGAAATCGCCTCCAGTGTACTCAACGGAAGGTTAAGCCATGATGAAATGCTTGGACTCCCCCACACGACTGGGGGAGTCTTTATTCCGGTTGAACGCGCCGCGCTTCGATGACCAACCAATCCCCCTGCTGACGGCGGCGGTACGGCTCAAGTCCGGTCTTGCGGAGCGCCGCTTCTACGTCATCGCCTTGTTCGGCAATGATACCGCTGAAGATCGCCGTTCCGCCGGGGCGGACGGTATCGCCTAAATGCTCATCGCACATTTGAATGATGATGCGCGCCAAAATATTGACGACGATCATATCAAACCGCCGCGCCGATGTGACGACATTTTCGAGGCTGCCTTCTTGGATCACGATGCGATCATCAACGCCGCTTTCGCGCACGTTATCGAGCGCAACCGTCACCGCGACCGGATCAATATCCAACCCAAGCACATAACTTGCGCCGAGCTTGGCGGCGGCAATCGCCAAAATTGCCGAACCTGTTCCTAAGTCGAGGATTTTCAGCCCCGGCTGAACATATTCTTCGAGCGCCTCTAAGCAAAGCTGAGTCGTCGGGTGTGTGCCTGTCCCGAATGCCATACCCGGATCAAGCGAAATCTCGACCGCGCCTTCGGGAATTTCGATGTCTATCCAGCGTGGACGAATAAACAACCGCTTACCGATCCGCACCGGATGATAATGTACCTTCCACGCTTCAGCCCAATCTTGTTCGTCCACCAGCTTGTAGACGGGTTCGGGCATCGGGTACATCATATTCAGGTAGCGCAGCCCTTGTTCGAGTTCAGCTTTGGCGGCTTCGACATTCGCATCATTCGGGAGATATGCCCGCACGATCAGCCGTTCCGCTGGCGGAATTTGATCCTCATCCAGCTTATCCGGCGGGATGCCGTCATGTTCGACTGCTACCCCTTGATAACCAAACCGGTTGAGGAGTTCGGCGGCAGCTTCGGCGGCTTCGCCATCGACAGTCAACGAAATTTCAATCCACTGTGCCACGCAGTTCAACTCCTTGCATAAAACATAAAAAGCGACCCGAAGGTCGCCTTGTTCTTAGCCTTGTTCGCCGCTGAAGAAATCCGCCATCCGGTCGAGCAGTCCTTTATTGCCCTTTTGCGATTGGACATCCCGCCCCATCGTCTTGGCAAGCTGCTCAAACAAACGCCGCTGTTCTTCGCTTAATTTGGTCGGCACTTCAACATACACATTGACCAGTTGATCGCCGCGTCCGCTGTTCGTTCCATCGCTGCGCAAGCGCGGAATGCCTTTCCCTCTTAGGCGGAAGACCTTTCCGTGCTGCGTCCCGGCGGGGATGATCAACTCAACCATGCCATCGACGGTCGGAATTTCGATTTTGTCGCCTAATGCCGCTTGCGCGACGTTGATCGGAATATCCAGCACGATATCATTTTCTTTGCGCCGGAAGAACTCGTGTTCCTTGACATGGATCACGACGAACAAATTCCCGGAAGGTGCGCTCGAATCGCCAGAGTCGCCTTCGCCGCGCATCTGAATTTGCAGCCCTTCGCGCACGCCCGGCGGCACATGAATCGACAATGTGACCTTGTTGCGGATTTTTCCCGCGCCTTTGCAGTTGTGACACGGAGTCGGTACGACTTCGCCTTTTCCGCCGCAGCGCGGGCAGGTGTTCACCTGCACCATTGGACCCAAAAACGTCTGCTGAACGCTGCGCACTTCGCCCGTACCGTTGCACTGCGGGCAGCGCGTCGGCTGTGTTCCCGGTTCAGCACCGCTGCCCCGGCAAACTTCGCACGATTCCAGCCGTTCGTATTCGACGTCGCGTTCGACACCGAAGACCGACTCCTCAAAGGTGATCGTCAGATCAGCCCGCCGATCAGCACCTTGGCGCGGTCCACGCCGCTGCCGAGCGCCGCGAACGCCAGCGAAGTTATTGAAGAATTCTTCAAAGATTTCTTCAAATGGGCTGTAGCCCGCCGCCCCGCCGTAGCCGCTCGCGCCCTGCACCCCTGCATGACCCAGCCGATCATAGCGCGCACGCTTATCCTCATCCGAGAGAATCTGGTACGCCTCGTTGATTTCTTTGAATTTCGCCTCGGCATCGTCGTGCTTGCTCACGTCCGGGTGAAATTCCTGTGCCAGCTTACGGAAAGCCGTCTTGATCTCTTGCTGAGTCGCCGTCCGGGGAACGCCCAGAACTTCGTAGTAATCTCTCGCCATGTTTGGTGCAGCCCGTTCAACCGCCGATCAACGGTAGTCTAATGCAACCTTTGGAAGTGAACAATGCCCGTTCGTTTATCCCTAAAACGCAAAAAGCGAGGGCAAGCGTGATCCTGCCCTCACTTCGTCTATTCAATAGGTTCGGTTACGCTTCGGTGAATTCGGCGTCTACCACGTCTTCGCCGCTTTTACCTTGCGTTCCGCTTCCGGTCGAGCCGTCACCCGTGCTTGCGCCCGCAGCGCCGGGTTGTTCGTACATCTTTGCGCCGACTTGCTGGAGGAACTGACCCAACATATTCGTCGCGCTCTGGATTGCCGCCACATCGCCGCCTTCGATTACCTTGCGCAGTTCAACGATATGATCGGTGATCTGCTGCTTGGCGTCCGCCGGAATCTTGTCGCCGCTGTCCTGCATAAAGCGTTCAGCGCGGAAGATTTCGGTTTCGGCAGCATTCTTGGCTTCGGCGGATTCGCGGCGCTTCGCGTCTTCGCCCGCGTGCTTCTCCGCTTCCTTAACCATCCGCTGAATTTCGGCTTCGCTCAAACCGCTGCTGGCGGTAATCGTGATCTTCTGTTCGCGTCCGGTTGCCTTATCACGCGCGCTCACATTGAGGATGCCGTTCGCGTCAATGTCGAACGTCACTTCAATTTGCGGGATGCCGCGCGGTGCGGGCGGGATGCCATCGAGAATGAAGCGACCGAGCGACTTATTATCCGACGCCATCGGGCGTTCACCCTGCACAACATGGATTTCGACCTGCGTCTGATTATCCGCCGCCGTCGAGTACACCTGCGATTTCTTCGTCGGGATCGTCGTGTTGCGTTCGATCATCGGGGTCGCCACGCTGCCGAGCGTCTCAACGCCAAGCGTAAGCGGGGTCACGTCGAGCAGCAGAATGTCCTTCACGTCACCGCGCAGAACACCCGCCTGAATCGCCGCGCCAACGCCGACGACTTCAT
>JAPKMU010000330.1 GCA_026645745.1 Anaerolineae bacterium | reverse complement strand
ATCGCAGACAGTTGGCTGGCATCAATGACAGCAGCAACAGCGTTGACCGTCAGGCGGGTGCTCCCCAAAACCCGAACTCCGATGAAGGCGTTCAGGCGCGAGACCACCTGCGCTTGCAGCGACGCCGCAGCCGCAGCCGCTGATTGGACTGCCGCTGCTGTGCTCGGCGTTAGACCACCCGCGCCTACGGGAACACTTTCCAAAGCCGCAGGGCTTTCCAGCACGATCAGAACCGTGATCGGACCGGATGTTGGGGTAGTAGTTGCCCCTGATCCGTCGCGCGCCGGGAGGTCGGCATCGCTCGCAGGCGATGCTGCGGTGGCGGGATCAACCGATATGTCTGGAAGCGTTCTAGGCGCTTCGAGCGCTGGCATGTGTTGAAAGCGGATACCGCTTTCAGGATTAACTTGGAGTCCCGGTTCGGCGGGTGTTACCCCACCATCCCCCGAATCCTGCGCTGACGCCGGCATAAGCATAACGCTCACCGACAAGAGGATGAGAAGCAGCAAATAACGGGATCGTAACTTCATAGAGACCTCACTTCGATGCAACCCTGCAAAATGTCATGGCGGCACGCGCTGCCTGTTGCCTCACCCACCTTGGTCGTAGCCGGGGGGTTGGATCGGCGGCATGCGGGTGCCCGGTTGAAAAGTGTCGCGAGACGGTGTCTCTTGCGGAAGCGGTGGGGGATTTGCCCCCTCACGCACGGAGAGTACACCGGGTAGCGCTGCGATTTGTGCGGTGCGGTCAGCCTGTATCTGAACTGTGATCGTGTTCTCATCGAGGTAGGACTGATCGACAATTTCCGCGTCAAATGGGGCTTGAGTCAGGGTAGTGATCAAGGCTTCATGCTGCTGAATTAAATAAACCCAGTACACACCGATAAGTAATTGCAGCTCTGGGCTGCCGAGGTTATTCGCTGCGAGGAGTGCAGCGCGTCTAAGCGGAGGGTCAGTTAAGGTGATCGTGACCACGAGGGTTGGCGTCCCGAAATCACGCGGAGTTGAATCCATGCGTTGAGCGGGAAAAGGGGTCATGGTTGGCTCTTGGGCAAATAGAACAGATACACTGCACATACCGAGCAGTATGACAATGCAAACCATTCTGAGGTTAATCGCTGCCCGTGACACAGATTTCGCCTATTTCTATAGGAGTTTTTGCCTAGCGCGAAACTATAGCTAATGTTTAACCGTTACGCAATGAATTTATTCGACAAGTTTTGAATACACGTATCAGTCCTTGACTTGCGAAATCGCGGTCAAGGGAGAAAAGCGGCGAACTGAAGGGGAAACCTACTGTCGCGTGTCCCGGCGAGGGATCACAATGCGCGGATTTTAGATATTTTCTCTTTAAGGAAGTGCGCGCTCTATGATGCGTTCGTGAGCAAGATTAAGGCGAGCGTCATCAAACCGCCGAGCAAGCTCCCGGCGATCAACTGGCTGAGGGTGTGCCGTCCCAAGCTGTAACGCGCCGCACCCACAAGCGGAATCAGCGGACTGGCGAGCATCGCCAACCCGAACCCGAACAACGCACCCGTCGTCACGATTGCGCTGGTCACGCTCATGGTGTGCATGCTGATCTGCCATACCAACGTCACGATCAGCATCGCGACGATCTGGATCACGGTGATAAAAGCGAATGTCGGCAAAAGCGGAGGGGCTTGCATGACGTTGAGCGCCACCCATGCAATCACCGTGCAAATGATACTGACGATGTACGGGCGTATCCGCTGCTCACGGACGCGCATATGCAGGTCAGTGATGTGCCCCCGCCAGACCATCAAACCGATATAAAAGGCGGGCATCACGCATACCAAAATGACGTAAGTCAGTGCCCAGATTAAGCCCTGCTCTTGCGTGGACGCTTCGCGGAATGCGATAGGAAACGCCAATGTTCCCCAGATCACGGGAGGGCTGAACAGGTTGGAAACCAAACGTGCCCACGTGATGTTGTTCTTGGTTGGATGTGTAGTCGTTGCTGTCACCATATGCTTGAGTGTAGCACAGGTCAGCCGAGCGCGCGATTAAAGCGCGTTTAACTTCCCACGCTTGATTGTATTCAATTTCGTACACAATGTAGTAAAACCCGCAGCGTATTCGGCGCAGCATGCAGATTGCATCTGTCACTATTCTTGAGTTACATTGTTCACATCTTCACGAACGATTGCAAATGGAGCGTAAGATCAGATTAGAACGTCTGGCGGATCACCCATCCACCTGTGGGACTGCTCGACACAGACTTTGATCACTTCATCACAAGTTCCTACAAACTGTTCAAGTCAATGGGGATCACGCCGCTGATCCACGCCGTTATTCTTTTGCCTATTGAGGATTTCAGCATATGACACAAACCCGAACACTTACACTTGTGAAGCCCATTCCCCCCGGTCTGGAAGATATTTTGACGCCGGAGGCACAGGATTTTATCGCCATGCTGGCGCAGTTTACGGATCGACGCGCGGACTTGTTGAAACATCGGGCTGAACGTCAAGCGCGAATCGACGCGGGACAACTGCCGGACTTTCTGCCAGAAACCGCACATATTCGCGCCGGAGACTGGCAGATCGCGCCCATCCCGGACGACTTACAGGATCGGCGGGTCGAGATCACCGGACCGACCGATCGCAAAATGATCATCAACGCCTTGAACAGCGGCGCAAAAGTATTCATGGCGGACTGCGAAGACGCCAACTCCCCCACATGGGAAAACATGCTCGACGGTCAGCGCAATCTGCGTGACGCTGTGCGCCGGAATATCACGTACACCCGCGAAGATGGCAAGCAGTACCGCTTGAACGATCAAACGGCGGTGCTGATGGTGCGTCCGCGCGGTTGGCACTTAGACGAAAAACATGTGCTGATCGATGGGCGACCGATCCCCGGCGGCTTGTTCGATTTCGGCTTGTATTTCTTCCACAACGCCCGTGAACTGCTGGCGCGCGGATCAGGACCGTATTTCTACCTGCCCAAGCTGGAAAGTCATCATGAAGCGCGGCTGTGGAATGACGTATTCAACGCCGCTCAGGATGCGCTCGGCATACCGCGCGGCACGATCAAAGCAACCGTGTTGATCGAAACCATTCTCGGCGCATTCGAGGCGGACGAAATTCTGTACGAACTGCGCGAACACTCAGCGGGGTTGAACTGCGGGCGTTGGGATTACATCTTCAGTTATATCAAGAAATTCAGCCGCTACCCGCAGCGCATCCTACCGGATCGCGCACAGGTGACGATGACCGTACCGTTTATGCGTTCGTACTCCCTGTATGTGATTAAGGTGTGTCACAAGCGCGGCGCTCACGCGATGGGCGGAATGGCGGCGCAGATTCCCGTCAAAGATAACCCGGAGGCGAACGCCGCCGCTTTTGAGAAAGTGCGTGCCGATAAGCTCCGCGAGGTGCAAGACGGTCACGATGGAACATGGGTCGCGCACCCCGGTCTTGTCCCGGTCGCGTTAGAAATCTTCAACCAGCACATGCCAACGCCGAACCAGATCAGCCGCCAGCGCGACGACGTGCAGGTGACAGCGGCGGATTTACTCGCACCGAGCGAGGGCACGATCACCGAAAAAGGGCTGCGCTGGAATCTCCGCGTCGGCATCCAATATCTCGAATCGTGGCTCGGCGGCAACGGCTGTGTTCCGCTCTACAACTTGATGGAAGATGCGGCGACCGCCGAGATCAGCCGTTCGCAGGTGTGGCAGTGGCTTCGTCACCGGGCAAAGCTCGACGACGGGCGCGAGGTGACTCCGGCGCTGTTCACCACACTGTTTGAAGAAGAAATGGACGGTATCCGCGCCGAAGTGGGCGATGAGCGGTTTCACAGCGGGAATTATCAGCGGGCAGGCGAGATGTTCTACCAGATGATCACGAATGAGACGTTTACCGAATTTTTGACGCTTCCGGCATATCAGGCGATTGATTGACCAATTTCATTTGACGAAGATCAAGAGGACACAATGACCGACACGACGAGCAAGCATCAAGCACAAGAACTCGCACAGGAATGGCAGACGAATCCGCGTTGGCATGGTATCAACCGCCCTTATACAGCAGTCGATGTGGTCAAACTGCGCGGCAGCGTCCAAGTCGAATACACGCTGGCACGGATGGGCGCGGAGCGGTTGTGGCATCTGCTGGAAACCGAGCCATACGTGAATTCGCTCGGCGCGGTGACGGGCAATCAAGCAGTTCAGATGATGCAGGCGGGCTTGAAGGCGATTTACATCAGCGGTTGGCAAACTGCCGCCGATGCGAATACCTCCGGTCAAATGTACCCCGACCAGAGTCTTTATCCGGTCAACAGCGTGCCTGATCTCTGCCGCCGCATCAACAAGTCGCTGATGCGCGCCGATCAGATTCAGCACATGAGCGGCTCGCACACGGTGAATTACTTCGCGCCGTTGGTGGCAGACGCCGAAGCCGGGTTCGGCGGCAACTTGAATGCCTTTGAACTCATGAAGGACATGATCGACGGCGGCGCGGCAGGCGTTCACTTTGAAGATCAGCTTTCGTCCGCGAAGAAATGCGGACACTTGGGCGGAAAAGTGCTCGTCCCCACCAGCGAAGCTATCGCTAAACTCGTCGCGGCGCGTTTGGCGGCGGACGTGCTCGGTGTGCCGACGCTGATCATCGCCCGCACCGACGCGGACTCGGCAACGCTGCTCACCAGCGATATTGATCCGCGTGATCGTGAGTTCACGACGGGCGAACGCACCGTCGAAGGCTATTATGGGGTGCGGCATGGACTTCCGGCGGCGATTGCGCGTGGGCTGGCATATGCGCCGTATGCGGACATGATCTGGTGTGAAACTTCGCATCCTGATCTTGAAGAAGCACGCCAGTTTGCCGAAGCCATTCATGCGCAGTATCCGGGTAAGATGTTGATGTACAACTGCTCGCCGTCGTTTAACTGGAAGCGTCATCTTGATGAAGCGACCATCGCCAAGTTCCAGCGCGAATTAGGCGCGATGGGCTACAAATTCCAATTCATCACGCTGGCAGGTTTCCATGCGATCAACTTGAGTATGTACGAATTGGCGCTTGGCTACCGCGACGAAGGCATGACCGCTTACTCGCGCCTGCAAGAACGCGAATTTGCGCTCGAAGATGTGGGTTATAAAGCGGCGAAACATCAGAGTTTCGTCGGCGTCGGCTACTTTGATCAAGTGCAGCAGACGGTGATGGGCGGGCTGTCCTCGACGACGGCACTGGAAGGCTCGACCGAGGCAGAGCAGTTCCAACACGAAGCCGCGCATTAGGGGCATTTGCGTTCATCACCCCGTCGCACCTTCGGTGCGCCACCCCTCTCCATCGCAAGCGATAGAGAGGGGAAAAACCAACGCGCTGCTTTTCACCCCCTCTCTAAACAAGGTTTGGAGAGGGGGCGGGGGGTGAGGAACACTAGGCTTCGTGCCTTTGCGTTGACGTTTTTATTGATCGAGCACCGGCAGTCGATCACATGCCGCGCCGACGGTCATAAACTCGCCCACGACCCACCCTTCTACTCCCTCGTAGATCGTGAACCACCACAGCCCATCTTCAGAACGTCCGTATAAGTCGATCACCGTCCCGAACGGAATCGTCAGCAGCGTGTTATCCGGCGCGTTGATCTGCTCCGGCGACGAGCGAATGCGTAAGTTGTAATCCACCTGTGCGAGACACGGGGTTACAAGCGTAGCGGTCGCCGTCGGGGTGCGCGTCGCAAACCGCTGGATCGTCGGGTACGGCGTATCGGTTGGGCGCGGCGTGCGCGTCTGCGAGGGCGTGCGCGAGGGTGTCGGCTCGCGGGTATCGGTCGCTGTCCATGTAGGGGTGAATGTCCCTTCAGGCGGTTGGGTTGCTGCGGCACTAGGAGTCGCTTCGTCGCGCGGCGGGAGTCCGGTCAACAGCGATGAGAAACTCGGCTCGGTCGGATCACCCGGCGCGGGCGTGGGTCTGCCGAACTGCCGCCCCAACTGGGTGATGTCACTGCTCACGGCGATGCGCACAAAAAAGCGCATCTGCGAGATCGCCAGCGCCGCCTGTGCCATATTGATCTCGCCCCGCGAGAGTGAATCGCGCGCTGCATCCTGCATCACCGTCGTGATCCCGTCGATCACGCGGTCAACATCGCCGCCGTACTCCAACACCAACTCCGAAAGCGGAATTCCTTCCTCAAGCCGTCCCAGAATGATCGCAGGTTCAATCGCAAGTTCAGTTGTCACCACGTCGATCACCTGCACGAACAGATCACCAAAACGCGCGCGGGCTTCAGCAGCCGTCGCTTCGGCGATCACGGTGGGATCGGCGGTGCTTTCCGCATCCTCTGTGATCGCAGCCTCCGCGACCAGTGTCGGCGCAGCCTCCTCTGGCGCAAGCGTGAAGTACACCGCC